>NZ_JBIUVJ010000003.1:0-339931 GCF_044742875.1 Pseudomonas sp. NPDC087817
CCGGCTGACGCCATCGTCAAGGAAAGCGCCCCGGCGCAATTCGAAGTCAACCTGCATCACGTCTCTGACCCGATCAAGGCGTGCGACTACGCGGTCCTGCTCAAGCGTTTGGTGAAAAACATCGCCTACGACCACGAGATGGATACCACCTTCATGGCCAAGCCGTATCCGGGCCAGGCGGGCAACGGTCTGCACGTACACATTTCGATTCTGGACAAAGAAGGCAACAACATCTTTGCCAGCGAGGATCCCGAGCAGAACGCCGCGCTGCGTCACGCGATCGGCGGTGTGCTGGAGACCCTGCCTGCGCAAATGGCGTTCCTGTGCCCGAACGTCAACTCGTACCGTCGTTTCGGCGCACAGTTCTACGTGCCGAACTCGCCGAGCTGGGGCATCGACAACCGCACCGTGGCCGTGCGCGTACCGACCGGTTCCGCCGACGCCGTGCGCATCGAGCATCGTGTTGCCGGTGCCGACGCCAACCCGTACCTGTTGATGGCATCGGTACTGGCCGGTATTCACCACGGTCTGACCAATCAGATCGAGCCGGGCGCCCCGGTGGAAGGCAACAGCTACGAGCAGAACGAGCAGAGCCTGCCGAACAACCTGCGCGATGCACTGCGCGAACTGGACGACAGCGAAGTCATGGCCCGCTACATCGACCCTCTGTACATCGACGTGTTCGTCGCTTGTAAAGAAAGCGAGCTGGCCGAGTTCGAGAACTCGATCTCTGACCTTGAGTACAACTGGTATCTGCATACCGTTTAAAGCCCAGCACCATTCTCTGTAGGAGTGAGCCTGCTCGCGATAGCGTCGCCACATTCAAAAGTGATGGTGACTGATCCACCGCTATCGCGAGCAGGCTCACTCCTACAGGGGATCGGTTACCAGATTTTGATCGGCGGCGTTCGTCCGCTGCTCACCAACCCCTTGTCGAGCCACAACAATGACTACAACCCGCAACGACTGGGAACAACGCTTCCAGTCCCTGACCATCGAATCCCGCGCCTTTATCAACGGCGAATACCGCCCGGCGATCAGCGGCGACACCTTCGAATGCCTGAGCCCCGTTGACGGCCGTTTCCTCGCCTCCGTGGCCAGCACCGACGAAGCCGACGCCGACCTCGCCGTGGAAGTCGCGCGCCAGTCTTTCGAGTCCGGCGTGTGGGCAAAAAAAGCCCCGGCCGAGCGCAAACGCATCCTGATCCGCTTCGCCGATCTGATCCTCCAGAACCAGGAAGAACTGGCGCTGCTGGAAACCCTCGACATGGGCAAACCGATCAGCGACTCGATGAGCATCGACATCCCGGCGACCGCCAACGCGATCCGCTGGAGCGCCGAAGCCATCGACAAGATCTACGACGAAGTGGCGGCCACCCCGCACGATCAACTCGGCCTCGTCACTCGCGAGCCTTCCGGTGTCGTCGCGGCCATCGTGCCGTGGAACTTCCCGTTGATCATGGCCAGCTGGAAATTCGCTCCAGCGTTGGCAGCTGGCAACTCGTTCATTCTCAAACCTTCGGAAAAGTCGCCGCTGACCGCCATCCGCATCGCGCAGTTGGCGTTGGATGCCGGCATTCCAAAAGGCGTGTTCAACGTTCTGCCAGGCTTCGGTCACACCGTCGGCAAGGCGTTGGCGTTGCACATGGACGTCGACGTGCTGGCCTTCACCGGCTCCACGGCGATTGCCAAACAGCTGATGATTTATGCCGGCCAAAGCAACATGAAACGCGTCTGGCTCGAAGCCGGGGGCAAGAGCCCGAACGTGGTGTTTGCCGACGCACCGGACTTGCGCGCAGCAGCCCAGGCCGCCGCCGGCGCCATCGCCTTCAACCAGGGCGAAGTGTGCACCGCCGGTTCGCGTCTGCTGGTCGAGCGTTCGATCCGCGAGCAGTTCATCCCGTTGCTGGTGGAAGCACTGCAAGCGTGGAAGCCGGGTCACGCACTGGACCCGGCGACCACCGTGGGTGCCGTGGTCGATCAGCGTCAACTGGACAACGTGCTGCGCTACATCAGCATCGGACGTGAGGAGGGCGCCGAGCTGATCGCTGGTGGCCAACGTACCCTCGAAGAAACCGGTGGCCTTTATGTGCAACCGGCGATCTTCGACGGCGTGACCAATGCGATGACCATCGCCCGCGAAGAAATCTTCGGCCCGGTGCTGTCGCTGATCACCTTCGACACCGCTGAAGAAGCGCTGCAGATCGCCAACGACAGCATCTTCGGCCTCGCCGCCGGTGTCTGGACCAGCAACCTGAGCAAAGCGCACACCTTCGCTCGCGGTTTGCGCGCCGGCAGCGTGTGGGTCAACCAATACGACGGCGGCGACATGACCGCGCCGTTCGGTGGCTTCAAACAGTCGGGCAACGGTCGCGACAAATCGCTGCACGCGTTCGACAAGTACACCGAGCTGAAAGCGACCTGGATCAAGCTCTAACTCTTTTACAACGGTGGTCGCTTTAACCGGCGACCCTCGGAGAACAATAAAATGAAACAACAACACGTCAACAGCTACTACGCCGCCACCCGCAACGAAGTCATCGACTTCCCGACTCTTGAAGAGTCGGTCGAGTGCGACGTCTGCATCATCGGCGCCGGCTACACCGGTCTGTCCTCGGCGCTGTTCCTGACCGAAGCCGGCTACAAGGTGACCGTACTGGAAGCGGCAAAAGTCGGCTACGGCGCCAGCGGTCGCAACGGCGGCCAACTGGTCAACTCCTACAGTCGCGACGTCGATGTGATCGAAGAACGCTACGGCGACAAAACTGCGGAAATCCTCGGCAGCATGATCTTCGAAGGCGCCGACATCATCCGTTCGCGCATCAAGGACTACGACATCAAATGCGACTACCGCCCGGGCGGTATCTTCGCAGCGATGAACAAGAAACAACTCAACGGTCTGGCAGAGCAAAAGCGCAGCTGGGAACGTTACGGCAACCGCAATCTGAAGATGCTTGACGCTGCGGATATTCGTCGTGAAGTCGGTTCCGATGCCTACGTCGGCGGCTTGCTGGACATGCAGGGCGGCCACGTTCACCCGTTGAACCTGGCCCTCGGTGAAGCCGCCGCGATCACGCGTCTGGGCGGCAAGATCTACGAGCAATCGGCAGCGGTGGAAATCACCTACGGCGAGCCGAATGTCATCCGCACCGCCAAAGGCCTGGTACGCGCCAAGTACCTGCTGATCGCCGGCAACGCTTATCTGCCGCAAGGCCTCGACAACCGCGTGACCGCGAAAAGCATGCCGTGCGGCTCGCAGATCGTCGTCACCGAACCGTTGACTGAAAAACAGGCGCGCAGCCTGATCACCAACAACTACTGCGTCGAAGACTGCAACTATCTGCTCGACTACTACCGTCTGACTGCCGACAACCGCCTGCTGTACGGCGGCGGCGTGGTCTACGGTGCGCGTGAGCCGGACGACATCGAACAACTGATCCGCCCGAAGATTCTCAAGACTTTCCCGCAGCTCAAAGACGTCAAAATCGACTACCGCTGGACCGGCAACTTCCTGCTGACCATGTCACGCATGCCGCAATTCGGCCGCATCGAGAAAAACGCCTACTACATGCAAGGCTACAGCGGCCACGGCGTCACCTGCTCGCACCTGGCCGGCAAACTGATCTCGGAAATGATCCGCGGCGACGCCGAACGCTTCGATGCGTTCGCCTCGTTGCCGCACATGCCGATGCTCGGCGGCCGCACGTTCTCCGCACCGCTGACAGCCCTCGGCGCCGTCTACTACTCGCTACGCGACCGCTTCGGCATCTAGGTTACCTCCCCGGCGGCGGCCCCCAAGACCCCGCCGGTTTTTTACCTGACACCAAAGCTCAAACTGTAGGAGTGAGCCTGCTCGCGATGAGGCCAGCCCGGGCACCATCACTTCTCCAGAAACACCACAAACCCTGTGGGAGTCTGGCTTGCCAGCGATGGCGGTCAATCAGCAAAAAGTAATGTTGAATGTGCCACCCAATCGCTGGCAAGCCAGCTCCCACAGGTTTTGTATTCAGCCCGGAATTACCACCGGCAGGCTCATTTGATCCACCGTCCATCGAACCTGCTGAGCAACATCAGCAAACGTGATTTAATAGCCGCCTTTCACGGTTCCGGGACACGGGAGCAACGTGATCCGCGCCCTCGGCGCGTCACCCGCCACCCACCCCCATTACCCTTAAGTACCTCAACATAAGGCTGTCATGGATACGGGTTCTCGACTCAAACTAGTACGCGAAAGCTACAAACTCTCCCAGCGCGAGCTGGCCCGGCGTAGCGGCGTGACCAATGCCACCATTTCCCTGATCGAACAGAATCGCGTCAGTCCCTCGGTCAGCTCCCTGAAAAAGCTGCTCGAAGGCATCCCGATGTCCCTGGCCGACTTCTTCACCTTCGACCAGCCGCCGCGCGAGCATCAATACGTCTTCCGTGCCAACGAACAGCCCGATCTTGGCCGCCATGGCCTGCGTCTGCTACTGATCGGCGCCTCGGTGCCAAGCCGCCAGATGCGCTTGCTGCGCGAGCAATACGCCCCAGGTGCGAGTTCCGGGGAAGAGCCGATTGTGCATGCGGAAGGTGAGGAGTGCGGGCTGGTGACGCGTGGGACGGTTGAGTTGACCGTGGATGGGTCGGTGAGTGTTTTGAATGCGGGGGATGGGTATTACTTTCCGACGACGTTGCCGCATAAGTTTCGGAATATTGGAGCGGATGAGGCTGAGATTATTAGTGCGAATACGCCCGCCAACTTCTGATTACTGACCGATGCCAGAAGCGGCGGATGGCCGCTTCATGCGGATTCGATGACAGCGCCCTCAGGGCGTTGGCATGCTTAACCGATCCAGAGCACAGTTGTTGGCCGGTGTCTGCTCAGCCAGAACCAGTCGAGCTCCGGAATCCAGATCAACGATGTTGATCTGGCAGCTACTGATGACAGTCGGGCCATCGCTGATTCCACCTTTGACCACATATCGTGCGCCCGGCTTGAACTCGGTGACAAATTCGACCGAGCACCTGCGTTGCGCTGTGGCCGCACCCTCAAGCACCAGGCGGATCGGCTTGCCGGCCTCAATGGCTCGAAAACCCTGATGCTCCGTTGGATATCCCCCTCTGACCGAAAATAATTGTCGCTCGGGTGTCACCGGGACTGATCTGCCGTACTTACAGGCAATGGTCGGCGCTGCGCTGAGGGCGATGTAGTTGTGACGGCTGAGCAATGCGTCCATCTCACTGCGAATCTGCGCTTGAGGTCCGTTGGCCGGGGGTTCGTATTGCGGCATTGGCGCGCAACCTGCGATCAAAAGCAGGGCCGAGCCTGCGTACAACAGTTTCATGGCATTTCTGTCCGTAGTGGTTTGAGGTGGGTCATGAAGGTGACGGGATTACTTGCAGGGGGCTGCCTGACAGAATGACTTCTTTTGAGCACGTCTGCGTCATCTGGTCATTCGAGGCTCATCCAGCGGTCGGTGGCAGGATAATCGGCGCTGAAGCTATCAAATTGACACTATCTATTCCAGAGCCATTTTCGAGATGCGCAAGGTAGTTTTTTTGCGCCGTAGCGGAGATTCGTCAAGTAGCGTGGAGTGCGGGATTCCTTTTGGGGGGCGTAATTTCTTGATGGAAGGAAAAGTTTGTAGGCTCGATAGTATTGCTTTGTAAGAAAGCTCTGAGCAGGTACCTGATGACGCGGCATCCATGAAGCTATTGTTCTTCTGGCATGTTTGAATTGCATGACAGATATTCTTTATAGTTGGCAGGGCGTGAGGGGGAGTAGAAGTTCTCGAGATGTGTGTCTTGTGAGTGTGGGCTCTATATGTTGATTCGAGAGTTTTGTGTAGTTGTTGGTCTTTTTATCCTCACTATTCTTCTCAGTGCGTTGTATGGTGCGTTAATGGTACATAACCTTGGTAAGGTTTTTCCTTTGGATGGAGTTGTCAAAAAGGTTGTTTTGGGTTTTGTTTTTTTGGGGATGTTGTTTGTTAATTTTCGTTATTTCTTTGTTGAACAGCTTGCGGAGTCGCTTGGTCGAGATACCAAGGTAGAAAAAACTCCAGTGATTGTCGGTTATCTTTATATCTTTATTTCTGCATTGTTTTGCGCTGAGGTTATCGTTCAATTCATCGCTCAGATTGTTGGTGAAGGATTCGGTTTTACCGATCTTTATCGGGGTGTTATAGGTGTGGTAGCGTTTGTGATAATTTCTATTTGGTTTTGGTTGCGTACAGAATTGTGATACAACTAATTTGATGTTGGATTATTTGTGTCGTCTTTGTCTGTCATGCTTTTTATTGTAAATGAGTTAACCAGGGCTTCAAATGCTAAAGCCGCTTTTCCCATCTGATGGTAGACGTGCTCATAGTTTATCGGGTCTCGAATAAACAGTTCGGTTGAGTCGGTTTTGCGAGTCAGTCTAAAGATGCCAATGATAGAAAGGCTTAAGTCGGCTGAGTAATAACTTATATTTCCATCGCTTTCTCCTAAAAAAACTTGGTAGAGCTGTCTAGTAGGGCCGGTGATACCTTCTTTGCCTGGGCCGTTGTAAATATTCCCTAGACCCTCGTAAATATTGTTAACGCCATGGGCGTAGTACGCTACCCCCAGTGGCAGATTAATACCTCTCCGTTGCCCTATTAATATCGTACCTGTTTGTGCCTGCATTAATCCCGCCGCTACACCAACGCCATTTTGCGCATAGAACAATACTTTTTCCGATAAGTCAGCGTACTCATCTTTCAGTGCCAGCAACCCTTGCTTCGCACTAATGACACCTTCATCCACCGCCCGAATAATCTCATTCGCATAAGACGAAACGAACTCGCCAAATCTGAGCTGACTGAAACTGTCATACAGCTGAGTAGCGCCAATCTGGCAGCCGAAGGCGACCAGATCAGCAGCAGCCCGTGTGACATCGTTAATGTCACACGAATCCTCATTCATCCTCGTTGCCCCAAGTGCTGTAGCCGCAGGTGCCCGCCTGAATGTGCGTCCAACTGATCTCTCGGTAAGTGAATGACACCAGTTCCTGTGGCTGTGCGTCGTTCAAATGGATGGCGTGGGGGACCTGGAGGTTGATGTGGGCGACTTTTGCACCGGCGATGTGGATTTTGAAGTATTTGTCCTGAGTACCAGCGGGAGAGGTTCGGTAGAAGAAAATGGTGCAGTCGAGCACTTCGCGTTCGTGAAGTGCGGAGGACAGGAGGGGGGAGGATTTATCGATGTTCTTGGTGATCATGATCGGTAAGTGCTTGCCACGGTCGGCAGTGACGCCGCCGTTATTGTCGGTAGTCATGTTGTGGGAGTAGGCCAGGACCATGATTTCGTCGAGGTGACCCAGTTGGCATTTGTTGCCGATCGAATTTGTGTCGGAGCAACCGGCCGAGATCAGACCTTGTCGGTTTCCAGTAATGCTCATATAGCTGTGGTTGGCCATGGATGCTCTGCTTTATTGAATGGAGAACTCTTGTTTGAAGAGTAACCGTCGACTAAAGCCGGAACAGTGAGGTGCGGGTTCGCTGTGGGTGATGTTCAGACGTGTCTTACAAGGGGCGCGGAAGTCGGGAGATGATTATTCCGAAGTGCCAACGACGTTATCGCTGATTGGGTGACCGGGCTTTTATGAAGTTGGCACTTTTTGCAGTGTGTTGGTTATGAGGTCGGCGCTTCGAAACCTCGCTGCTCGATTACCCGAAACACGTCACTGACATCCTGGACCATGATTCGGGCGATGTTGGTGACGGTGTTGATGTCGTGCTCGGCGTAATCGGGGAGGCTGGTGCAGGCGATGAGGTCGAGGTATTTGAGGACGGCGTTGAGGCGTCGGCGAGGCAGGCTTCGTAATCCGTGGCGTGCGGCGTATCTGGAGAAATGAGCTCGCTGGTTTGGGGCCGCTTCGTAGCCCATCGGGGATGAATCCCCTCGCCGCAAGGGGTGTTTTCCTACGCGTTTTTCAGACTTCAAATTTGGTCGAATCTCAAATCATGGCTTTGCGTGCCGTTGGGAACTTTCCTTTAAATTGATGTCAATTTGATGGCGTGTCGCGACGCTCATTTCGAACGGATCAAGCAGTGCCAGGCTGTTTCCTGGCAACCCAAGGAAGTGTGAGATGAAATTGATTCTTGCGATGTTGTTGCTGTTCAGCGGTTACGTTTCCGCCAGTTGTGCCAGCATCAGTGATCCTGTCAAACGCAACTATTGCCAGGCCACGCAGGAAGGCAGCAGTTGTTATTCCATCGACAATTACGATTTGCGCACGGCCTGCGAAGCGGAGAGGGGCGGTTCATGCGCCAGTATCGAGGATCGTGACCAGCGCGCCTATTGTGACGCCAAGAAAGGCGCTAGTTGTTCTTCCATCGACAATTACGATTTGCGCACGGCCTGCGAAGCAGAGAAAGGCGGTTCATGTGCCAGCATCGGGGATCGTGATCAGCGTGCCTTCTGCGAGGCGAAGCAGGGCAGTAGCTGTGCGAGCATCGGCGATGGGGACCTGCGCAACCAGTGTGAAGCCATGAAACGTTGATTGATCTGCTTGCCCCAAAGGCAAAAAAGGGACACCCAATGGCGTCCCTTTTTCATGTGCGTGATTCTTCAACGTCAATCGACGTAGACGAACGCCGATGCCCAGGCGGGCATCGGCGTTTTTGCATTGGAAACGTCAGGCAGCCTTGCTCAGCAGCGCTGCAAACTTGCGCTTGGCATCTTCCACGGCATCGGCAATGTCACGGGCGGCATTGCTTGATTCGGCGCGGTAGCTGTCGGTCAGGCTCTGCATGTCGGTCTGGAAGCTCAGGGTCGCATCAGCAAGCGCACGAACCGAATCGACCTTGATGGTCGAGCCGTAGCTGGCTTTGACCGCCGCTTCAATCTGTTGATTGCCGGCAGAGCCCAACGCTTCGAGCCCTTTGCTGATGCCTTCGGTCGTGGCATTGAGTGTGTGGGTCGCTTCGGCCAGGCCGCTGTTGCTGATGAAGGATACGGCGAGGCCGGTGAGTACCACTTCGTTGGTGGAGAAGAACGAGACCATGCGCTGATACTGGCGCTCCTTGATCACGTGCACCTGATTGATTCGGGCAAATATCATTTCGGCGGTGTTGTACCCGACCTTGAGGTCATCGGCGATGTCCTTGACGATCTGGTAGCGCTTGTCTTCATCCTGCAGGGCACGCACGGCTTCATCGCGTTGCAGCTCCAGGCTGGCGCGCAGGGCCGGCTCGGAAGTCTCGGCAGCGCTGACCTGAGCACTGGCGTCGTTCAGCGCCTGAGTGCGTTGCTGCAGCGCTTTGCCGGCCACTGCCAGAACTTGCTGGGCGTCGACTTCGGCGGCTTTCATCGCCATCCGGAAGTCCATGTACGCCTCAAGCACCACGCTTTCCCGGGCAATCTGGTCATTGGCCGACTTGCACACCTGCAAGTAGCTTTCGCGGATGTCATTGAAGCGGCTGGGAATCGAGCCGCGACGCAGGTTCATCCAGCTCAGCTTGAGTTTTTCCAGAGTGTCGAGGCGACCGTCGTCCATCCATTCGGCCATGGCCGAAGCGTCTTCACGGATCGAGGTGAAGCGCTGGGTGATGTCCATGAAGCGCGTGGAAATGTCCATGCCTTCAATCTGCTCGCGGACCATACTGTTGAACGCGGTCGACTGCTGTAGTACCGAAGCGATGGCGGTAACTTTGCTGTTGTCGTACTGAGCGACGCGGTCGAGCAGTACCAGCACCGGTGCATCATGAACGGGTTGAAACAGGTTGATGCCGATCGTGCGCAGACCAGTGAGTGCCCGTTCGAGGTAGTTGGTCATCGAGTGTCCTTACGTGGTGTCGTCTGTTCTGGGTGTGGGCAAGCATTAACCCTCAGCGGGCAGGCTTGCCGTACAGCTCTTCATTGCGCGCCTGCATCGCCAGCAGCATCAACTCGTTCTGGCGATTGCCAGCGTAGTTGATGCGCTTGGCCAGCAGGCCGTCGAGCCAGCGCTGGAAAAAACCGAACGCGTATTGGTCGGTGCCATAGGCCCGATCACGCAGGAAGACATAGGCTTCGTTTTCACTGTAGGCGCGCAGTTTTTCCCTGCATTCCTGGCGGATGTCTTCGTAGTCTTTGGCACTGTGCGCCGGCGTCTGTCTGGCGGTCGATTGACTGGGCGATGACGCCTGGTTCTGGGTGGTTGAGGTCATTGCAGTACCTGTTTTTGATGAGAGCCATTACCGCCATTTGCTCGGAGAGTGGAATGTTGCGCATCAGGTGTCCTTTCGTGAGGCTGGCCAGGCAGTCGGTGGTTTATTGACCGATGCCAAACAGCTCGTCGTCGATATCACGGAACGTGGAGAACGCGTCGTCGTGAGTCGTCTCGTTATCGATGCGATCAAGCTGTTGCCCGAGCAGGGTCATTTGCTGTTTCAGACTGCCGGATTGTTCGATCCTGGCGGTACTCTTCGGATCTTCGCTGATGTCACGCAGGCTCTGGCGCATCCAGATGATTGCACCGGCGTACTTCATGTCGTTGTAGATTTGGTTAGAGTCGGTTTCGAACCGCAGTTGCTGGGCTTTGAGTGTCATGACTTGCAGTTCCACCGAGTCCAGATTGTCTTTGGTGATTTTTAAATCCACACCAAGATCCGTGCGAAAAGCGCTGGTTGGCATTCTGGATTGCGCACGCTGGAGCAAACGGCCGACGTTCGCGTTCGGGTGCTCCGCGTTGCTCTTGCCCAACGCCGCGAGACGTTTGGTTATTGACTGCACTTGCTCGTTCAACGTGAAGCTTTTGTCGCGTATCGGCCAGGCATTTTTGACGAGGTAGTCAACTCTCCCGGCATCCTTGTTGTGGTGAGTCGCCCACAGAATTAGCGCACTGAATAACAGGATCAGCAGAATGAGTGGCGACAGGCGTATGGTTCCCGGTTTGTCGCTCGCCGGCGAAGCGCCACGGCGGCTGAGCCACTTGACCAGCCACGTATCGAATCCATTGAGTGCCGGGGTCTCCAGCTTCAGGCGATGGGCGAAAAACTGCCGCACACCTTGTTCTATCAGGTTGTCATCGAACTCGATGGCGTTACCGATGTAGTAGGCGCGGATGCGCTCGGCGATATCCGCGCGACGGCGGGGCAGGTCCAGATGATCCTGAATCTGCTTTTGCTCATGGCGCAGTTTGTCGATGAACGCCATCGCCGTCAGTTGATCGGAGAGTGCGGTGCTGCTCATGGGGGGCGTCCTTCTCAATCTGTCATTCTCCCGAACCACCCCAGCGGCGCCAGTAGCCTGCATCTTTCATCGAGCTGATCAGATGATTGATTTTTCGTTCGGCGGCCGCCGAGTCACCGGCTTCAAGGAACTGGTGGATGACTTCGACTTTTCTGCGCAGTTGGGGGCGGATTTCATCCGGTACCCTGCGGGAGGTGATGCGCTCTTTCAGCGAGCGGTAGCGCATGGACTGCAGTTCGAGCATGTCTTGTTCATAGCTCCAGAGATCGCTACGCAGATCGTTGTACGCCGTTGAAGCCTCCTGGGCACTGTCGTAGTCGGTGACTTGCTTGAGCAACTGGTCGACTTCCGCCAGACGCTGGTCCAGATTGCTGGAGTGGGCAATCCCGAGGGCAAACTTCGGGTCTTGCAGCATTTCTTTGAGTTGATTACGAGTGTCGAGGATACGTCCGGCATACTTCACATTGCCTTCAACATCGTACAGAGACCGGTTGACTGCATACCGGCCCTCTTCGAGTTCTTTGACCCGAACTTCGATCGCGGCTGCGTTTGCCGATGTGACGGGCTCGGAAAGACCGATAGACGTGCGTACGTCGGTAGCCGGCAGCGCGCTCCGGGCGCGCTGCAGCAATACGCTGGCCTGCGGGTCCGGTTGTTCGGCCAGCCTGCGAGCCAGGGCCTCCACGGCGCCACGCTGCTTGTCCACCTCCCGGAACAGCTTTTTGCGATCATCGCGGACAATCGCGGCGTCAGTGCTGATCTCGCTCACTTCGGCTGGGCTGTAAACCGTCGGGCTAGTGAATTTGTAGACCACGAAGGCAATGCCCAATAGCACCATGGCAGAGGTTCGCAGCGTTTTGATCACACCGGAGCGCCGGACTAACGTGTTGATCAGCCAGGTGTCGATTGCACCCACGGGCGGCATTTCCAGCAGCAGGCGACGCGCGAACACCTGACGCACGCCTTGTTCGATCAGGTTGTCATCGAATGCGATGTTGTGGTTCTGGTAATAGCTGCGAATGTGCTCGGCAATTTCGGCTCGGCGTCGCGGCAGATCGAGGTGTTCCTGAACCTGTTTCTGCTGATGGCGCAACTCATCGACCAAGGCCATTGCGCCCATCTGTTCGGAGAGTGGAATACTGCTCATCGGTGTCCTTTCCAGGTTGAGGCGTGATGCGGGGCAAGCATGGCGGGGGGAGTATACCGAACGGTCAATCCCGAGTGCCCGCCTCGTGCCAGAGGCGGGCAAACATTATTCGCGAGATGGCCGGGCCGAAACGACTCTTGGGGACAGTGGCGTCGGTGGCACCCATCAGCCATTGGTCGTGGCTCTGCAGTCCCTGCGCATGTCATCGTTTTTGATGTTTTCACAACCGGCGTGCGCGTAGCCGCTCAACATCAATAACATCAAGAGAATCAGTCTCATCGGGGGTACTTCCATGATTGTCAGGAAACAGCCTGACGCTGAGTGATGCCGCATGATTAAAGACAATTAGCGATATCGCATTGACATCACTTTAAAGAAAAGTTCATGGCCGGCCTATGCGCAGGACAAAAATTCGAAGCGTCTTCGGATGTTGATTGGTGCGATTCAGTTGATTTTTGATTTGCCATGGTTGGGTGAATCCGTGATGGTATGCATGAAACAGTTTGTAACGCCTCGCCACGGACGGACCCACACATGATCGAAATCGGCGGTCGCAACAACGCCCCCACGCCGCAGCACAAGACCCACGACGTCTACTTCTTCAGCATCGACTTGACCCGAGCGGCCACGCCTTTTTGTTTCGAACAATCGATTGGTGGCGGGCATGCCGAGCAGGGCGGCGCGATCTGGTTGGCGCTGGATGAGCTGGAGGCCTGGCCCGGTGAGTGGCGTGAGCATTTGAAGAAGTCTGATTGTGCCTGGGTCGCTGAGTTGATCGATGCACATCCTGGTGTGGATCAAGTGACATTGGTGTCGATGATTCTCAAGCGTCACTCCGAGCCAGCGAAGCCAGTCGGTCGCTTGAAGGCCATTGGCGCTTGGCTCAAACGCAATATCCACGTTGGCGGCCGGTATGGCATTTAACTTGGGGAGATTCTCATGACTCAGACGCTTGAACGCGCAATCGCCATCGCCGCTGCGGCCCACGCTGGGCAGGTGGACAAGGGCGGGGCGCCGTACATTTTGCATCCGCTGAAGGTGATGCTGCGCATGACCACGCTGGAGGAGCGCATCGTCGCGGTGCTGCACGATGTGGTCGAGGATTGCGCTATCAGTCTCGACGACTTGCGTAAGGAAGGCTTCAGCGAAGAGGTGCTGACGGCGATCCAATCGGTGACCAAGGTGCCGGGCGAGTCCTATGAGGATTTCGTCGAACGCGCCGCACAGAACCCGATCGGCCGTGTGGTGAAACTGGCGGATCTGGAAGAAAACAGCGACCTGTCACGGATCGCCTCGCCGAGTTGGGAGGATCTGGAGCGGATCGAGAAGTATCGGCGCGCGATTGGACGGTTGCGCGCTTAAGCCATTTGAATTGCCAGGAAGGCGAATATGAAATCCATTCTGTGTCTGTTGATCGCCGCCGGGTTTGGCGTTGCGTTGCAATCCCTCGGCGTGCCTCACGGCTTGTTGCTGGGTTCGATCCTTGTCACGGCACTGGTCGTCACCCGATCAGGTTTCGCACCCGCAACGCCTTATGGGCTGGGTTATATCCAGGTCTCGCTGGGCATCGCCACCGGGCTGATGTTTGAGGCGTGGGACAGTGCGACGGCGTCGACCATGCTCCCAAGCCTTGGCGTTTTGCTGCTGTGTCTGACGGTGCAGATTGCCCTGGCCGGTTGGTGGCTGACGCGTGGGGCAGGGTGGAACCGCACGGATGCGCTACTCGCGGTGTATCCGGGGGCACTGGCGGCGGTGTTTGATTTGCTCGAGTCGGAGAAGGCGTCGAGCAAAGTGATCATCGTGCATCTGATGCGGTTACTGCTGATCACGGTGTTGGTGAGCTTTTTGATTCCGGGGCAGGTGTCAGTGGCTGCTGTTGAAAGCGATCCGTTGACCACCGGCATGGCGCTGACGGTTTTCTCGGTAATCGGCTTGAGCGTCGTGCTCGGTCGATTGCTGCTGGTAATTGGCGTGCCGGCGCCCTTCATGCTCACGGCGATCATCATCACCGCAGTCTGTGTAAAAGCAGGCTGGTTGCACGGTTTTCACATGCCCGACTGGAGCTTGAATCTGGCGGCGCTGATTCTCGGCGTGCGCATCGGCTCGCGGTTCCAGGGTTTGGGCTTCAAGGAATTGGGCCTGCATGGCCGCACGGCGCTGGTCTCGGTCGGGTTGATGATCGTGGTCGCGGCGGCATTTGCCGAAGTGGCGGCGCGATTCCTCGGGAGTGATCCGTTGTCGTTATGGCTGGCGTACATGCCGGGGGCGATCGAGACGATTGCGATTGTCGCGTTTGCCGGTGGGCTGAACGTGGTGTTTATCCTCACTCACCACTTAGCGCGGATGGTGCTGCTGCATTTTGCGCCGGCGTTGTTGGTGCAGGTGCGGCGGGTGCGGGAGGGGGCCTGACTACGCATCATCCGTCGTGGTGAGGGAGTTTGCTCCTTCACCACGCAAATGAGATTGCTGCTGTTGAACTACACTTCCCGATTACCCCGCCTCACAGCCAATCCAGGCCCCGCCGGAGGTAATCATGAACCGTTTATCGTCCACCGCTCTCTTGATCGCCGCTCTTTGCGCCACGCAAGCCAATGCGCAAACCGTCGTCCCGCTCAAGGGCCAGACCTCGCAACAAACCCAGATCGACATCAACGACTGCCACTCGGTCGCCGCCAGTTCCACCACATCAACCCCGCAAACCGGCGGTCGCCTGAAGGGCGCTGCCGTGGGTGCTGCGGCCGGTGCAACAGCGGCTGAGGTGCGCGGTCGCCAGCACGACGGGTTGTACGATGCGGTCGACGATGACCGTAAGCAGGATTACCGGCAGAACCGCGCCAGACAGACGGCAACCGCCGGCGCTGTAGTCGGTGGCGCACGGCAGCGGCAGGAGCGACGCGCGCAGAGCAAAACCGATGCGGCAGCCAGTTCCAGTGCCTACACCGGGTGTCTGCAAGGGCGCGGCTATCAGGTCACGCCTTGACGCTGGGGTTTGTGCGCTTCGAGCAGGTGCATCATCAGCGCGCTGTACAGCGTCACCAGAATGAACAGGCCCATGCGCACGGCGAATGCGGTGTAGACGTCTTTGCCGGCGGCGCTGTCCTGCACTGATTGGCCGAGCAGGATGATCATCGTCACCAGGGTGTTGAGCCAGAAGCCCGGACTGAACCGCGTCGCACTAAGGCGATAGAGTTTGCGCGCCAGCCATAACCCGAACAGCAGCATCCACAGAAAGAACATCCACAGGTGCACGAACAGGCTCAATCCGCACCACAGCAGTACCGCCAGCACACCCGCGAGCAGGGTCGAACCGAGCAATTCGCGCCCGGCGTGGTGGGTGTGAGTGGTGGAGCTTTGCTGGCCGAGGCTGACAGCTTTGAGGATGATCGGCAGGTAACTGGCAGGGTCGCTCAGGGCCAGCAAAAAGGTTGGCAGCACGATCAGCGTGGCGCGCAAGGCCACACGCGGGACTTCGTCGGCGGGCATCGCGGGTGGCTTCGGGGGCACAGGGCTGTCGGGCCGTTCCGGAAACAGTGCGTGACTGATACCGACCACCGCGACCGCCAGTAACAGGCCTTTGACCAACGCGCCAATCACCGCCATCGCCAGATCAAACTCGGCGAACCCGGCGGCAGAAATCATGGTCATGCCGATCATCAGAAAGGTCACGATCAGCGGATTGCCGCCACGCAGGCCAAAGCGAAACACCACAAACAAACCGGTGCCGATCAACAACACGCCGCTCACCGGGTAATAACGCAGCAACGGCACCAACAGCAGGCCAATGCTCGTGGTGAGCGCCGCCGCCAGCGCCAATACCAACGCACCTTTGAGCGGTAATGGCCGGGGCATACTGGCCAGCAGCAACACCGCCAGCACTGGCGAGATAAACGCCAGCGGCAGCGCCAGCGCATAACTGGCGGCGGTGCACAGCGCGGTGCCGAACGCCAGGCGCAAGGCCCGCTGCGCCGGGACGCTGCGTTCAGTAGGCATACGACAGCCAGCTCATCAGACCGACAAACAGCCGCCCCAACGGGTTGAGCGGATTGCCCTCGGTAGGAAAGGCCATGACTTCAGCCTGGCCGCCGGCACGGATCGCGCGACTGTCGACGAGGCGTTTCTTCGCCTCTTCCGTGAACTCGATGATCACCGGGAAACGCTGCGCCGGACGCAACCAGTCGCGGCTGTTCTGGATGCTCGGCAGGGTGCCCGGCGCCGGGGTCTGGCCGACGCTGACACCATAGCCGACGCTGCGCACCCGGCCGTCGAGGACTTCGCCGGGCAGCGCATCCAGAACGATCGATACCGGCGTTCCAGGCTGCACGCGGCCGAGGTTGTTCTCGGTGAGGTCGGCGCTGATCCACACGTCATGGATGGCGATCAAAGTCATCAGTGGACTGCCGGCGGCGGTGAACTGGCCGACATCGGTGCGCAGGTCGGTGATCAACCCGGCCGAACGCGCGCCGATGCGGGTGTTGGCCAGATCCAGTTCGGCTTTGGCCAGTGCCGAGGCAGCGCTGCGCAATTGCGCGTTGGTGTCGGTATTGCCGCCTTCCTGCTCTTGTGCGCGCTGTACTTCGGCGCGGGCAGCGGCGACTTGGGCGACCGCTTGTTCGCGGTTGGCTCGCGATACCTCAAGAAGACGGACAGAGACCGTGCCAGGGTCCTGTTTATACAAACCTTCAAGCCGCTGATTGTCCTGCCGCGCCTTGAGTTCGTTGGCTTGGGCTGCGCGTAATGAAGCTTGCGCCGAAGCGATTCCGGCAGTGCTCGCACCGACCTGACGGCGGGTCGATTCCAGATCGGCTTTCGCCCGATCGACCGCTATTTGCAGTGGCTGTGGGTCGAGTTCAAAGAGGACATCGCCAGCCTTTACATCCTGATTGTTGCGCACGTTGACGCGGATCACCCGACCCGCAACTTCCGCCGCCACCGGAATCACGAATGCGCCGACCCGCGCTTGTTGGGTATAGGGCGTGTAGCGGTCGGCGAGCAGGTACCAGGCCAGGCTCAGTACGATCAACAAAAGCACC
This sequence comes from Pseudomonas sp. NPDC087817, assembly GCF_044742875.1. Lineage (NCBI taxonomy): Bacteria > Pseudomonadati > Pseudomonadota > Gammaproteobacteria > Pseudomonadales > Pseudomonadaceae > Pseudomonas > Pseudomonas sp. NPDC087817. The sequence goes on from NZ_JBIUVJ010000003.1 coordinate 17,356, forward strand.
CAGCGGATGCCTTTTTTTGCAGGATCGGGCTGGGCAGGCGCGGGGGCCGGGGCGGGTGGCGCGGCTTCAGTCATGACGGGTTACCTGCGATGGGAGGGGATACGCCGGTTGGGCGGGCGGCGCGCTGAGCAAATCGCCCCAATTAGTGCGTTGTTGCATTTGTTGCCGTGTCGGCTCATCGACCTGCGGCGCGTTGCTTTGCCAGCCGCCGCCGAGGGCTTTGTACAGGGCGATCAGGTTGCTCACGGCGTTGCTACGGCTGACCAGATAGTTGTCTTGCAATTCGAGCAGGGCGCGTTGCGCGTCGAGCACCCGCTGAAAGTCGGAATAACCTTCGCGGTATTGGGTGTTGGCCAGCACCAGTGAACGTCGCGCAGCGCCTTCGGCCTCGCGCAGAATGCGTTCGCGCTCAAGCGCTTTGCTCAAGCCGCTGGCGGCATCGTCGGCTTCGCGCGCAGCTTGGCGGACCTTGTCGCGATAGGCTTCGATCAGTTGCTGCAAACGCGCGTCCTGCACCCGTATGTTGTTGCGGATACGGCCGTAATCGAAGATGTTCCAGCGCAGGCTCGGGCCGCCGATCAGATCGAGGCTGCGCGGCGTCGCGCCGAGGGAATCGCTGGACCAGACGATGCTGCCGAGCAAGGTCAGCGACGGATACAGATCGGTTTCGGCGACACCGACCAGCGCCGATTGCGCGGCGACATTCAGTTCCGCCGCGCGTATATCCGGGCGACGCAACAGCAGGTTGGCCGGGACGTCTTGCAGCACGGCGCGATCGAGCAATGGAATCAAACCCGTTTGCTCGGCCAGCAACGCCGCGCCACCGGGTGGCTGGCCGACTAAAACTGCCAAAGCGTTGCGGGTGCGCAGGACTTGATCTTCGAATGCGGGGAGGCTGCTGAGCGTGCCGAGGTATTGGGTTTTCGCCTGTTGCAGGTCGAGTTCGGCCGTCTGGCCGCTGTTGAAGAGTTTTTCGGTGATTTCGAAATTGCGCTTCTGCTGGACGGCGTTCTCCCGGGCGACGCGCAGGCGTGCTTCGGTGGTACGCAGGGAGAAATAGGTGTCGGCGACTTGCGCGCGCAGCAGCACGAGGGCGTCTTCGTAATTGGCCTGCGCGGCAAAGTAGCTGGCGTCGGACGACTCGATGGCACGGCTGAAACGACCCCAGAAATCCAGCTCCCAACCGACATCGAACGCGGCGCTGTGTTGCCAGAAATGCAGATCCTGCGGGTTGTTGCCGCCAGATTGATGGCGATCAACGTACAGGCTGTCGACACCGAGCTGTTGCAGTTGCGGATAGCGCCCGCTTTCAGCTATGCCCAATTGGGCGCGAGCTTCAAGCACTCGCAGCCCGGCGATTTTCAGGCTGCTGTTGTGCGCATCGGCTTCGCTGATCAGGCGATCGAGTACCGGGTCGGCGAACACCTGCCACCACTGGCGCAGATCCGGTTGGTTGGCCCGTGTGCTGGCTTGTTCCAGCGCCAGGCTGTTCCATTGCTTGCTCCACATCTCGGCGGGAGGCTCAAAGTCCGGCCCCAGACGAACGCAGCCACTGAAACTCAAGGCGCCAAGCAACAACAGATATCCGGGCCGTGTCAGCAGGGCTGTCGTTCGTGGCATTGCGTTATGTCTCTGACCCGCAAATATCAGTGGAGCATAGACGGCAAATTGCAAATTGTTCGGGCGAATCTGCTGCTACGCTTTTCAGGCATCAGCACCCACCCAAACAGGTACGTATTCATGGACACAGCACAAGATCCGATGACACCGCCTCCCGCTGCCACCTGGCGCTTCAAGGTCGGCGTCGGGATCATCTGCCTGATGCTTGGCTCGTGGCTAATGGTGCCGTTGGCCGCCGCTCTCGATGTACCCGGCTCGAAAGTCGCGGCGCTGACGGGGGTGCTGTTTATCAGTAACAAAGTGCTGTTGCTGCTGGTGATCGCGGTGATGGGCAAGGCCGGATTCGCTGAACTGAAACGCACGATTGGCCGACATGTCTCGGGGATGCTTCCGACCCCTGTCGCCGAAGTCTCGCCGCTGCGGCATCGGGTGGGCGTGGTGATGTTTTGCCTGCCGTTGCTGACGTCGTTTCTGGAACCGTATTTCGATAACTTCTGGCCGGGGTTGCGGCCCAATTTGTGGCAGTTGCAATTGCTTGGGGATTTGATGTTTGTGGGCAGCTTTTTTGTGCTCGGCGGCAACTTTTGGGACAAGGCCCACGCGTTGTTTGTGCGCAAGGCGCGGGTGGTGGTTGCTGATTAAGATCAAAAGATCGCAGCCTGCGGCAACTCCTGCGTTGGGATTGCGTACCCCCGGTAAGAGCTAATGCAGGCTGCGATCTTTTTGGGCTTAAAGAATGTGTGCGGCGAAACCTTCACTGTCCGGGGCAATGGCATCTTTGAGCGTCAACGCCGGAATCTCGTAATCCCCTGCATTCTGATGTCGAAACGCAATTGGCCGCGTGCTCCACAACTCATCCAGACGCCGTCCCAGTTCATCAGTCGTCTGGGCATACCGCGCTTCATCCATGCGACTGGTGCGGTAAATCAGGAACGGCGGCAGCACCTCAAAACCGGGGTAGTGCAGAATCCCGTGCTGGATCGGAAACAGCAAATCATCCATCGGCCCATTGATCCCGCGCGGGCTGTAATGCGATTCCCAGCCACCGGTGGTGACCATCAACATCGCCCGTTTGCCTTTCATCTTCCCTTCGCCATAACGCTCGCCCCAACGACTGTCGGAGTGTTCACCCACGCCGTAGGCAAACCCGTAGGCGTAAACCCGATCGACCCAGCCCTTGAGGATCGCCGGCATCGTGAACCACCACAGCGGGAATTGCAGGATCAGCGCGTCGGCCCACAGCAATTTTTCCTGCTCGCGGGCGATGTCGGCGGCTTGTGTGCCTTGGGCGTAGGCGATTTTCGAATCGAGAGAGGCGTGGAACGGTTGGTTTTTATCGCGCTCGGGGGCGTCGTCGGCGTCGAGGGTGGCTTTCCAGTTCATCGCGTAAAGGTCGGAAACCTGCACGCTGTGACCGGCGGCTTCGAGGCGCTGGACGGTGAAGTCCCTGAGCGAGCCATTGAGGGAGGTGGGTTCGGGATGGGCGTAGACCAATAGCACTTTCATGGGGGAACTCCGTGGCTGAATGGCAGCAGGATCGGCGCTCCACAGGTATATTGGAAATGAATGTCTGATATGTCTGGTATAGCCATGAATAATTTGAGACGGCTGGATATCAATCTGCTGTTGACCCTCGACGTGTTGCTGTCCGAGCACAACGTCACCCGCGCGGCGCAACGGTTGAACCTCTCGCAGCCTTCGGTGAGCGTTCATTTGGCCAGGCTTCGTGACATCTTTGGCGATCCGCTGTTGCTCCCCGGCCCACGCGGCATGCGTCCGACGGCGCGGGCCGATGAGTTGCGCGAGCCTTTGCGCGAGGCGCTGCAAGCACTGGAACGGGCGGTGGCGCCGGCTGCTGCGTTCGACCCCGCACTGGCGACCCAGACCTGGAAAGTCGCGGCGACGGATTACGGCGAATCTACCGTTCTCCTGCCAGCCCTGAGTGGTTTGCGTACGCAGGCACCGGGCACTCGGTTGGCGGTTATCGACCTGATGCCAGCGCAATTGGTCAAGCAAGCGGAGCAGGGTGTGTTCGATCTGGCGCTGCACATCACCGAAGACGCGCCGCTGGACCTGCATCAACGGGTGCTGTTTACCGAGCGCTATGTGTTGGCCGGGCGTCTCGGGCATCCGGATTTGACGGGCAAACCGAGCCGCGAGGAATTCTGCGCACTGGAACACGTGATGGTGTCGCGTGAAGGCGGGGGCTTTTTCGGGGTGACAGACAAGGTGCTGGCCGACGTGGGGCTGTCGCGCAAAGTGGTGCTGTCGGTGCCGCACTTTTTGATGGTCATGTCGGTGCTGGCGAGCACCGATCTGGTGGCGATGCTGCCGTCACGGCTGGTGCGCGGTAACCCGGCGTTGCAAGTGGTCGAGGCACCGCTGCAGGTGCCGGGCTACGAAATGGCGATGTTCTGGGGCGAGCGACTGCACCGTGATCCCGCGCACAAGTGGTTTCGCGAGCATCTGGCAGCGTCGGTTTGATGCCTCAGGCGTGGCCCAAGGCAATCGCGAACGACACGACGATCATGCAAGCGAAAGCGAAATTGAGATTCATAAGGTGTTCATCCTGAAGCCTGTTGAGAGTGGGGCCATTCTGAACAGGCTGAATGCAAAGGAAAAATTCCCCTTGCTGATTCCAAGGATCGAAGCAATTGATACCCGCCCGTTTGTGTTTGCCCGAGGCTTTGGGTAATCTCGGCGAAACCTGCAGTTACAAGCATAAACAGGCATAACCATGCACGATCATTCGGTTACCGAGCTCCCATCCCTGCGTCGGCAGAAAATCCTCCTGATCCTCGAACGCGACGGCAAGGTCATGGCATCCGAGTTGAGCCAGCACTTCGCCGTGTCCGAAGACACCATCCGCCGCGACCTCGCCGAACTGGATAATGCCGGTCTGGTGCAACGGGTACACGGCGGTGCTTTGCCAAGGCCGAAGGACACCGGCAAGGACTACTTCACCCGCATCAGTGAAACCGATGAGGTAAAGACACGCCTGGCGCAACTCGCCGCCGGGCGGGTGAAGGATGGCCAAATTGTGCTGTTCGACTCCGGCACTACCACGTTGCAGATTGCGCGGTCCTTGCCAGCGGATATCCGCATCACAGCGGTGACCACCTCGCCGATGACCGCCATCACCCTCGCCGAGTACAAGGGCATCAAGGTGATTCTGGCGGGCGGGCAGTTGAACCTGGCGACCATGTCGGTCAGCGGTCACGAAACGGTGCGTCTGCTGCAAAGCATCAAGGCTGACCTGCTGTTTACCGGGGTGTGCGCGATTCATCCGGAGGTGGGATTGAGTTCGCTGTATTTCGATGAAGTGCCAGTGAAGCAGGCGCTGTTCGAAAGTGCTGCACAGGTGATCGCGGTGACCACGGCGGACAAGCTTGGCGCGGTCGAGCCGTTCGTGGTGACGCCGTGCACGCGGGTGCATACGCTGATTACCGAGCGACATCTGGCGTCGGGTAGTGTTGAGGATTACCGGCGGTTGGGGATTGAGGTAGAGCAGTTGCCTGATTGAGATTTATATAGCGGCTTAGGGCCTCATCGCTGGCAAGCCAGCTCCCACAGTTTCCGCGTCGTACACATAATCCATGTGCGCCACCAAAAACCTGTGGGAGCTGGCTTGCCAGCGATGGGGGTCAGTCCAGTCAACGCAATTTTTCAAGCATCTGGTAGTACCACATCCCCGCCGCCAGTAACGGATTGCCCAGCAAATCCCCCATCGGCACGCGAATGTGCTGGCACGCCGCAAACGTATCGAACTGCGCCATCTGCCCGGTGATCGCCCGGCTCATGATTTCGCCCATGATGTGGGTGGTGGCGATGCCATGCCCTGAGTAGCCCTGGCAATACCAGACGTTGTCCGAGAGCTTGCCCAGTTGCGGGATGCGGTTGATGACGATGCCCATCGCGCAGCTCCACTGGTAATCGATCTGCACGCCTTTGAGCGCCGGGAAGGTCTGTTCGATGCACGGGCGCAACTCGGCGGCGATGTCGCGTGAATCCTTGCCGCTGTAGTTGGCGCCGCCGCCGAACAGCAGGCGGCCGTCGGCGGTGAGGCGGTAGTAGTCGAGGACGAAGCGGCAGTCATAGACGGCGAGGTCTTCGGGGTTGATCTGTTTGGCCAGATCGCCCAGCGGCTCGGTGGTGACGATGCCGCCCATGGCCGGGAAAATCTTGCCCTTGAGCTGGCCCGGTTCGAGCTTGTGATAAACGTCGCCGGCGAGCATCACCTGATTGGCATCGATCTGGCCGTGGGCAGTGCGCACACCCGGTGTGTCGCCGTGGATGATTTCCAGCACTTCGCTGTTTTCGAAGATCAGGGCGCCGAGACTTTCCGCCGCCCGCGCTTCGCCGATGCACAGATTGAGCGGGTGCAGGTGCATGTTGCGGGTGTTCTTGATCGCACCGTGATAGAGATCGCTTTGCAGCAAATCGCGCACCTGGCTGCGGTCGAGCAGACTGACTTCATCGCCCATGCCTCGGCGCACGGCTTCTTCGTAATCGTTGCGCAAATCAGTCATATGGCTGGGCTTGTACGCGGCATGCAGGTGACCGTGTTTGAGGTCGCACTGGATGGCGTATTTTTCCACGCGCTGCTTGATGATCTCGTGCCCGCGCCAGCGCAAGTGCCAGATGAAATCATCGACCTCGTCGCCGAGTTTCGGGCGCATCTGTTTGCGCATCGCAGCGTCGCCGGAGAGGCTGCCGGTGACTTGGCCACCATTGCGCCCGGTAGCGCCCCAGCCGATTTTGTTGCTCTCGACGATGGCGACTTTCAGGCCTTTTTCGGCAAGTTCGACGGCGGTGGCGACGCCAGTGAAACCGCCGCCGATGATCACCACGTCGACTTTGTGCCGGCCTTGCAGGGTCGGGTAGTCGGTGTCCTGGTTGAGGGTGGCGGTGTAGTAGGAATTGCAGCGTTCAGTCATGTCGGTGTCCACACAAATTCGGGAGTCAGTACGCGGTCCATGTGGGAGCTGGCTTGCCAGCGATGGCGGAGTGCCAGCCAACAGAAATGCTGAATGTGCCGGCCTCATCGCTGGCAAGCCAGCTCCCACAGGGTTGGGTGTTGGATGCTCAGGCTTCGGTGAGATACCAGCGCCAATCCTGCTCACCCACCTCGGCCATGAACTGCCGGTACTCGGCACGCTTCACCGCCAGATACACACCAAGAAATTCCTGCCCCAGGGCATCACGGGCCCACACCGAATTTTCCAGCGCCTGCAACGACGTCAGCCAATCGGTCGGCAGTAATTCCTTGGCTTGCGCATAGCCGTTGCCCGCCACCGGTTCGCCCGGGTCGAGATCTTCGCGAATGCCGCGATGAATACCCGCAAGGATCGCTGCTGCGGCCAGATACGGATTGGCATCGGCGCCGCAAATGCGGTGTTCGATGTGCCGGGTGTTGGCCGGGCCGCCCGGTACGCGCAGGCTGACGGTGCGGTTGTCGACGCCCCAGGTCGGCGCCAGCGGTGCGTAGCTGTTGGCCTGAAAGCGCCGGTAGGAATTGGCGTTGGGGCAGAACAGCAGCAGCGAATCGAGCAACGACGCGAGCATGCCGCCAATCGCCGTGCGCAGCAGCGGCGTGCCGGCCGGGTCTTCGGAGGCAAATAGATTGCGCCCCTCGGCGTCGGCGAGGCTGACATGCATGTGCATGCCGGTGCCGGCCAGATCATCGAACGGCTTGGCCATGAACGTCGCTTGCATGCCGTGTTTGTGCGCGATCGCTTTGACCAGCCGTTTGTAACGCACCGCCTGATCCATGGCTTGCAGCGCATCGCCGTGTTCAAGGGTGATTTCCACTTGCCCCGGCGCGTATTCCGAGATCGCCGTGCGCGCCGGAATGCCGTGCAGTTTGCAGGCGCTGTAGAGGTCGGCGAGGAAGGGTTCGATCTGTTCCAGTTCGCGCAAACCGTAGACCTGAGTATGTCGCGGTCGCCCACCATCGGCATCCAGCGCCGGTTGCGGTCGGCCGTTGTGATCGCGTTTGGCGTCGAGCAGATAGAACTCCAGTTCGCACGCCATGACCGGGTGATAGCCCTCGGCCTTGAGGCCGTCAATGATCTTGATCAGCAGGTGACGCGGGTCGGCAATGCTCGCTGGCAAGCCTTCGGTCGGGTGCATGCTGACTTGCACCGCTGCGGTCGGAATCTGCCGCCACGGCAGGCGCACCAGACTGCCTTCGAGCGGATAGGCGCGGCAGTCGATATCACCGACGTCCCAGACCAGACCTGAGTTTTCCACGTCTTCGCCCTGCACGGTCAGGCCAAGGATGGTACTGGGCAGCGGGCGACCGCTTTGGTAAACGGCGAGCAGTTCTTCGCGGTGCAACAGCTTGCCGCGTGGCACGCCGTTGGCGTCGAGGATGAACAGCTCGATCATGTCGATATCGGGGTTCTGTTCAAGGAACAGGCGTGCGTCTTCGATGGCTGCGAATTTCATAATCAATCACTCACGATGGCCGTGCAGGCGCGCAGATTCGGGCCGGACGCAGCTATGGGCGTCCCGGCAGGAATATCAAATGGAGATCAGTCAGACGAGATACAAAACCTGTGGCGAGGGGATTCATCCCCGATGGACTGCGCAGCAGTCCTGATTTTTGGGGCCGCTTCGCGCCCCAGCGGGAGCAAGCTCCCTCGCCACAAATGGATCTTTTCCGGCTGACAGAAATCAGCAGGCGATATCCGGCGGGCGTGCGGAGTGACGCAGCTTGGAACGGCGCAGGGCCATGGGGAGATTGACGATACGATTCATACGCCGCCCCCGGGAGAGAGGGTGCGCAGTGCAGAGACGTTCAACGTTTTTCGTTGTTGTGGTGACGTACTCATAACGCGTGTTTCCGTTGGCGGAAAACGTCGGTGGCGGGCCTGACCCGCCGACCGGTGTGCCCGGATAGTAAGGGGCAATCTGCGGGCGTGTAAACGACTGATTCCGAATCGGTCGCGCTCGCGGCATTCAGCGCAGCAGATGAAAGCCCAGCCCGACAAGGGCGCAAACGATCAACTCTTCAATCACGCCGCGTTTGAAAACGAACAGCGCCAGCGCCGCCATGACCGCCAGCACAATCGAAAAAACATCGGCTTGTCCCGCGAAACCTGTCGGCCAGAACACGTGATAAGCGAAGAAACACGCCAGATTGAGGATCACCCCGACCACCGCTGCGGTGATGGCTGTCAGCGGTGCGGTGAACTTCAATTCGTTGTGGGTCGATTCCACCAACGGCCCGCCGGCGAGGATGAACAGAAACGAGGGCAGGAAGGTGAACCACGTCACCAGTGTCGCCGCCAATGCACCGGCGGCAAAGGCATGTTCCACACCGAATATCGGTTGCACGTAGGCGCCAATGAAACCGACAAACGCCACCACCATGATCAGCGGCCCCGGCGTGGTTTCGCCCAGCGCCAGACCATCAATCATCTGTGTCGGCGTCAGCCAGCCGTAATGCCCGACCGCGCCTTGGTAGACATAGGGCAGCACGGCGTAAGCGCCGCCGAAGGTGAGCAGCGCGGCTTTGGTGAAGAACCAGGCCATTTGCGTGAAGGTGCCATCCCAGCCGAACAGGGCTGTCAGCAGCGCCATGGGCAGACACCACAGCGCTGCGCCAATCAATAGCAGCCGCCACAACTTCGGCAGACTGAATCGTGCATGTTCGGGAGTTGGCGTGTCGTCATCGATCAATGCCGGGCCGAAGGATTTTTCGCTGCTGCGCTGCCCGCTATTGTTGAAGCGCTGCGGGGCCAGTCGCCCACCGAAATAACCGAGCAATGCCGCGCCGAGCACGATCAGCGGGAACGGCAGATTGAAGGCAAAAATCGCCACGAATGACGCACCGGCGATGGCCCACAGCCAACTGTTTTTCAGCGCCCGCGAGCCGATGCGGTGGGCCGCGTGCAAGACAATCGCAGTTACCGCCGGTTTGATCCCGTAGAAGATCCCGGCCACCACTGGCACGTCGCCGAACGCGATGTACACCCACGACAGCGCAATCAGGATGAACAGCGAGGGCAACACAAACAGCGCACCGGCGATCACACCGCCCCAGGTCCGGTGCAGCAACCAGCCGATGTACGTCGCCAACTGCTGAGCCTCGGGGCCGGGCAACAACATGCAGTAGTTGAGGGCGTGGAGAAAGCGTCGTTCGGAGATCCAGCGCCGGCGCTCGACCAGCTCCTGATGCATGATCGCGATTTGCCCGGCCGGGCCGCCAAAGCCGATACAGCCCAGTTTCAGCCAGAAACGCCAGGCCTGTCGCAGGCTGACGGGCTCGGGGCGGGATAGATCATTCGGCGTTGTGCTCAAGTGCGGCTCCTGAGTCGAATCATGGCGGAGCCACTATCTAATCAGGCTTTTGTTCAATGCAATAGCGTTCAGGTGAGGCTGTGAATAACGGATCAACTCAAGACGTAATCGACGGGCATCAACGCCGGTGGCAGTTGCGCAACACCTAGTTCAGCCAGGATGTCGCGTTCGATCGTGCGTACCAAGGCATCGGTTGGCAGGTCGTTTTCATCGCGGCCGAATGGGTCTTCCAACTCATCGGCAATCGCATCCAGTCCGAAAAAGGTATAGCTGACAATCGCGGTGAACAACGGCGTCAACCAGCCCAGCGGTTCGGCCATGGCGAACGGTAGCAGAATGCAGAACAGGTAGATCGTGCGGTGCAGCAGCAACGTGTAGGGGAAGGGCAGTGGTGTGTTTTTGATCCGCTCGCACACGGCTTGCGCTTGCGTAAGGCTGGTCAGGTGATTGGCCAGCAGCATGTAGCGCCATTCGGTCAGTGCTCCGGCCTGTTGCAGATCGGAGCACTGTTCGCCGATCCGGTGCAGGATCCGGGCGCTGTAGTCCGGCACTTGTGCGTCGGGTTTCGGGTTGACCCATGCGCTGCTGGCCGCCGCTTCATCTTCACGTCGCAGCCGCGCGTTGAGGGCATGGGCGAAGCCGCACAGGTTGAACAGCAAGTGCCGGCGTTGAGGCGATTCGCGGATGATGTGGGTTTCACGAAGGATCGAGCGAATATGCACGATCACTTCGCCCCAGGCCTTGCGCGCCTCGTACCAGCGGTCATAGCAGGCGTTGTTACGGAAACTCATGAAAATCGACAGCGATAAACCCAGCAGCGTGAACGGCGTGGCGTTGACCTTGGTGAAACTGCTGGGATGGAGGATTTCCACCAGCACGATGGCCGACGCCAGCAGGGTAACCATCAGAGTGCGCAAGGCGATTCGCTTGGCAATCGAACCCTTGAGGGTAAACAGGATGGCGAACTGACTGACCTTGGGTCTGATAATCATGCTGGGTGATCCCGATTACGTGTGGACGTGACGCATCAACCGCCGGTCATGTTCATGAATCGCACGACCTGCACGTCGTCGCTCACTTCGAAGTTGTGCCTGTAAGGCTTGAGCTTCATTGCTTCGATGATGGCTTTTTCCAGACGTTGCGGTTGCCCCGGATGCGCGCGCAGCAGCGCTTTCAAGTCCACCGAATGCTCGTTACCCAGACACAGTAGCAAACGCCCTTCGACGGTCAGCCGCACCCGGTTGCAGGTGCCGCAGAAATTGTGGCTGTGCGGCGAGATAAAACCGAGGCGAATATCCGGTGCTTCGGCCAGCCGCCAGTAGCGCGACGGGCCTTGAGTCGATTCGGCAGAGTCGATCAGGGTGTAGCGCTCGGCGATCTTTTCCCGTACCTGCGCGCTTGAGAAAAATGACTCGGCGCGGCTGTGCTCATTGATGATCCCCAGCGGCATTTCTTCGATGAAGGCGATGTCGAGCTGGCGGTCGATGGCAAAACTCACCAGATCGTTGATCTCCTGATCGTTGCGACCCTGCATCACCACGACGTTGAGTTTGGTGCGGGTAAATCCGGCCTTGTGCGCGGCATCGATGCCGTTGATCACCAGCGCCAGATCGCCGGTGCGGGTCATCTGCTTGAAGCGCTCAGGGTCGAGGCTGTCGAGGCTGACGTTGAGGCGCTTGACCCCGGCGTCGAACAACGGCGCGGCAAATTTGCCGAGCTGCGAGCCGTTGGTGGTCATGCACAGCTCACGCAAGCCGGGCAGGGCGGCGATCTGCTCGCACAGCTTGACCACGCCGGGGCGAATCAACGGCTCGCCGCCGGTCAGGCGGATCTTGCGCGTGCCCAGTGCGACGAAGCTCTGCGCCAGTTGATAGATCTCTTCCAGCGTCAGCACTTGTTGGCGTGGCAGAAACTGCATGTCTTCAGCCATGCAATAGACACAGCGAAAGTCGCAACGATCGGTCACCGACATGCGCAGGTAGTCAACGCGGCGGTTGAAGCCATCGATCAAGATGCGCTCTGACATGACAGCCTCGCTGTGGGGAAAACCGCTGACAGCGGATCTGGACGGCGCAGGGTAGGGGCAATGTCAGGCACCGTCCAATCACTCTTAATGACCGGTTGATTGATGCCGTCGATGATCAGCAGAATGACGGCTATCGCTGGCAAGCCAGCTCCCACAGGTCTAGTGGTGAGCTTGAGATTTACTGCGCACCAAACATCGCCGTCCAATAGATCCCCGCGCTGCTTTTCGGGTCAGTCGCGTACGCGGCGCCGAGTTCCTTGTATTGAGGGTTCATCAGGTTGGCGCAGTGGCCGGGGCTGGCGAGCCAGCCTTCGACGACTTTGTGCACGGTGTCTTGCCCGGCGGCGATGTTTTCGCCGACCAGTTGGCCGCCGTAGCCAGCGAGTTCAGCGCGATCGCCCGGGGTGCGGCCGTCGCGGTCTTTGTGATCGAAGTAATTGTTGTTGGCCATGTCGCGGCTGTGGTCCTGGGCGATCGTGCCCAAAGTCGCGTTCCAGGCCAGCGGTGCAGCAGCGGCAAACGCTTGGCCACCGCACTGACGCGGCTGGCTGCGGGCGACATTGAGTTCACTCAGCAGCTTCTGCCCTTCACTTTGCGCATCGCCCAGCTTGGCCGACAGTAATGGCCGCGCCAAGACGATGCGCCAGTCGCGGTCGTCACGGCTGACACCGACATCGACGAACTGCGGATCGAGCACCACCTGACAGAAACTTTCCTGAATCGCTTTCATCGCCGACGCCGCATCACGCGGGCCGTTGAGCGTAATCGCCTGGACATTGACCATCGGGTAACTGGCGCTGGCCATGGCCTGTTGCAGATCGACAGCGCCAGTTGCCCGTAACCTCAGCCGTGGATCAGCTGACAGCGGTGCCAGTTCATTCGAGGCCTGAGTGCCGCAGCGCTGCGGTTGGCTGCGGTAACTGTTGATCGACTCGATCAGTTGCGACTCATCGCCGGCCATGGCCGGGATAGCCAGCAACACGCCTGCGGACAACGCGGCGCAACGCAAAACGGATGGCATGAAGCGCATGGAAATCTCCCTTGAGCTGAATGCGCCCATGATGCGCGAAAGGCCCCTGGTGAGTGCAATGTCTTTTTCTTTATCAGACGTTTTTTTCGCGCAACTTTTTGCCCGGATTTGCCGTCTACACTCACCGAAGACCCCCGGAATCCGGGTGTTTCCCCGACGTAACACCTTGCCCGACTCGGGCCCTGCCGGAAGAACAGACATGGGATTGAAATGGTTGGCTGGCTGTTTCGCATTAACCCTGTTGGCCAGCGCTGCGCTGGCCACCGATCAAGCGCCGATCAAGGCCAAGGCTGAAGAGAAAGCCCAGGTGCTGGAAGAGAAAGCGGCGGACAAAGTCAGCACGGCCCCGGCGCCGAAGTCCGAGGCGATTACTCCGACCGAAGTGCAAGCCGTGGACCCGGCCGGCGCCGCGCCGCTGGATGATCCGATCACTTGTCTGGCGCGGAGTATCTACTGGGAAGCCAAAGGCAAGGACACCCCCGAAATGGAAGCCGTGGCCAGCGTGGTGATGAATCGCCTCGGCCATGAAGGTTTTCCCGACACCGTTTGCGCCGTGGTCAAACAGGGTTCTGAAAGCAAAAGCTGCCAGTTTTCCTGGTGGTGTGACGGGCGTCCGGATCAGGTCAAGGAAGACGCTGAGTACGCGCTGGCCAAGGAAATCGCCGGCAAGGCGTTGAATCGCCAGCTCAAGGATCGCACCAACGGCGCGTTGTATTTCCATGACCGCAACGTGCATCCGAGTTGGGCCAGGGAATACCGGAAAACCGCCGAGACGAAAAAATTCCTCTTCTATAAACCTGCCGGCGGCGATGCGCGCTAGGCGCAGACTTCCCGCACGCAATTGCGCAACCAGCGATGCGCGGGGTCGGCGTCCATGCGCGGATGCCAGAGCATGGACACGCTGATCGCCGGCATCTCGAAGGGCAGGGCAAAACTGTGCAGGCCCGTGCGCAGCTTGCTGGTATGACGTTCGGGAACGGTGGCGATCAGGTCGGATTCACGCACCAGCGTCAGCGCCGCCGAAAACCCGCCGAATGAAGTGACGATGTCCCGCGTCAGCCCCACGGCGAGTAACGCTTCGTCCACCGGGCCGCTGCTGCGTCCGCGTCGTGAGATGAGAATGTGCTGGGCGCCGGCGAAGCGTTTGCCAGTGACTTTCCCCGTGCTCAACGGATGCCCCTCACGCACCACGCCAATCCACTGATCCTGAAACAGGATGCGGCTGTGCAGCGCCGGATCGGTGCTGTCATCGACCACCCCGGTTTCCAGATCGACGCGGCCTTCGCGCAGCGGCGTGCTGTCCTTGTCGGCCTTTTGCACAAAGCGCAGGCGCACGCCGGGTGCCTCTTCGGCGATGCGCGCGAGCAGGGCGGCGGCGAAGGTTTCGACAAAACCGTCGGTGTTGCGCAGGGTGAACGTACGGTGCAACTGGCGAGGATCGAGCACTTCGGCGGGACGCAAAACCGCCTCGGCTTCCTGCACCAGATGGCTGACGCGCTCGCGCAGTTCCAGCGCTCGCGGCGTCGGCACCAGACCCCGACCGGCCCGGACCAGCAAAGGATCTCCGGTGGTTTCGCGCAAACGGGCCAGCGCGCGACTCATCGCCGAGGGGCTCAGGCGTAGAGATTTGGCGGCGCGGGCAACGCTGCCTTCGCGCAGCAACACGTCGAGGGTGATCAGCAGATTCAGATCCGGTACAGACATGACATGGCGTTCCGTGCAGGTATCAAGTGCAAAGCATGCGTCTTGCGCCTTGTGTTGTCGAGACTCAAGCTATGGCGCATGAACTTGCAGCGTGAGCGCCCCATGTCCCGAGAATCCTTGAGCACCACCGCCCGCTGGGCTTTGACCAGTCTGGCGCTGTCGATGTTGATGCCGTCACTGGACACCAGCATTGCCAACGCCGGGTTGCCCGTACTGGCGGCGGCGTTTGAGGCGACGTTTCAGCAGGTGCAGTGGATTGTCCTGGCCTACCTGTTGGCGATCACCACGTTGATTGTCAGCGTCGGGCGTCTGGGTGATGGCTTCGGGCGGCGCCGCCTGCTGTTGATCGGGATCGGCATTTTCACCAGCGCTTCGTTGGCTTGTGCGCTGGCCCCGGGACTGGCTTGGCTGATCGGCGCACGGGCGGTGCAAGGCGTGGGAGCGGCCATCATGTTCGCGTTAACGGTGGCATTGGTCTCCGATGCAGTGCCCAAAACGCGGGCGGGCAGTGCGATGGGGTTGCTGGCGACGATGTCAGCCACCGGCACCACCCTCGGGCCGTCGCTGGGTGGGCTGCTGATGGCGCATGTCGGCTGGCAGTCGATATTTCTGCTCAACGTGCCATTGGGTTTGCTCAATGCGTGGCTGGTGTATCGCTATCTACCGGCAGATCGGACGGCACGCACGAGGGTTGCATTTGATTATCTCGGTTCCGGGGTGCTGGTGTTGACGCTGGCCGCCTATGCGCTGGCGATGACGCTTGAAGGTTTCACGTTGGCGTTGCTGCTGGTCAGTCTGTGCGGTGTGGGAGTGTTCGTGATTGTCGAGATGAGAGCCAAGGCGCCGCTGATTCGTCTGTCCTTGTTCGCCGATCTGCGCCTGAGCGGCAGTCTGCTGCTGACGTTGCTGGTGACGACCGTGATGATGACCACACTGGTAGTCGGGCCGTTTTACCTGAGTCGCGGATTGGGTCTGAGCAGTGCCATGGTCGGGGTGGCGTTGTCGGCGGGGCCGTTGTTGTCGGCGCTCAGCGGCGTGCCCGCCGGTCGTCTGGTGGATCGCTTTGGCGCGCGGCGGGTGGTACCGGGGGCCTTGCTCGGGTTGATTGGCGGCTGCGGATTACTGGCGTTATTGCCGATGAGTTTCGGGCTGCCTGCTTATTTATTGCCAGTGGCGGTGGTCGCCATCAGTTACGCGCTGTTCCAGGCGGCCAACAATACCGGGTTGATGGCAGGGGTAGCGCAGGATCAGCGCGGCGTGGTGTCGGCGCTGCTCGGATTGGCGCGCAATCTGGGCTTGATCACGGGGGCGGCGGCGATGGGCGCGGTGTTTGCCGTGGCCACCGGGGGGCCGACTCAGGCCCCGGCCGATGTCATTGCCAGCGGATTGCACATCACCTTCGGCGTCGCCACGGCGCTGATGATCATGGCCCTGATCATCAGCCGAACCCAGATCAACAGTGGGAACTGCTTGCCTGCGATGAGGCCGGCAGACATCGATATTGATGTTGACTGACCCACCGTCATTGCTGGCAAGCCAGCTCCCACAGTTTTTACAGTGTGCATGCAGATTTCGGGAACACCACGAAACCCTGTGGGAGCTGCTTGCCAGCGATGAGGCCGGCAGACATCGATATTGATGTTGACTGACCCACCGTCATCGCTGGCAAGCCAGCTCCCACAGTTTTTACAGTGTGCATGCAGATTTCGGGAACACCACGAAACCCTGTGGGAGCTGGCTTGCCAGCGATGGCGGCGGGGCAGTCGATGAAGATATCCACTGTGCCGACCCTTCGCTGGCAAGCCAGCTCTCAGTGTGTCTTGCGCCTTAGCTGGCGTGGGTACTCAGGATGCTCGCCACTTGCTGCGGCTGGCAGTTCAGGTACGGCGACTTTTTCAGCCAGCGCTGATCCGGGTACCACGAGAACATGAACTGACCGTCCTTGAGCTTATCGATCACCTGCTTCGCAATCTGTGGCCGAACGGCCGGGCAACCCTGGCTGCGACCGATGCGGCCCTGGCGTTTGCTCCATAACGGGTTCACATAGCTGGCGGCGTGAATGACGATGGCGCGATCGCGAGCCATGTCATTGAAGCCCGGTTCCAGACCGTCCATGCGCAACGAATAACCGTGGGTGCCGCTGTAGCTTTCCTGAGTGCGGAAGAGGCCGAGACTGGACTGATAACTGCCTTCGACATTGGAAAACTGCGTGGCGAAGTTTTCCCCGGAGTTGGAGCCATGGGCGACCAGATCGCGCAGCACCAGTTTTTTCCGGTTGAGGTCGAAGATCCAAAGGCGACGTTCGGTGGACGGTTGCGAATAATCAATGATTGCCAGATGACGGGACGGCTTCGCGCCGTTGTTGACCGCACATTGCATGGCACTCAAGGCACCTTTCAGCGCCTGGGGATTGAGTTCTGGCGCGGCGTGCGCGAGGCTGGTGAAGAGAACCGGCGATGGTTTGCCGGCGGCGAAAGCTGGGCTGGTCACGGCGACAAGGGTCGCAGTGGTCAGCAGAAGTCGGCGCAAAAACGTCAACATTTAAAAAGTGTCCTCACTTGCTACTTATTTGGCACTTTGGCTCCTGACTCCCAGTCGTAACCTGCAAGCTCGCAGATCGAGCCTGACTGTTCAGCGCACCTGATGTAAGGTTGGCCATCATCAAGAAGGCCATGGATTGGAGTAAAGCAGTTGTTCAAAAAGTACGCATGCTACTTGAGCATTTGTTTGCTCGCTGCGCCGTTTGTCGCTTGTGCCGATGAACCGCTGCCGCCGTTGCAGACACTGCCGACGCCGCCGGCAGAAATGCCCGTCGAGCCGCAAAGCCCTTTGCAGGCCGTGCTGATCAGTCTGCCGCAGGCCTGTCCGGCGATTGCCGCGCACCTGGCTGGCCCGGCGCTGGAACAGTTGCAAGCGTTTTACCAACAGCAGGACTGGATGCCGGTGTGGGCCCGCGAGTCCGGACGATTGCAAGCCTTGCAGGGGCAGTTGCAGCTGTTGGCCGATGATGGCCTCAGTCCGAAACGCTACCCGGTTGCGACGAATCCGCCGCAGGACGGCGAGCTGTGCGCCGATATCGACATCAGCCGCTATTACCTGCAAGCCCTGCAGGATCTGCATTACGGACGCCTGTTGCAATCGCACTTCGAACCGCTGTGGCACGCCGACGAGGCACCGCGCGACCGTCAGGCCGAACTGCTCGCCATTGCTGTGCCGGGCATGCATGACATCCCCGCCGCATTCGACCTGGCCCGCCCGCGCCTGGCGCAGTATCAGAACCTGCGTCAGCTCTACGCCACGCAACGGCTGAAGGCCTTGCCGCAATGGCAATCGGTGGGCAACGGGCCGCTGCTGCGCCCGTCGATGGAAGACAGACGCGTGCCGGAACTGGCGCAACGTCTGTACAGCGAAGGCTATCTGACCCACGCCGCCGGCGCGCCCGGCAATGCCTACGAGGGCGTGCTGGTGGACGCGGTGAAAAGCTTTCAGGCCAACCATTCGTTGCAAGCGGATGGCGTGGTCGGGCCGGGGACGATTGCCGAACTCAACATCAGCCCGCTGACCCGCCGCGAACAACTGCGGGTCAATCTCGAGCGCTTCCGTTGGCTGGCCCAGGACATGGAACCCGATGGTTTGCTGGTCAACGTCGCCGCCGCCGAACTGACCCTGTATCAGCGCGGCGAGCCGGTGTGGCAGACCCGTACCCAGGTTGGCCGTGCCGAGCGCCAGACACCGTTGCTCAAATCCCGTGTCACGCGATTGACCCTCAACCCGACCTGGACCGTGCCACCGACCATCTGGAAGGAAGACAAGTTGCCGGCGATCCGCAAGGACCAGACCTTCCTCAGCCGGCAGAATCTGCAAGTGCTCGACGCCAACGGGCAACCGCTGGCGGCGGCGGATATCGACTGGGACAACCCGGGCAACATCCTCCTGCGTCAGGACGCCGGGCCGCGCAATCCGCTGGGGCAAATGGTCATCCGCTTCCCCAATCCGTTTTCGGTGTACCTGCACGACACGCCGAGCAAAGCGTTATTCGACAAGGGGCCACGGGCGTTCAGCTCGGGCTGTGTGCGGGTCGAGCACCCGATGCAACTGCGCGACTTGTTGCTGAGCCCGGCAGAAAAGGCCCGAACCGAGACGTTGCTCGCCACCGGCACCACCCATGAATTTCGCTTGTCGGCGCCAGTGCCGATCCTGATGACTTACTGGACCGTGCAAGTCGACAACGCCGGCCACGTGCGTTACTCGCCAGATATCTACAGCCGTGACAACGCGTTGTTGGCCGGACTCGATCGGGCACATTGAGCCTCAACGGGCGCGGCGATTCCAGAACCGCCGCGCCAGCCACGCATCGACGCTCAATTTGCCCGCCCCGGCGAATACCAGCGGCACCAAGGCTGCCAGGTAAATCGCCGGCAACTTGAAGTTGCCGAAGCCCTTGTTGGTGATCGCGTAACCCTGGGCCAGCTCGCTCAGCGATGACCAGTCGGCAGGCCAGTGCACGGCAGCGGTGGCGACCACGGTCACCACGATCAGCGACACCGCCGAGATCCGCGTGCCGAGGCCGACCAGAATCGCCAGCGCGCCGATCAGTTCGGCCCACATCGACAGTTCCCAGTTCAACGTCGCCGGCAAGTGATCGAAGGGAAACGGGAACCGGCTCTGAATGTCCTCGAACCAGTTCTGGCCGTTGAAT
Organism: Pseudomonas sp. NPDC087817; assembly: GCF_044742875.1. Taxonomy (NCBI): domain Bacteria; kingdom Pseudomonadati; phylum Pseudomonadota; class Gammaproteobacteria; order Pseudomonadales; family Pseudomonadaceae; genus Pseudomonas; species Pseudomonas sp. NPDC087817. Next base: position 36,742 of record NZ_JBIUVJ010000003.1, read on the forward strand.
TTTTCCAGTCCTGATTCGAAAAACTCCCAGGCGATGAACAGGCGCAGGGTCAGTGGTGCGAGCCAGGTGCCGGCGCGGTCGAGGTTCAGGTGTACGGCTTGGGTGGCGGTTGAAAGGTTGCTGGGCATGATGAGTCTCCGGACGATGGGGGAATTAAATCGACCGGGTTATTTGAGCTTTGGGGTGTATCGACGATGTGTCGCGGGCGGGTGGAATTGTGAGCTTGGTGTGTCTGCGGTGGGGCGATATACAGTGCGATACAGTCGACCAAACTGGACGCACGCCCTCGGCCCAGTCAGCATGGCCCAAAAAAAGCGGATCCCCCTCATGCGAAGACTCCCCTCACTGCCCGCCCTGCGTACCTTCGAATGTGCCGCCCGCCACGCGCATTTCGGCCGGGCCGCCGCCGAGTTGTGTGTCACCGACAGTGCCGTCAGTCATCAAATCCGCCAGCTCGAAGAACAACTCGGCGTCCCGCTGTTCATCCGTGAAGGCCGACAAATTCGCCCGACCATCGCCGCCGGACGCCTGATGCAAAGCCTGCAACAGGCCTTCGAACTGATCGGCGAGGCTTGCGATGAACTGCGCGACCCGTCTTCGCTTGCCGTGTTGCGTCTGGCCGTCACCGCTGAGCTTGCGCAGAAGTGGTTGATGAGCCGTCTCAGCGATTTTTATGCGCGTTATCCGCACATCACCTTGCACCTCTACGAACAACCCATCGACGCCAGCGCGCCGGGCGAAGACATCGATCTGGCCATCACCTACGGCACCGGCCCGGCGGACAGCAGCGCCTACTTCGTCCGGCCGTTGCCAGCCCTGCAATTCTTTCCGGTGTGCAGCCCCGGCCTGTTCAACCAGGGCACGTTGAAAACGCCGAAGGATCTCGCGCGACACTGTCTGCTGCACGACGATCAGGACGGCAAGACCTGGACCGCCTGGCTGACCAGCCACGCCGGAGATCAGCGCCCGCAACGCCAGTTGTATTTCGCCCACGCCGGGTTGGCGCTGGAAGCGGCGGTGCAAGGGCAGGGCGTGGCGATGGGCGACAACCTCACCGCGCAGGAAGACTTGCAGAACGGCCGACTGCTTCGGCCATTCACCGCCAGCATGACCGCGCTGGGTCAATACGCGCTGGTCTGCGAGCGTGTGCGCCTGGAGCGCCCGGCCGTGACGCAAATGCTGGAATGGTTCAATGATCAACTGGCCGATTGATGAGTTGAATTCAACTGTTCCGCAATAATCATCGTTGGCGAGCGTGAGGCCTGCGACCGTACCTTGTGGTCATTCCCATCGCGAAGACGAGGTTTGACCATGGCACGTTTGCTCGACTCCACCCCGAAACACGACGGCTTCCGTCTGCCCGGCGAATTCGAAGCCAAGTCCGGTTGCTGGCTCGGCTGGCCTGAGCGCACCGATGTCTGGCGCAACGGCGCCAAGCCTGCGCAGAAAGTCTGGGTGCAGATCGTCACCGCCATCTCCCACAGTGAACCGGTCACCGTCTGCGCCTCCGCCGCGCAATTCGCCACCGCCCGCCGCCAGTTGCCGGCGCAAGTGCGCGTGGTGGAAATGACCTGCAACGACACCTGGTTTCGCGACAGCGGCCCGTGTTTTGTGGTCAACGACCAGAGCGGTGAAGTGCGCGGTGTCGACTTTGAATTCAACGCCTATGGCGGACTCGACGGCGGACTGTATTACCCGTGGGACAAGGACGATCAGATCGCCAGCAAGATCCTTGAGATCGAACGTTTCGACCGTTATCGCGCACCGTTGATTGCCGAGCTCGGTGGCATCCAGAGTGACGGTCAGGGCAGTATCCTCACCACCGAGCAGTGCCTGCTCAACCGTAATCGCAACCAGCATCTGGGCAAGCAAGAAGTCACTCGCAGGCTCACCGACTACCTCGGCGCCGAGCAAGTGATCTGGTTGCCTCGGGGCTGCAAGTTCGACGAAACCGATGGTCACGTCGATGATCTGGCGTGCTTTGTCCGCCCCGGCGAAGTGGTGTTGCAATGGACCGAAAACCGCGACGATCCGCAGTGGGAGATCTATCAAGAGGCCTACGACATCCTGCGCAGCACCCGTGACAGCCGTGGCCGCGAACTGATCGTGCACAAACTGCCACAACCGGACGTGCTTGAATGGACCGCCGAAGAAGCCGAAGGCCTCGACCAGCAGGACAGTACCCACACCCGTCAGGCCGGTACGAAAATCTGTGCGTCGTACATCAATTACTACGCCGGTAACAGCTCGATCGTGGTGCCGCTGTTTGGTGATCGCAACGACAAGGTGGCCATGGCGACCCTGGCCGAGCTGTTTCCGCAACACAAAATCGTCGGCATCGAAAACTCCCGGGAAATCCTCCTCGGCGGTGGCAACGTCGCGTGCATCACCATGCCGCAATACGCCGGCACGCCTGACCACAAAAAGGGAGTGTGATGATGGGCCTGCACAAACTGACTCAAGCGTTGTTGCTGGTGCTTGCACCCTTGTGTGTGCAGGCCGCCGACACCGCGCAACCGGTGGTCAATCTGTACATCTGGGGTGAGTATCTGGCGCCGGATACCTTGAAGAATTTCGAGGCGAAAACCGGTATTCATGTGGTCGCCGATCACTTCGATTCACTGGAAACGGTGGAGACCAAACTGCTCACCGGGCGCAGCGGATATGACCTGGTGCTGACCGCCGGCCAGCATCTGTCGCGCGCCATCGAGAGCGGTGCGATTCAGCCGCTGGACAAGGCGCGAGTGCCGCATTTTGCTGGCGTGGGTGAGGAGTTTCGTCAGCACATGGCGGTGTTCGATCCGGGTAACCGTTATGCCGGCATTTATGCGTGGGGCACCACCGGTGTGGGCTATCAGGAAGAGGCGATCAAGCAGCGCCTGCCGAATGCGCCGACCGACAGCTGGGCGATGTTGTTCGATCCGGCAGTGGTGTCGAAATTCGCCGATTGTGGGGTGAGCCTGCTCAACGATCCCAACGAAGTGTTTGCCGCCGTCATGAAGTACATGGGGCTGGATATCAACCGGCAGAACCTCGATGACCTGAAACTCGCCGAGCAGCAACTGGCGAAGATCCGTCCGTACATTCGCTACTTCGACAACGACCTGAACATCAGCGATCTGGCCAACGGCAACACCTGCGTGGCGATGTCGTGGAACGGCAACGTTGCCATCGCGGCAGGGCAGGCGCAGGCGGCCAACAAACCGTTCAGGCTCAGTTACCGGATCCCGAAGGAGGGCACGCTGATCTGGTTCGACGCCATGGTCATTCCCAAGGATGCCCCGCACCCGCAGGCCGGGCTGGCGTTGATGGATTACCTGATGACTCCGGAGGTGATTGCGCCGATCACTGACACCATCCACTACGCCAATGCGATCACGGCGGCGGACGGGTTGGTGGATGCGGCGATTCGCAATGATCCGGGGACGTATCCGTCCGAGCCGGTGCGGACCTCGCTGTACAGTAAGAATGACAATGGCAAGGCGTTCAATCGGGCGTTGATCCGTGCGTTCAGCCGTTTGAAATCCGGCCTTTGAAAGGGTGTTGAATCGAATGACGCCTTCGCGAGCAGGCTCGCTCCCACAGGGGAATCGATTCCAAAGGTGGGGAGCGAGCCTGCTCGCGAAGGCGTCGGCGCAGCTTGAATCAATGTCATCTGACCCACCGCCATCGCTGGCAAGCCAGCTCCCACAGGACTTGTATTGATTGATAACTCTGCATTCACCACCGATCTTGTGGGAGCGAGCCTGCTCGCGAAGGCGTCGGCGCAGCTTGAATCAATGTCATCTGACCCATCGCCATCGCTGGCAAGCCAGCTCCCACAGGACTTGTATTGCTTGAGGACTCTATATTCACCACCGACCTTGTGGGAGCTGGCTTGCCAGCGATGAACGATAACGCGGTCTAAACCTTAGGTACCCGCCACAAATACCAGGCCGCCACCGTCCGATACGGACTCCACGCCAACCCGATCTCAACCATTTGCTTGCGCGTCGGCTGCACCGCCAACCCCTTCAACCGGCGATAGCCCTCACGCACGCCAAAATCATCCGCCGGCAAGATATCCATCCGCTCCAGGCTGTAGATCAACAACATCTCCACGGTCCAGCGGCCAACCCCGCGCAGGCTGACCAACCGCTCGATCAGTGCTTCATCCGCCATCGCCAGCGCCGTCGCGTAATCCGGCACCACACCGTCCAGCGTCGCTTGAGCGATCCCCTGAATGGTCGCGATCTTGCCCGCCGAAAACCCGCAGCTGCGCATTCGATCAAAACCCGTCGCGAGGATTTGTTCAGGTCGCGGAAACGATTGCCTGGGAAACAGGCCCACCAGCCGCCCGACAATTGCATCGCCAGCCTTGGCATGCAGCTGCTGATAGGCAATCGCCCGCACCAGCGACTCATACGGATCGCGCGCCGGATGCGGCTGATGCAGGCAAGGGCCGACAGCGGCGACATGCTGCTGCCAATCGGCATCGAGCGCGGCCAGAAAAGCGCTGGCCGCTTGATAAGTGTCGGCCATGCTATTTCAGCAAGCCGTTGACTTCGCCGTAGGTGAACGCCTTCAAGTCGTGGGTATCGAGCTTGCCCGTGGCGAGAAAGCTTTTCACCAGTCCGCCCATCGCGCCATAGAGGAACTCGGCGATGCCGGAACCGGCGCTCAAGCGGCGTACGCCCAGCGCTTGCAGCTCGGCAGGCGAGGGCAGGCAAGCGAAGCCCAGCACGTTGACCGGCATCGAAGTGCCTTTGCAGATGGCTTCGATCTCGTAGGCGGCGGTGACACCAGCGGCGAACAAGCCATCGGCACCGGCAGCCTGATAAATCGCCGCGCGGCGCAGGGTTTCGGCGACGCGATCCTCGGCCGGTACCAGGCTCTTCAGATAGACATCGGTGCGGGCATTGATGAACAGTTGGATATTGCGTTTGTCGGCCACTTGTCGCGCCACTTCGATCTTGCGCGCCAGCAGCTCGGGATCCGCGGAACCGTCCTCGATATTGATCCCGACAGCGCCGGCGGCGATCACCGCATCCAGCACTTCGGCCACGCGCCCGAGATCATCGGAATAACCAGCCTCGACGTCGACGGTCAGGGGAACACTGATCACCCGGGCAATCGATTCCACCGTCGAAACCAGACGTTCGAGGGGCAGGGTGTTGCCGTCCGGGTAGCCGTGCGCCCAGGCCACCGCAGCGCTGCTGGTGGCAACGGCTTTGCAGCCCAGATGTTCGACCAGTCGCGCGCCGGTGGCGTCAGCGATGTTGGTCAGGATCAGCAAGTCTTGCTGGTGCAATTGGTGGAACCGAGTGTCGAGCGCGTCCATCGAAATCCCTTCTTGTGGTTTGAATCAAATCGTCAGAAAGCCAGTTGTTGGGTGAGCTGCACCGCAGCGTTTTCCAGTCTCAACAGAAACGCCTTGCGCGGCTGTCCTCCACCATAGCCGGTGAGCGAACCATCCGCGCCGATCACCCGATGACACGGCACCACAATCGCCAGACGGTTGTGCCCGTTGGCCAGGCCCACCGCACGACTGGCGCCGGGTTTGCCCAGACCGGCAGCAATGGCGCCGTAGCTGCGGGTCTGTCCATAGGGGATGTGCAACAGTGCCGACCAGACCTGCCGGGCGAACTCGCTGCCGGGCAGGTGCAAAGCCACCGTGAACCGCGTCAAGCGGCCGGCGAAATACTCCACCAGTTCGCGCTCGATCTGCTGCAGGTGTGCGTTGTGCCCCGGCGCGACCACGTAACCGTAACGGTTCTGCAACTCCTCGATTTCCCGGGTCAACGCCGGCCGATCAAGAAACTCCAGCAACACCAGTCCACGCCGTTCAGCCATGGCGATCATCGGCCCCAGCGGCGTGGTCAACCGGGTGAACAACAGCGGTTCACTGTTGGCGGCGCGGCCGGGGGTGATGTGGAATGACTTCTGGAACGCATCGCGAAAGCCGCTGAGGGATTCGTAGCCGGAATCGAACGCCGCATGATCGATCGAGGCGCCTTGCTTGATCCCGCCCAGCGCCATGCCGAGCCTGCGGGTGCGCAGCCACGCGTGGAAGGTCATGCCGAAATGCTGCTTGAACCAGCGCCGCAGTTTCAGTGGCTCGATGCCTTTGGTCAGCAACTGCGCGTCACTCCAGCGGATTTCCGGATCCGCTTCGACTGCCGCGAGTAACCGTTGCACCCAATCCGGCGCAATCGCCGCAGCGTCCAGCGGTTTGCAGCGCAGACAGGCGCGATAACCGGCAGACATGCACTCGTCGGCATGGGCGAAGAATTCGACATTCTCCGGTTTCGGTTTGCGCGCCGTGCAGCTCGGGCGGCAGAAGATCCCGGTGGTTTTCACGGCCGTGAAGAACACGCCTTCATAGGCAGTGTCGCGTTCGAGCATGGCGCGAACCATCTCGGCATGGGGCGGCAGGACAGCGGTTTGTATGTTCATGAGCTGAGAGTAAAACCAGATTCTCGATGGCTCCACCGAAAAATCGACAATGAATTTCGCAGTCCCTTGGACTACCGTGTTGAAGCTGCCGAATGTGTGAGGAGGTGGGTTTATGCATCCGTTTTCGATTCAACATATTGATCACATCGTGCTGCGCGTCGCGGACCTGCAACGCAGCATCGATTTTTACGCCAAGGTGTTTGGCGCCGAAGTGGTCAAGCACAACGAACCGCTGGGTCTGGTGCACTTGCGCGCCGGGACGTCGATGATCGATCTCGTCGACCTGGCGGGCGAACTCGGCCGCAAGGGCGGCGGGGCGGCCGGTGTCGAGCGGCGCAATGTCGATCACTTCTGTCTGCGCATCGAACCGTTCGATGAAGCGGCGTTGACCGCGCACTTGCAGTCTCAGGGCCTGCCCGTCGAAACAGCCGCCACCCGCTTCGGTGCCGAGGGCTTCGGCCTGTCGCTGTACTGCTTTGATCCGGACGGCAATCAGGTCGAGCTCAAAGGCCCGTCTTCGGCTTAGGCCCGCTTCGCCATCAACAACACCGAAGCCGCCACCGACAACAGCCCCGCGCAGCAACGATTGAACAGGCGCTTGCCGCGCGGTTCGGCAAACCAGCGGCGCATGTGCAGGCCCATCCACGCGTAGGCGCTGATGGCGATCCATTCCAGCAGCAGAAACAGTACGCCGAGCACGGCGAATTGCGCCGGCACCGGCCGGGCAGGGTCAACGAACTGCGGCAGAAACGCGGTAAACAGCAGGATCGCTTTCGGATTCCCTGCTGCGACGAGGAACTCCTGTCGGGCCAACGCGAAGAAGCCGACCGCCGCGCCCGTCACCTGTTGCTCGGCTTCGGTATTGGCCCGCCACAATTGCCAGGCCAGGTACAACAGATACGCCGCGCCAATGATCTTGATCGCATGGAACAGCCATTCAGATGTTTGCAGCACCACCGACAACCCGGCACCGGCGAGGGCGATCATCCCGGCGAACGCCAGAATCCGCCCGATCCCCGCCGAGCAGGCGCGACGAAAGCCATAACGGGTGGCGTTGCTGACCGATAGCAGGTTGTTCGGCCCGGGGGCCATGTTCAAGGCGAAACAGGCCGGAAGAAACAGCGAAAGCGTGGCGAGATCCATGTGGCGGGCTCCGGTGACGGGAGACGTATTTTTATCACGGGCCTACGGCGCCTGACCCGTACAGTCATGCAGCGCTGTCGCGGTAAAGCAGCCGTCGATGATTGGGCAATCAGATCGAACTTTCTGTGCAGCGCTGAACTCTGAAAAGTCCGAGGGCAATGGTTTCGTCAGAAAAAACCATCCATACGGTCAGAAATGTCGTTTGCCGTGTAACATTTCACCCGACATTCAACCGACCCCGAATGGCCCCAGGCGGCCCCACCAAGAGCGATATACATGCAAGCAAAGGCCCGTGAAGTTTATGTGCCACCGGTGCTTCAGGATTTGCGAGCCGGCACTGCCGAACTGCACATCGCACTGGAAAAACGCCTTCCTTTTTTCTCCGATACCCTCGATACACCCGCATTCGTGCGCCTGATGCAGGCTTATTACGGCTTCTATCAGCCGCTGGAAAACGCCTTGCAGCGCAGTGGTTCAGTCCCCGACGATTTCGACCTGACGCCACGTCTCAAGACCCAGACTTTGCGCAGCGATCTGCAAACACTGGGCGTTACCCCTCAAATCCTCGAAAACCAGCCGTTCTGCGATCAACTGCCGCTGATTGACTCGAGCGCTGCCTGCCTGGGTGTGCTGTACGTGCTCGAAGGTGCAACGCTGGGCGGGCAAATTCTGCGCCGGGAAATCTCCGCACGCCTGGGCCTGGAAGCCGACAACGGTGCGGCATTTCTCGACATCTACGGTGCCGCCACCGGCCGCCGCTGGCGTGATTTCATCGAATACCTGGGCAATCGTCCAATGGCCGCCGCCGAGCGCGAAGCCGTCGTGCAAGCTGCACAAACCACATTCAGCTGTTTCGAGCGCTGGCTCGAGAGCCGGGAGGTACTGGCATGACCCCGCAAGACAAAGAAGCGTTTGAAGAGTTGCTGGCCAACTGTGCCGACGAGCCGATCCGGTTTCCCGGCGCGATCCAGCCGCACGGCTTGTTATTGACCGTGAGCGAGCCTGCGCTCGCGATCATTCAGGTCAGCGCCAACGTCGAAACCCTGCTGGGCCGTACGCCAGAGGCGCTGATCGGCCAACCGCTGCAAAGCCTTCTCGGCGACGAGCACACCGGCCAGGTGCGTGAGGCCTTGCAGCAACCGGCGTTTTTCGATGCGCCGCCGCTGCATTTCCATCTCAACGGCAGCGCGTTCGAAGGCTTGCTGCACCGGCACCAGGGTGTACTGATTCTGGAGCTGGAGATCCACGTCGAGAACTTCCAGCCGCGCAATGTCGCCGGCAACCAGACGAACCTGGGGCGGATGCTCCAGCGTTTGCAAGCAGCCACGTCGCTGCAAGCGCTGTACGACATCAGCGTCAAGGAAATCCAGGCCATGACCGGGTATGACCGGGTGCTGATCTATCGTTTCGAGGAGGAGGGCCACGGCCAGGTCATCGCCGAAGCGTCCGATCCGTCGATGGAAGTGTTCAATGGCTTGTTCTTCCCGGCCTCGGACATTCCCGAGCAGGCCCGCGAGTTGTACCGCACCAATTGGCTGCGGATCATTCCCAACGCCGACTATCAACCGGTGCCGCTGCTGCCGAAGCTGCGTCCGGACACGCAAACGCCGCTGGATCTGAGCTTTGCGACCCTGCGCAGCGTTTCGCCGATCCACTGCCAGTACATGAAGAACATGGGGGTGTTGTCGTCGATGAGCATTTCCCTGCTCAAGGGCGACAAACTCTGGGGCCTGATCAGTTGCGGCAATCGTCAGCCGCTGCATGTGCCGCATGAACTGCGCACCGCGTGCCAGACCATCGGCCAGGTACTGTCGCTGCAGATCAGCGCGATGGAGGCGCTGGAAGTCAGTCGTCAGCGCGAGGAAAAAGTCGAGGCGCTGGCGCTGCTCAATCAGGCGATGATCGATTCGCCGCAGAATGTTTTCGATGGTCTGGCCAATCAGCCGCAAGTGTTGATGGCGCTGGCCAATGCCGGCGGTATCGCGATCATCGAAGACAAGCAGTTGCACCGTTACGGCAACTGTCCCGAGCCGGATGAGATCCGCGCACTGCACAAATGGTTGCAGGAAAGCGGCGAGGCGGTTTTTGCCAGTCACCATCTGGCCAGTGTGTTCCCACCTGCCGCGCAATATCAGCAAGTCGCCAGCGGCGTGCTTGCCATGAGCCTGCCCAAACCGGTGGATAACGGCGTGCTGTGGTTCCGTCCGGAAGTGAAGGAAAACATCAACTGGAGCGGTGATCCGCGCAAGCCGCTGGATCTGGAAAACTCCGATGCCGGCCTGCGCCTGCGTCCGCGTACGTCGTTCGAAATCTGGAAAGTCGAGATGGCCGGGATCTCCACCAAGTGGAGCCATGGCGACGTGTTTGCGGCCAATGACTTGCGCCGCTCAGCGCTGGAAAACGACCTGGCGCGTCAGGTGCGCCGCGAGCAGGAGGCGGTGCGCGCCCGTGACGAACTGGTGGCGGTGGTTTCCCACGACCTGCGCAATCCGATGACGGTCATTTCGATGCTCTGCGGCATGATGCAGAAGGCCTTCAGCTCCGACGGCCCGCACACCTCGCGGCGCATCTCCACGGCCATCGACACCATGCAACAGGCCGCCGGGCGCATGAACACGCTGCTGGAAGACCTCCTCGACACCTCGAAAATCGACGCCGGGCGCTACAGCATCACGCCGCAGAAGCTCGACGTCAGCCAGATGTTCGAAGAAGCGCAGGCGCTGCTCGCGCCGCTGGCGGTGGACAAGGACATCAGCATTTCCTTCGCGGCTGACCCGGATCTGCGCATCCATGCCGACCCGGAACGGCTGTTTCAGGTGCTGTCGAATCTGGTTGGCAATGCCATCAAGTTCACCCCGCGCCTGGGCACGGTCGGCGTGTATGCCACGTCCGTTGGCGATGAAATCGTCTTCACCGTGCGTGACAGCGGCGAGGGCATTCCCAAGGAGCACCTGCCGCATGTGTTCGACCGTTACTGGACGGTGAAGGAAGGCAACCCGACCGGCACCGGCCTCGGCTTGTACATCACCCAAGGTATTGTCGAGGCTCACGGCGGACAAATCGTCGCCGAAAGCGAGCCGGGGCAGGGCAGCGAGTTCCGCTTCACCGTGCCGCGACTGGACTGATCGTCAGTCAGAGGGCGGCACATTCAGCATGGATGTGCCTGCCCCGACGTCTTCGCGAGCAGTCTCAAACCTGTCATTGCGTGTTGCGTTGTGCGTTTTTGCTCACCATCAGGCTTAACAGCACCGAGCCGAGAATCACGCTTCCCACCACCGCCAGCGACCACTCCACCGGCAGGTGGAACCACGGCATCAGCGTCATCTTGCCGCCAATGAACACCAGCACAATCGCCAATCCGTACTTGAGCAAATGAAAGCGCTCAGCCATGTCCGCCAGCAGGAAGTACAGCGCCCGCAGGCCCATGATCGCGAAGATATTCGAGGTGAACACGATGAACGGGTCGGTGGTTACCGCGAAGATCGCCGGGATGCTGTCCACCGCAAACATCAGGTCGCTCGCCTCGATCAGCACCAGCACCAGAAACATCGGCGTGGCCCAGCGCACGCCGTTTTGCCGGACGAAAAACCGTTCGCCATGAAAACCGCCGGTAATGCGTAAATGCCCGCGCACCCAGCGCAGTAACGGGTTGTTGTCCAGATCCGGTTGCTGATCGGCAAACACCAGCATCTTGATCCCGGTGATGATCAGGAATACGCCGAAGGCATACAGCAGCCATTCGAACCGGGAGACCAGCCAGACGCCGGCGAAAATCATCACCGCGCGCATCACGATCGCCCCGAGCACCCCGTACAGCAGCACTCGACGCTGTAACTCCGGTGGCACGGCGAAGTAGCTGAAGATCATCACGAAGATAAACATGTTGTCGATAGACAGTGACTGCTCGATCAGATAACCGGTGAGAAATTCCAGGGTTTTCTGCTGCGCGATTTCACTGCCAAACGTACCGTTCAGGTACCACCAGAGCAACGCCGCAAAACTCAATGCCAACAGGCACCATGCAATGACCCAGGACAAGGCTTCGCGCACGGACACCCGATGCGCCTTGCGTCCGCCGAACACAAACAGGTCCAATGCCAGCATGGCCAGAACGAAAACGATGAAGGCGCCCCACATCCATGGTTCGCCGATATTGATGTGGGTGGCTGGCATGTTCGCGCTCCCTGTCTTGTTCGATGAGGGTCAGACGAAGCCATGCTAGCGACGGGTTCGCGGCAAAGAAAAATCGTTTATTTCTGGGGCAGAGTTCGTTAAAAACGAAGTGTCGGCCGCCAGCGGCAATCCGACCCTTCCTCTTTCACCGGGGCGAGCCCTTGGCGCACCCCTTGCGCAGCGGTACTTTCAGCGATGACCGATGACACTCTGGAACCGCAAGCGGTGTGCAGCCCGATCACCAGTAGCGCGATTTTTATCGTCGCGACGCTCAATGCCGGCACCGCAGCGAACGACACCGTAAAGAGCTGGTGCGCTGATCTCGCCGGGCTGGTGCGCTCGGTGGGCAAACGCGTACCGGCAGGCAATCTGTCCTGCGTCTGCGGGTTTTCCTCGAATGCCTGGGATCGTCTGTTCGGCAGCCCGCGTCCAGCGGCACTCCACGGTTTCCGTGAATTTGGCGCGGCCGGGCGCCACGCCCCGGCGACCCCCGGCGATTTGCTGCTGCACATCCGCGCTGATCAAATGGATCTGTGTTTCGAGTTGGCCACGCAGATCATGGCAGCGCTGGGCGATGCCGTGACCGTGGTCGATGAGGTCCAGGGTTTCCGCTATTTCGACATGCGCAGCATCATCGGTTTTGTCGACGGTACGGAAAACCCGGTCGGGCGCAAAGCCGTGAACTTCACCATCGTCGGCGATGAGGATCCGGACTTCAGCGGCGGCAGTTACGTGCTGGTGCAGAAGTATCTACACAACATGAGTGCGTGGAATGAACTGAGTGTCGAGGCGCAAGAGCGCGTGATCGGGCGCAAGAAATTGTCCGATATCGAACTGGATGACTCGGTCAAACCGAGCAACTCCCACAGTGCGCTGACGACAATCACCACAGCGGACGGCGAGGAGGTGAAGATCCTCCGTGACAACATGCCGTTCGGCCGGCCGGGAGCCGGGGAGTTCGGTACGTTCTTTATCGGTTATGCGCGTTCGCCAGCGCCGATGGAACAGATGCTGGAAAACATGTTCGTCGGCAAACCACCGGGCAACTACGACAAGCTGCTGGATTTCAGCACGGCGGTGACCGGTAGCCTGTACTTCGTGCCATCAGCCGATTTATTGGAAGAGCTGGCAGCCAGGTGCTCTAAGGAAGAGTGCTAAAGAGGGCCGGTAGCGACGACGAATAGCTCCCCGTTTACTTTATATGTGTCACCTGCGTAGGTGATGTCGAAGTTGAAAGTTGCGTGGGCTGTATTTCGGTTTTTATCTTGAGTTATCGTCAGTTCTCCGTCGCGACCGTCGTACGGCACGGTACTTGTCGCAACCAGGGCGCTTACTCCGCCTTCGCCCCATTGGACGATTGGGTGTGTTCCATTTTTCAGGTCTCGGGGTAGAACAAATGAGAGGAAATCCATGGATTCGTCGAAAACGTGGCGGCCGATGATGCTGATTGTATCTTCACTCAAAGAGCCATAGATAAATCTGTTGGCGTTGAACTTATCTATTGCAGGCAGGGGGGGCGTGAATGTTGCGTTGAAATACACGTCTTCTGTGGTGTGTTTTTCTGTGAGCGGCAGTCGGCGCATGTCTTTATCAACGCCGAGCGTAATATGTTTATTGGAATAGTTCATGTTACGAACTCCTGAGGATTCGGTAAGCGTTCGGAGATACAACTGCATGACATTTAGAATTTAGGCATGCAGTTAAAAACTACTTTCTGCCGATTCATTGCACAACTGTCAGTTATGACAGTTGTATTTTGGTGGTCGGTGTGTAGGCACCGAGGTATTAAGGGGCAGTCTTGATAAAAGAATATCGATCAAACCCTGAATGGGCTTGATTTAACGAGGTTGAAGGAGGCTAGAAAGAAGTGCCTTGAATATTCAACGAAAAAACTCTCCCGGCGTTTCCCCAAACTGTTGGCGAAACGCCGCGATAAACGCCGACGTCGAGTCGTAACCGCAGGCCAGCGCGACGTCGGTGACGCGTTCGCCTTTCTCCAGTGGCGTCAGCGCACCGAGCAGGCGCAAGCGCTGGCGCCAGGCACGGAAGGTCAGGCCGGTATCGCGCAGAAACAGACGCGTGAGGGTCTTTTCGGTGACGCCGAATTTCTCGCTCCAGTGGCTCAGCGTGGTCTGTTGTTCCGGGTGTTGCTCCAGGCTCTGGTAGATCTGGCGCAAACGGGCGTCCTGGGGCAGCGGCAGCATCAGGTCGATGTGTGGTGCGTCGGCCAGTTGATCGAGGATCACTTGGGCGAGACGCCCGTGAGCGCCGCGCTCATCGTATTCCACCGGCACCTGGCTGAAGGCGCGGATCAGCTCCCTGAGCAGATCGCTGACGCCGAGCACATGACAGCGCTCGATCTGCCGCGAGGCGACGTTGCAATCGATGTACAGGCTGCGCATCTCGGTGTGCGGCGAACTGAATACCCGATGCGGTACGCCGGCCGGAATCCACACCGCGCGTTCCGGCGGCGCAACGAAACGCCCCGCGCTGGTCTGCACCTCAAGTACGCCTTGAATCGCATAGGACAATTGCACCCACGGGTGGCTGTGACGCCGGGTCAGCGCGCGATTGGGCAGCGATTCGGTGCGCCCGTACAGCGGGCGCGGCAGGCTGGGCAGCCCGGGAATGCTGCGTCGAAAGCTTTTGTCCTGTCCTTTCGGCGGCATCTGCAGGCTCTTCGGCGTTAGTCGGTAATTCCCTGTCACGTTAAAGTCGCTGGCACGCCCTGGCAACCCCGGATGAACACATCATGACGCGCCCTAGATTCCTTCCCGATAACTTCACCCTGACGCTGATCGGCGTTGTGCTGCTGGCCAGTTTTCTGCCAGCCAGCGGTCAGGTCGCGGTCGGCTTCGGCTGGTTGACCAACATCGCCATCGCGCTGCTGTTTTTCCTCCACGGCGCCAAGCTTTCCCGCGAGTCAATCATCGCCGGTGCCGGTCACTGGCGCCTGCATCTGCTGGTGTTCGGCCTGACCTTTGTCTTGTTCCCGCTACTGGGGCTGGCGCTGAAACCACTGCTGTCGCCGTTGATCGGCGACAAGCTGTACATGGGCATGCTCTACCTGTGCGCATTGCCCGCCACCGTTCAGTCGGCGATTGCCTTCACCTCGCTGGCGCGGGGCAATATCCCGGCTGCGATTTGCAGCGCTGCGGCGTCCAGCCTGTTCGGGATTTTCCTCACGCCGTTGCTGGTGACCCTACTGCTCAACGTGCATGGCGACGGCGGCTCGACCCTCGATGCGATCCTGAAAATCAGCGTGCAACTGCTGCTGCCATTTATCGCCGGGCAGATCGCCCGGCGCTGGATCGGTGCGTGGGTAGGGCGCAACAAGAACTGGCTGAAATTTGTCGATCAGGGCTCGATTCTGCTGGTGGTCTACGGCGCGTTCAGTGAGGCGGTCAACGAAGGCATCTGGCATCAGATTCCGCTCATCGAGCTGCTGGGGCTGGTGGTGGTCTGCTGTATCTTGCTGGCGCTGGTGTTGCTCGCGTCGACCCTGCTGGGCAAGGCGTTCGGTTTCAACCAGGAAGACCGCATCACCATCCTGTTCTGCGGCTCGAAAAAGAGCCTGGCGACCGGCGTGCCGATGGCGCAGGTGTTGTTTGCCGTCAGCACCATTGGTGTGTTGATCCTGCCGTTGATGTTGTTCCATCAGATTCAATTGATGGTGTGTGCGGTGCTTGCGCAGCGTTATGCGAAACGTCCGGAATCGGTGCCTGAGTTGATGGCGCAAGTCGATCCATAACGCTGACTTGCAGGAGCTGTCGCAGCCTGCGGCAGCTCCTACAGAGAGCGACTCTTCACGGCTGCGGCAGCACGTGAGGGTACGTTCAGTATGCGCAGCAATGAAGACACATGAATCCTGACCGTAAACGGCGAAATATCCAGTTCACGGGCGATTTCCTTGTTGGTCTTGCCTTGCGCGATCAGCCGCAACACCTCTTGCTGACGGGGCGTGAGCGCCGCACCGGTCTCCAGCGGCAATAAGCCCGACGGTGCAAACTTCACCAGCACTTCACCTTCGCGAATTGCCAGGATCGCCTGGCCGATTTCGTCTGGTGCGATGTTTTTGCCGATGAAGCCATCGATGCCCGCCGCCATGACGTCGCTGATCAACGCCTCGTCATCGACCATCGACACCACGATCAGCGTGGTGCGCGGCAAGCGGCGACGCAGTTCGGCGAGCTGACTGACGCAGGTCAGGCCGGGAAAGCGCAGATCCAGAATCAGGCTATCCGGCTCGTCGCCACACGGCAGCAGAGCCAGTACGGCGTCGAGGTCGCCAGCCTGTTCAATATTTGCGTCGGGGAGCAGGCGCTGCACCGTGCGCAACATCGCCTCGCGAAACAACGGGTGATCGTCGGCTATGATAATTCGGCATGTCATGGCGTGACCCTCCCTGGGCCGGGTGTTGCTGATGGCATGCACCTTAGCACCCGGTGCGGGCATTGCCTGTCGGTTTGTGCTGAATATGACGATTGCGGCACAAGGACGTTCACCATGAAGTTCGAGAAAAACACCGAGCTCGATCAGGCCAATCTGCGCATTATCATCGCCAGCATCGCGTTGGTTTACATCGGCGTACTGGGCGTCTTACCGGCCCAGCGCTTCGATACCTATCTGCCGGTGGTCACCTATATCTGCCTGTTTTTGCTGGCCTCGATTGTGCTGCGCCAGACGATTGTGCGTTGGCCTGGGCATTATCCAGCGCGGCGGATTTTTGCCATGGTCCACGATTACACCGGCACCTGCTTCGGTCTGGTGGTCGGTGGCGAAGCGGCATTGCCGCTGTATGCGGTGATTATCTGGGTCAACCTCGGCAACGGCATGCGTTACGGCTCGCGTTATCTGGCGATTGCCACGGTGTTGGCATTGCTGGCGTTGCTCGCGGTTTATCGGCTGACGCCCGTGTGGCAGGCGCAACCGTTCATGGTGTTGATGCTGATGATCACCAGCACGGTGATTCCGTTCTATGCGCACTTGTTGCTTGAGCGCACGCGCAAGGCGTCCGAAGAAGCGGTCGCGGCCAATCTGGAGAAGTCGCGGTTTCTCGCCCAGGCCAGCCATGACCTGCGCCAGCCTATCCACTCCATCGGCCTGTTTACTGCGTGCTTGCGTGAGTCGCGATTGGGTGAGGAAGAGCGACGCTTGGTCGACAACATCGACCGTTCACTGCTCAACGTGTCGCAGTTGTTCCGTTCGATTCTCGATCTGTACACCCTCGATAACGGGCGGATCCTGCCGAAATTGCAAACCGTGCATCTGGGCGAATGGCTCGCGGAGCTGATTCGGCAGAACGCCGAAGCGGCACGCTGGGCGGGCGTGGAGTTGCGTTTGCGACCTTGTGAATACTGGGTGCGCACCGATCCGGCGCTGCTGGCGACCATGGTGCAGAACGTGCTTTCCAACTGCTTCAAGTACGGCGCGCAGCGACCGGTGCTGATCGGTGTGCGCAGGCGCGCAGCCGGGCTGGCTATCGTCATTTACGATCAGGGCAATGGCATCGCCGAGGAGCATCTGCCGAAGGTATTCGAGGAGTTTTACCGGGTTCGCCAGCTACGTGACAAAGACGTCGAGGGTGTGGGGCTGGGCCTGTCGATCGTCAAGCGTCTGGGGCAATTGATCGGGTTGGAGGTCGCGCTGCGCTCACGGCTGGGGCGCGGGACGGCGGTCACTTTGTCCGGGTTGCCCATGGCGGCACCACCGCTGCAATCAGTCATTCGCGATGATGCGCGACAGGTCGGTCTGCTGACCGGGTTGAAGGTGTGTCTGGTGGAGGATGATCGCAACGTGCTGATGGCCACGTCGGCGTTGTTGGAGCGTTGGGGCTGTGTGGTGCAGGCCGAACTGACGGGGCGCGACTTGGTCACCGATTGCGACATCATCGTCGCTGACTATGATCTCGGTACCCATGCCACGGGCATCGAATGCATTGACGATGTGCGGCGCCAGCGCGGCTGGGCGGTGCCGGCGATGATCATCACCGGGCATGACATCGAAAAAATACAGGCGGCCTTGCACGACCGCCAAATTGCCATCCTGTCCAAACCGGTACGCCCGGCCGAGCTGCGCACGACCTTGCGAACCCTGCGCGACCGGCAAGCAGCGCCCGTCGCGGAAACGCTGTAGGCGCTGCGGCACGCTGCGCCTACATGGGGCAAGCGTCAGCGTTTGCAGAGATAGTCCTGAGTGATGGTGGTTTGCAGGCAGTTGTACTGGCCCATGGTGCGGCAGATGTTTTTCTCCGAGCCGGTGACCTCGGCGTTTTAGTAGCCCCAGGTCTTGCAGCGTTGTGCGGCGACGGTCAGGCCTTGTTCGGCGCTGGTCTGGCCGCTTTCGAATTGACCCAGCTCATAGGAGACCTGGACGACGCCATCGTTTTTGCTGCCGCCGGTGGCTTCCCATTGTTTCGGGGTGGCGCAGCCGGTGAGGAACAGGGTGGCGAGGGTGAGTGTTGCGATCAGGGTTTTCATGATGGAACGCAGTCCTTTACCGAGGAAGTGGGATTATTGGAATGGAATCGGCGAGGCGCCTTTGGGCAGGCATGACAGCGGCGGCGTCATGATGCCCATGCTCGCGACCGCGATGATGGCGCCGCTTGGCAATTCGCAGTTGTACTCACCGGCCGGGGTGTAGGCGGTGTAGTAGGTGAGGGTGCTGTCGCTGCGGACGTTGTCGATTTTCGACACTGGTTTGCCGATGACGGTCTGAGCGCGCTCTTTCATGCTGGCTTCGCTGGGCTTGACGGTCTGGCAACCGCCGACGCCGATCAGGAGGGCGCCGACAACGGCGACTTTGCAGAGCTGGGTATGCAGTTTCATGGTGTTTCTTCCTTGGTGTTGTTCTGATTTCCAGGCACAACGGTCCCGCACGCTGCGAGAGGGCAACGTTGGGGAACATCGGGGGTTGCAGGGGAATATAGCGTCGGGTGGCGCAGCGGTCGATTAGCACAAATGTGCTACTGCGGCGCCGAACAGACGGCAAGTCGAAGCCGTCCGTTGGGCCGAAAGAGGTATTACTGAGTGCTGTTGAACTGGTCGGAATAACTGCCGGTCATCAATGCCGAGGCGACTCGATCAGAGCCGACGCCTACGCGGGAGTAAGCGAGGCGGTTGGCCTTAACCCGATCAGCACCGTCCGCTGCGAAGGCGCCTGCGATCAAGCTGTTTGGCAATTGGCACGGGTGCACCCTTCAGTGCACGGGTGTCGACGATTTCGATGACACTGGGAAACGCGACTGAAGCAGTATGGATCGGCATCGACTGCCCATCCTGCCGGGGGACGAGGGGACAATCAGCGATTAGTCGTTTCACTTCCTTGCAGGCAGGGGCAAGAAGGAAATCGGTCTAAAAACGCCAGCCCGGACCTCCGGCCTTTTGCTAGGCTCAAGAATGTAGGCGAAGACGCAGACTGATGCGCAAACGGATAGCAAGGGGACGTGGGGCGCGTTCCGAAGGGTACACGGTTAGAAAGATCTCCGCGCTGAGATCCAGCCCTTACGCCGTGTGAAGCAGCCGAGGCACTACTTTTTCAATTTCGCCCGGTACTGTGAGAAGCCTGATAAACCTTGTAAGCCAGAGACCAGCACTGGCCGCCTGCTCAAACAACCAAAGCCCGCATCGTGCGGGCTTTGTCGTTCTTGCCTGATCAGATTTTTGTCAGCGCGTGCGCCAGATCGGCGCGCAGGTCTTCGACGTCTTCGACGCCCACCGACAGCCGCACCAAACCATCGCCGATACCCAGTATGGCGCGGGTTTCAGGTGGAATGGTCGCGTGCGTCATGATCGCCGGATGCTCGATCAGACTCTCGACACCGCCGAGGCTTTCAGCCAGAGCGAAGATCTTCACGTTCTCCAGGAAACGCCGTGCGCCGGCCAGATCAGTGTTCAGATCCACCGAAATCATCCCGCCGAAACCGCGCATCTGCCGCTTGGCCAATTCATGCTGCGGATGCGACGCGAGGCCCGGGTAGTAGACGCGTTTGACCTGCGGCTGCTGCTCCAGCCACTGCGCCAGATCCAGTGCGTTGCTGCAATGCCGCTCCATGCGCAGCGCCAGGGTTTTCACCCCGCGCAAGGTCAGGAATGCATCGAACGGCCCGGAAATAGCGCCGACCGCGTTCTGCAAAAAGCCCAGGCGTTCGGCCAGTTCGGCGTTCTGCCCGACCACGGCAATACCGCCAATGACGTCGGAGTGACCGTTGAGGTATTTGGTGGTCGAGTGCAGCACGATGTCGAAACCCAGCTCCAGCGGGCGCTGGATGTACGGGCTGGCAAACGTGTTGTCGGCCACGCTGATGATCCCGCGTGCGCGGCAGATCCGCGCGATGGCCGCCAGATCTGACAGGCTCAGCAGCGGATTGGTCGGCGACTCGACGATGACCAGGCGCGTGTCGTCCTGCAGCGCCGCTTCGAACGCCGACAGGTCAGTCAGGTCGACGTAGCTGAAACGATGCCCGGCGCTGCGTTGGCGCACCTTGTCGAACAGGCGGAAGGTGCCGCCGTACAGGTCGTTGCCGGAGATGATGTGCGAACCGGCATCGATCAGTTCGAGGACGGTGGAAATCGTCGCCAGCCCGGAAGCGAAAGCAAACGCCTGGGTGCCACCTTCCAGATCCGCCACGCAACGCTCAAGGGCAAAACGCGTCGGGTTGTGCGAGCGGCCGTAGTCGAACCCTTTGTGCACACCGGGGCTGTCTTGCAGGTAAGTCGAGTTGGCATAGATCGGCGGCATCAGCGCGCCGGTGGTCGGGTCAGGCTCTTGCCCGGCGTGGATCACCCGGGTCGCGAAGCCTTGGGAATTCTTGTCGTGCTGACTCATGCGAGGGATCTCCGTAATTGGTTGAGCATGTCGGTGCGGGTGATCAGGCCATGGAAGCCCGACGCGTCGGCGACGATGGCCACGAGGCCACGGCTGAGCACCGATTCCAGTTCCGCAAGGGTAGCGCCTGGTGCCAGCGTTTGCAGTTTATCGGTCATCACGCTGGAAACTGATTGGCTGAAGCGTGCAGCGTCTTCGTGAACGGCCAGCAGGATGTCGGATTCATCGATAACGCCAACCAGCTCCTTGCCTTCAACCAGCACCGGCAGTTGCGAAACGTCTGCCAGACGCATGCGCTGGAACGCGGTCAACAAGGTGTCGTCGGGGCCGACGCTGATCACCCGGCCATCCTCGAAGCGACGGGCAATCAGGTCGCGCAAGTCGCCATAACCCTTGCGTTGCAACAGGCCCTGATCGGTCATCCACTGGTCGTTGTAGACCTTCGACAAATAGCGAGTGCCGGTGTCGCAGACAAAGCTGACGACGCGTTTCGGCTCGGTCTGTTCGCGGCAATAACGCAGCGCAGCGGCGAGCAAAGTGCCGGTCGACGAGCCGCCGAGAATACCTTCGGCCTTGAGCAGTTGGCGGGCGTGATCGAAGCTTTCTTCATCGCTGATCGAATAGGCGTGACGCACACTGGAGAGATCGGTGATCGACGGAATGAAGTCTTCGCCGATGCCTTCGACCGCCCACGAACCAGGCGTCAGCATCGAGCCGTCACGGCTGTATTGCGCCATGACCGAGCCGACCGGGTCGGCCAGAACCATTTCCAGATCCGGTTGCACGCGCTTGAAGAAACGGGTCAGCCCGGTCAGGGTCCCGGCCGAACCGACGCCGACGACGATGGCATCCAGGTCGTGTTCGGTCTGCGCCCAGATCTCCGGTGCGGTACTGCATTCATGGGCCAGCGGGTTGGCCGGGTTGTTGAACTGGTCAGCGAAAAATGCGCCGGGAATGTCTTTCGCCAAACGTGCGGCGACGTCCTGGTAATACTCGGGATGGCCCTTGCCGACATCGGAGCGGGTGATATGCACCTCGGCGCCCATGGCTTTCAAGTGCAGGACTTTTTCCGTGGACATTTTGTCCGGCACCACCAGCACCACGCGGTAGCCTTTGGCGCGCCCGACCAGTGCCAGACCCAGGCCGGTGTTGCCGGCAGTGGCCTCGACGATGGTGCCGCCGGGTTTGAGGCGACCATCACGTTCAGCCGCATCGATCATTGCCAGACCGATACGATCCTTGATTGAACCGCCGGGGTTTTGCGATTCGAGTTTGAGAAACAGTGTGCACAGGCCGGTATCGAAGCGGGTCACTTGTACCAGCGGCGTATTGCCGATCAGCCCAAGTACGGCAGGGCGTGAATCCTTTGACATTTCTTCACCTTTTTTTGTGGTGTTGATCGCGTTCCATTCGCGGGGAATAAGCTCGCGTGCAACATAGGCTCAGACATCATCTGTCGCAACCTTTTGTCGCTCGGAATTACTGCCATTTCGATCTAACTATAGAACTAAAAAATCCTATAAAAACCGATCTCTAATCGCACAACGAGAAGAGCGCGGGACATCCGCGCTGAAACCCGAAACTCATTGATTAGAGGAAGTACAACGATGGGAAGCAAACGTACAGAAATTACCTGCGAAGGATCGGCGGCTGGAATCTCCGCACGAATCTGCCTGGAAATCGAAGCCTCGTTCTTTACGCCTCTGGCAGAAAATGACGAAGCGTTGCCACGCCTCGCAGACAGGGAGGCGCTCGATCCGGAACAACAGTTTGATCGGCGTACGGTAACCCGGCCTTCTCTCTAAACAGGCGATGGCCGGATGAAGTGCATCCGGCCATTCGGGGGTATGTCCATGTTCAGCGAGCGCGAATCTGCGGGTGAAGAGCGGGTGGCAACGTTTTTGCGGGTGATTAGCGAGGAAGCCGGATTGTCCGTCAATTACTACGAATCCGGTGCCAATGTTGCCGCCGTGGAGTTGAAAGACGAACGAGGAAGAGTGGCCGCTGCCGGTGCCGGGAAAGGCCGCGCGCGAACGGTCGGCGCATTGGCCGAGGCTCTGGAACATTACAGCTTTGCCCACAAGGTCGAACCTTTGCGCCGTGTGCCGGTCAGGCAACTGCTGGCACAGGAGGCGACGCGCAACGATGGCTATCTGCAGAGTCTTGGCGATAGCAGCCACCAGGACGATTCGGTTCAATGCCTGCGTTTTTATCGTATCAATCAGCGTAACCATTGCATCCTGGTACCGGCATCGCTGGTGTCGCTGGCGTACCTGGGGCAAGAGGGCGCCGGCGGCGAACAACGCAACGCCGGTCCCGATGCGCATTTACTCAAATATTTCACCAATTCGGGCGTAGCCACGGGTTACGGCTGGCGCGAATCCGTCCTCTACGGGCTCAATGAAGTGATTGAGCGCGACGGGTTGTCCTCGATCTACGAGCAACTGGTCGCTGGTCGCCGACCGGATCTGGCCGAGGTCCATCCACACTGGCTGGCGGCGCACTTTCAGGACAATGCGGAGCTGCTCGGCTTCGTCAGCAGTGCGCGGGTTTTTTTTGGCGAACACAAAGGCATGCCGTTCGCGATGGCACTGAGCAAGGCATACCATGAGGGCAGACTGGCATTGATCGGTTCCGGCTGCTCGATATCGCCGACCCAGGCAGTCTATCGGGCGGTGACCGAGTTGTTGCAGGTGTCGAAGCTTCAGGACGATGTCACGCGGCGCGAGGACGAACGCGTCAAGGCGCATCTGCTAAGCGGGCGTGGCTTGCATCGTTTGATTGAGTTGGCGGACTGGCTGGCTGGCCCGTTTCCACTGCTCGATTCGTTGCATGCGTCGGGGGGCTTGAGTGTTGCCCAACAGTTGTCCTGGGTCGTGCGCCGACTGCGTGAACATGGATTCGCGGCATACTTTCGCCCGATCAAAGTGTTCTCCGATCGAGTGGTGGTTACTCAGGTTTACGTCCCGGGGCTGGAACGGTTCAATCTGGTGCGCAGCGGTCTTCGCGTCGTCCCTCAGCGTATCTTGTTCGCCGCCGCGCAGTGCCGTGGCGCAAAGGAAGAAGCCAACCATGTTTAAGGAAATGAAACAGGCGGTGGTGACGCATCGTTCAGCGTTTGCCCTGGTTTTGTTGATTGTGGTGCTGTCGAAAATCGCGGGTGTCATGCCCACGTTGATTCTCGGTCGGGTGGTCGACAGTTTTTCCAGTGCTGCTCAGGGCGTCGGTGCCAGTGGTTACCTGCTGGGTTTTGTCTTGCTGGGGCTGTTGAACGTGCTGTTACTGCCCGTTCAGGGGTTGCTGCTGACGCGCTTCATCCAACAGGCGCTCTATGACGCCTCCATGCACTGGATGGGCATGCTGATGAAAAAAGACTTCGGCCTCTATTCCTCGGTCAACGTGGGGAAAATGCTCAAGTCGGTAGAACGCGGCATCCTGGCCAATGAAAAGATGCTGGGTTACGCCCTTGGAACCGTATTACCGTTGGTGGTCGAGTTTGTGGCGATAGCGGTCTGGCTGGTTTATATCGCCAACGTGCTGTTCCTGGCGGTGGTTATTGCACTGTCAGTGGCCTATCTGTTGGTGACACATCGGCTGATCCGCTGGCGACGCAAGCACATTGATGAAGTCAACGATGCCGAAGACGAGCAGGGCGGCGTTTTTGCCAATACGATTCAGGCGACCAAGCAGATTCGCCTGGAAGTGGCGCAGCACGCTGCACTGCAGCCATTGGCCGCAACCTTTCGGCGCTACGCCGATGCTGCAACCCGGGTGGGGTTTTCCGGGGCCATACTCAACGCCTCCAGAACCTTTTTCCTGACGGCGACCACCGGCCTGGTGATTCTCTACGGGATGACCGATCAGGCAGCATTGACACCCAATCTCTCGGTCGGTGAGTTCGTGGCGTTGTTCTCGTTGTCCGGGATGTTTTTCAACGGCGTGTTCAATGTCGGTGAAACCTATCGCTTCGCCGATCAGTTCGCCGCGGATCAGGCGCGGCTCAAAGAGTTGCTGTTGTTGCCGGACTTCAAGCAAACCGATCATCTCGAGGTAGTCGGGTTCGCTCCCCAGACACTGGTTTTTCCTGGCATACAGTGGGAAAGCAATGGCAAGCGGGTGTTGCACATCCAGCAGCCACTGACGTTTTTCGCCCATCAGCGGGTGGCCCTGATCGGGGCCAGCGGTTCGGGAAAAACCACTTTTCTCGAAGTGTTGAGTGGAATCAGAAAAGTGCCCGGTGGCGTTGTTCGACTGGACAGCACGCCGCTGGACAACCTGCCGGAAAGCACACATTTCAACGTTTTGCGCTATTGCCCCCAGTTGCCACGGTTTCTGGCTGGCTCGCTGGAAGATGCGGTGTTTTTCTACACGCCCAGACATGCACGCTTTCGCCAGGAAGCCACAGCGCTGGGCCTGGAGAACCTGTTCCTCGGGGATAAGGAAAAAGTGGTGAATGAAGACGCCAGCAGCTTGTCCGGGGGGGAGGCGAAAAAGCTCTCGCTGCTGCGATTATTGTTGAAACCTGGAACCTTCAACCTGTTCGACGAGCCCACCGCCTCTGTGGATGCAAAAGGTGCCTCACTCATCTGGAATGCACTGTTTGAAAGACTCGCATCGCGCGCATTGATTTGTGTCACCCACGATCTGCAAGGGCTGTCGCGCTTTGATCGGGTGCTGGTGTTCGAACGTGGAGAGGTGATTGCCGATGGCCCGTGGCAGCGCATCGCAATGACGGAACGGGTTCAGGACGTTATCAGCCGAATCAGGACCGAAGTGCTTTGAAGGCAGTGCAACGGGGAGTAACAGCACAAATCCAGTGTGGGAGGGGGCTTGCTCCCGAAGGCGGAGTGTCAGGCAGCCTCGATGTTGAATGTGCCGGCCCTTTCGGCAGATGTTCTGCAATTGTCAGTGATTGCTCATCAGCCCATGCAGCACGCCCAGCCTCAATCCCGGCTCGGAGGGCACCATCTGCGAGATGCCAAACACCTTGAAAGCCGCCAGCATCAACACCAGCCCGCCGGGCAGGATGCTCTGGCGATGAGGTTGCAGACCGGCGAGCTTCAACTGTTGGACGTTGCTGACCTTCAGCAACAGCAAGGAAAGACGCAACAGGCCAGCGTAGGTAATACCGTCCTGAGCGAAGTCGTTAAGTCGATTGGCCTTCAGCACTTTGGCGAGCATGCGCGCAGTGCCCGAAGAGCCAATGGTCTGCTGCCAGCCCTGAGCGCGATAGCGGCGGGCGACTTTTTCGAATTGCAGGATGGCCACGCGTTCGGCTTCTTGCAGGGCGCCGGCAGAAATGGCGCCACCGCGAAAGAATCGCGTACTTAACGTGCCGCTGCCGACGGCGATGCTTTCGGTCAGTAGCGGTTGCGAACCCTGGCCGAGAATCAGTTCGGTGGAGCCGCCGCCGATGTCGACCACCAGACGCATGTCTTCGACGCCCGGTAACGTGTGCGCCACGCCGGCGTAGACCAACCGAGCCTCTTCATGCCCGGAAATGACGTCGATGCGAAAACCCAGATGCCGCTCGGCACTGGCCAGAAACAGCGGCGCGTTATCGGCCTCGCGCACCGCGCTGGTCGCCACTGCCCGCACTCGACCCGGGTCGAACCCGCGCAGTTTCTTGCCGAATCGCGCCAACGCCTGCCAGCCTCGATCCAGCGCCAGCGTATCCAGTGCGCCTCCGTCAAAGCCCTCGGACAAACGCACCGGCTCGCGCAGGGTTTTCACTTCCTGAATCATCAGGCCTTTGCGACTGCGTACCGACTGGCCGATCATCATGCGAAATGCATTCGAGCCCAGGTCGATGGCGGCGAACAGCGAGGCGTCTTCTTTCATGGGAGTCCTTGCAAAGCATCCGTCGAAGGCTCAAGACGGTTTGCGAGGATTCTGCCTTTGGCTTGATGACATCCTGATGACGACACAGGGGCGATTGAATGAATTTGCCGCTGTCATGACACTGTCATTTTCCGGCGCCTACACTTTGCTCAATACATCGCGTGTTCTTGAAGTTTTTGCTGCCATTTCCGGCAGCTTTTTTTTGCCTGAAATTTGTCACCCCATTACCCGCCACAGGTCTTGGTTTGCAATTTCTCATAGAGCTTGGCTAATATACGATCCATATACACATCGTATTGGATTCATATATGGGCATCGTAAAGATTTCAGAGGACATGCACGAGAATCTGCGCGTCTCCAGTAACGCTCTCAGCCGCTCGATCAACGCGCAGGCCGAGCACTGGATGCGCATCGGCATGCTCGCCGAGCTGCATCCCAACCTCGACCACAGCGCCATTTGCCGCTTGCTGATCCGCGCCGAGCAGAACGGTGGGCTGGATCTGCAACAACTGACTCAGGAAGCCGTCAGCGCATGAGAAACCAGATCAGGATCAACACCCCGGCCGATATAGCCCAATCGCGTGCCGCTGGCAAACTCGCTGCAGAAGTACTGGCAATGCTGGTGCCGCACGTCAAGGCTGGCGTCACCACCGATGAGCTGGATCGGCTGTGCAACGACTACATCGTCAACGTGCAGAAAGCCGTGCCGGCCAACGTCGGTTATCACGGTTTTCCGAAAACCGTCTGCGCCTCGGTCAACGATGTGGTCTGTCATGGCATCCCTTCGGGCACGCCGTTGAAGGATGGTGACATCGTCAACCTCGACATCGCGGTGATCAAGGACGGCTGGTTCGGCGACACCAGTCGCATGTACGTGGTCGGCGAGGCAACGCCTGAGGCGCAGCATCTGATCAAGACCACTTACGAGGCGATGTGTGCGGGAATCCGCGTGGTCAAGCCGGGCGCGACTCTCGGTGATATCGGCCACGCGATCCAGACGTTGGCGGAAAAGGAAGGCTTCAGCGTAGTGCGCGAGTACTGCGGCCACGGCATCGGCAAGGTCTATCACGATGAGCCGCAGATTCTGCATTACGGTTTTCCCAATCAGGGTATGAAGCTCAAGGCCGGGATGATTTTTACCGTTGAGCCGATGCTCAACGCGGGCAAGCGTCATGTGAAGAACATGCCGGACGGCTGGACCGTGCTGACCAAGGATGGCTCGTTGTCGGCGCAGTGGGAGCATATGGTCGCGGTGACTGAGACCGGGTTTGAAATTCTTACGGCGTGGCCGGATGAGATTGAAGGGTTTGCGCCCATCGTCTGAAAAAAAGGGCCACCGCAGCCCGACGCTGTGATGACCCGAGGGGTACACGCAGTTCAACTGTAGGAGTGAGCCTGCTCGCGATAGCGGTTTATCAGTCAACATCGTTGTCGTCTGACACGCCGTCATCGCGAGCAGGCTCACTCCTACAGGGGTTGTGTGTTGCCAGTAAAGCTCAGTGAGAACCCGCAGCCTTGTTGAGGTCGCTTTCAGTCCACTCGGTGTAGACGCAGGCGTCGGCAGTCGCCCAGCGCACTCGCACCGGATCCCCGGCCTTGAGCGGCATGCCAGCGGCTGACAATGCCTTCACCGTCATCGAGGTGCCGCCCGAAGTCACCACGCTGCAAGTCTGGCTTTCTCCGAGAAACAACACTTCTACGACCTTCGCTGACACCTCGTTCCAGCCCGACGGCAGCGGTTCGCTGATCGCCTGCGGCACGCTCAAGGCCAAGGCTTTTTCCGGCCGCACCATCAGCAATACATCCTGATCGGTGTGCAATCCCGCCGTCAGCCGAATCGACAACGACTGCCCTTCAAAACTCGCCGCTGCATTGCCCTGCGCCTTGAGTTTGAGGAAGTTCGAGTTGCCGAGGAACGAGGCGACAAAGGCATTCGGCGGATTCTGATAAAGGTCATATCCGCTGCCCAGACCGACAATCTTGCCGTGACTGAAAATTGCAATGCGTTGCGACAAGCGCATGGCTTCTTCCTGGTCGTGGGTCACGTAAACAATGGTGATGCCCAGACGACGATGCAGTTGGCGCAATTCGTCCTGCAAGTCTTCACGCAGCTTTTTATCCAGCGCACCGAGCGGTTCGTCCATCAGCAGAATGCGCGGTTCGTAAACCAGCGCCCGGGCGATGGCGACACGCTGTTGCTGGCCGCCAGACAATTGCGAAGGGCGGCGATGGGCGAACTGCTCAAGTTGCACCAGTTTCAACATCGCGTCGACACGCTTGTCACGTTCGGCTGCGGCAAGTTTGCGAATTGCCAAGGGAAACGCGATGTTGTCGCGCACCGACAGATGCGGGAACAGCGAATAACGCTGAAACACCATGCCGATGTCGCGCTTGTGCGGCGGCACGTTCACCAGCGATTGGCCGTTGACGAGTATCTCGCCGCTGCTCGGCGTTTCGAACCCGGCAAGCATCGACAGCGTGGTGCTTTTGCCCGAGCCGCTGGAGCCGAGGAAGGTCAGGAACTCGCCGTCCTTGATGTCCAGCGAGATGTTGTCGACGGCGGCAAAGTCGCCGTAATGCTTGTTCAGGTTGCGCAGGCTGACCAGGGGTTTGTCGTTCTGCTGGGATGCGTCTTTGATCACGGCACTCATGTCGTACTCCTGGGCGCTCAGGCGCTGATTTCGTTGCGCCGGCGCAGCGCGGCGGCGATCACCATGACCAACACTGACAAGCCGATCAGCAGCGTCGAAGCGACGGCGATCACCGGTGTCAGGTCCTGGCGCAGGGTGGTCCACATTTTCACGGGAAGGGTTTGCAGGGTCGGGCTGGCCATCATCACGCTGAGCACCACTTCATCCCACGAAACGAGGAAGGCGAAGAGGGCGCCGGCGACCATGCCCGGACGAATCGCCGGGAAGGTCACCTTGAACACTGCTTGCAGACGCGAGGCACCGCAGATCACTGCCGCGTCTTCAATCGACTGATCGAACAGCTTCAGCGAGTTGATGATCGAGATGATGGTGAACGGCAACGCGACGATCACATGGCTGACCACGAAGGCGAACATCGTCCCGGTGTAACCGAGCTTGAGGAACAGCGCGTACACCGCCACGGCGATGATCACCAGTGGCACGATCATCGGCAGGGTGAACAGGCCGTAGAGCATTTCCCGGCCGGGAAAGCGCCCGCGCACCAAAGCAAAAGCGGTCGGCAAACCGAGGGCCACGGCGCAGATTGTGGTCAGCACGGCGACCTTGAGGCTGGCCGCTGCGGCGTTCATCCAGTCCGGGTTGGAGAAGAACTGGCCGTACCATTTCAGCGTCCAGCCCGGTGGCGGAAACACCAGCCACTGCGACGAGCCGAACGACAACAGCACGATGAAGACGATCGGCAACAGCAGGAACAGACCGATCAGCCCGGTGGTGGCGTAGAGGCCGAAACGCATGCGCCGGCTCATCGCATTGGGAGTCAGGAGCATGTCGGCTTACCTCGCGTTACTGGCGCCAACCGGGGATTCCGGCTGAAGCTTCAGGTAGAAGTAGAACAGCACCAAAGTGATCGCGATCAGCAACGCAGCGCCGGCACTGGCCAGACCCCAGTTGAGGAACGATTGCACCTGCTGAATGATGAACTCCGGCAGCATCATGTTCTGCGCGCCGCCGAGCAGTGCCGGGGTGACGTAGTAACCGAGCGACATCACGAACACCATCAAGCCGCCGGAGGCCAGACCCGGCCGGCACAGCGGCAGGAACACCCGGAAGAAGTTGGTCCACGGACTGGCGCCACAGATCGAACCAGCCTGCAGAATCATCGGGTCGATGGCCTGCATGGTCGCCTGCAGCGGCAGCACGATGAACGGGATCATGATGTAGCTCATGCCGATCACCACACCGGTGAGGTTATGCACCATTTCCAGCGGCTGATCGATGATGCCCATCGCCATCAGGGCCTTGTTGATCACCCCGGACGCTTGCAGCAGCACCAGCCATGAGTAGGTGCGGGCGAGCAGGCTGGTCCACATCGACAGCAGAACGATGTTGAGAATCCAGCGACCCCAGCCGCGCGGCACCAGAGTGATCGCCCAGGCCAGCGGAAAGCCCAGCAGCAGGCTGAACAGCGTCACCAGCCCGGCCACCGAAAAGGTGTTGAGCAGCACCCGTGCATACGCCGAGTTGGCGAACAGTTGTTCGTAGTTGCCAAGGCCCGGGGTCGGTTCGAGCACGCCGCGCAACAGCAGGCCAATCAACGGCGCGAGAAAGAACAGGCCGATGAACAGCAGCGCCGGTGCGAGGTTGCCGGCGCCGCGCCAGCGTTGTCTGAGGGACGGGGCTTGCTGCATCGCAACCGCCTGTTTTCCGTGGGCCGAGCCGGCAGCGCTCGCGGCGCTCCCGGTGGCAGTGGAGGGACGGGACGCGGTGGCCGCCATTTTCATTTGACCAGCCATTCGTTCCACCGTGTCGCGATGGCCTGGCCGTTTTTGGCCCAGTACGCGAAATCAAGAGTGATCTGATCCTTAGCGTAGGCAGTCGGCAGGTTGGGGGCCAGCGTCGAATCCAGACGCTCCACACTGTCGAGGTTGACCGGGGCGTAGGCGGTCAGGTTGGAGAAGTCGGCCTGGCCTTTGGCGCTGCTGGCATTGGCCAGAAACTTCATCGCCGCGTCCTTGTTTTTCGAGCCTTTTGGAATCACCAGAATGTCGGCCATGACCAGGTTCTGTTTCCAGCTCACGCCAACCGGCGCGCCGTCTTCTTGCAGGGCGTGAATGCGGCCGTTCCAGAACTGACCCATGCTCGCTTCGCCAGAGGCCAGCAGTTGCTGCGACTGCGCGCCGCCGCCCCACCAGACGATGTCTTTCTTGATGGTGTCGAGTTTCTTGAAGGCGCGATCCAGATCCAGCGGGTAGAGCTTGTCGGCCGCGACGCCGTCGGCCAGCAGCGCCAGTTCGAGCACGCCGGGGCTTGGCCATTTGTACAGGGCGCGTTTGCCGGGGTAGGTCTTGGTGTCGAACAGTGCCGTCCAGTCTTGCGGCTTGGCAGCGCCGAGTTTGCCCTCGTTGTAGCCGAGGACGAAGGAGAAGAAGAACGAGCCGACGCCGTAATCGCTGACGAAACGCGGGTCGATCTTGTCGCGCTGAATCACTTTGAAATCGAGGGGTTCGAGCAGGCCTTCAGCGGCGGCACGCAGGGCGAAATCGGCTTCGACATCGACCACATCCCACTGCACGTTGCCGCTTTCGACCATGGCCTTGAGTTTGCCGTAGTCGGTCGGGCCGTCCTGCACCACGGTGATGCCGCTGGCCTTGCTGAACGGATCGGCCCAGGCCTGTTTCTGCGCATCCTGGGTGCTTCCGCCCCAGCTGACAAAATTCACGCTGTCGGCAGCCATTGCAGCCTGGCCGGTGACGCTGAGCAGTCCCGCAAAAAAGATCGCGGTTGCAGCTTTGTTCAACACCATTTTTACGCCCTCATTGTTGTGTTTTTGAGCGGGCTTGCGTTGTTGCCCGCCTATCGGGAGCAGTAGATGGACGTTCGTTGGAGTGTCCGGTCTATGGAATATCATATTATGGTATTCCAAACTTTGTGCAAGCACTTTGCCTTACCGGTTATCTGGCGAATCTGTTTTTTGGAAGCTCAGAGGAATCAGTTTGAAATGCAAAACCCTGTAGGAGTGAGCCTGCTCGCGATAGCGGTATTTCAGTCAACATCATTGCTGAATGTCACACCGCTATCGCGAGCAGGCTCACTCCTACATTTGGATTTTTGTTCGTCGTGGGTTATTCGGTGAAGGGGATGCTCTCGACCACTTCCAAGTCATACCCGGTCAACCCCGCATACTTCAGCGGTGGGCCGAGATGACGCAGCTTGCCAACCCCCAGATTCTGCAAAATCTGCGCCCCAGTCCCCACCTCGGAATAAATCCGCGATTGCGAGCGACTGAACTGCCGCGGCGGTTGGGTCAATTGCGGCACGCGCTCAAGCAACGCCTGCGACGACTCATGATTGGCCAATACCACCACAACCCCATGCCCTTCAGCGGCAACCCGTTGCAGCGCCGCCCACAGTGTCCAGTTGCTCGGCCCGCTGTACTCGGCACCGACCAGATCACGCAGCGGATCAATCACATGCACGCGCACCAGCGTCGGCTCTTCGCGGCGCAGATCGCCCATGACCATGGCCATATGCACGCCGCCCTCGATGCGATCCTCAAAGGTGATCAAGCGGAACGTGCCGTGCACCGTCGGCAGCTCACGTTCGCCAATCCGTTCGATGGTGTGTTCGGTGCTGAGTCGATAGTGGATCAGGTCGGCGATGGTGCCGATCTTGATCCCGTGCTTGCGTGCAAACACTTCCAGATCCGGGCGACGGGCCATGGTGCCGTCGTCGTTCATCACCTCAACGATGACCGAGGCCGGTGTGAAACCGGCGAGACGCGCTAAATCGCAACCCGCTTCGGTATGACCAGCGCGGGTCAGCACGCCACCTTCCTTGGCACGCAACGGAAAGATATGGCCCGGCTGTACCAGGTCTTCGGCGCGAGCGTCTTTGGCTACGGCGGCGGCAACCGTGCAGGCGCGGTCGGCGGCGGATATGCCGGTGGTGACGCCAACCGCCGCTTCAATCGACACCGTGAAGGCTGTGCTGAACACGCTCCCATTGGCCGGCACCATTTGCTCAAGGCCCAAACGCTGGCAATGTTCGTCAGTCAGCGTCAGGCAGATCAGCCCCCGCGCTTCACGCGCCATGAAGCTGATCGCCTCGGGCGTGCAGCAGTCGGCGGCCAGCAGCAGGTCGCCCTCGTTTTCGCGATCTTCATCATCGACCAGCAAGACCATTTTGCCGAGACGATAATCTTCGATGATTTCTTCGATGCTGTTGAAGGCCATGCTGGACTCTCAGGGTTCGTTGGAAATATATTGGTATACCATAATACAAAATCAACAAAGAGGTCACTATGAAGGCGTACTGGATTGCTCACGTGGATATCGCCGATGCCGATCACTACAGCCAATACACCCAGCGCGCGCCGGCGGCCTTCGCCGAGTTCGGCGCGAAGTTTCTCGCGAGAGGCGGGCGCAGCGAGGCGATGGAAGGGCGCAGGACGCCGCAACGCAGTGTGGTGATCGAGTTTGAAAGCTACGAAAAAGCCGTGGCGTGCTACCAATCGGCGGCGTACCAGGAGGCGAAAAGTTACCGCGAGGAATGGGCGAAGGCGGAAATCATCATCGTCGAAGGCATCGCCCCACTCTGAACCCCGCGGAAGTGATCGTTCCCACGCAATGATCGTTCCCACGCTCCGCGTGCGAATGCCTCTTCGGACGCTCCGCGTTCGGCTTTTGAAGGGACGCGGAGCGTCCCGGGCTGCATTCCCACGCGGAGCGTGGGAACGATCAGGCAGGGGGGAATGCGGTCTTCAGCGGATAAAGTGGATCTTGCCGCTATCGTCATTGCCCATGTAGATCCCGTAAACCCCAGCCTGGCGCTCCTCGATATAGCGCTCGAGAATCTGCCGGATCGCCGGGTAATAGATCTGTTCCCACGGGATGTCTTCAGGCGCAAAGAACTTGTAGTCCAGCGTTTCCGGCCCGTACTGCCCGGTGATCTCCAGCGCAATGGCGCGGAAGATGATGTACACCTCGCTGATCTTCGGCACGCTGAAAATCGAATAGGGCGAGAGAATCTCCGCACGCACGCCGCTTTCTTCCCAGACTTCACGCAGCGCCGCCTGCTCGGTGGTCTCGCCGCTTTCCATGAAGCCGGCCGGCAGCGTCCAGGTGCCCGGGCGCGGGGGAATCGCCCGTTGGCACAAGAGGTATTTGCCGTCCTGCTCGATGATGCAGCCGGCAATGATCTTCGGATTGACGTAGTGGATGTAGCCGCAACCGCGACACATCAGGCGTTCGTGCGTATCGCCCGGCGGTACCTGCTGACTGAGGTCAGGGCCACCGCATTTCGGGCAATAGCTCGGGCTGAACATATCAGTGACCTATACGAGGTTCTTTCAGCGCAATCGGCAGGGTGATTGGCGGGGTAGCCCCGGTCTCTTCCTGCTTGCGCTTGAGATAGTCGAGTGCCACCGCAGCGGCAGCACGAACGTGATCAACACAGGCCTGATGCGCCGCCAGCGGATCGCCGCTCTTGATCGCCGCGACCATTTTTTCCATTTCCTGATTACTCGCGCCGCGACGGTTTTCCTGGGAAACCGAGGTCGCGCGCAAGTAGCTGATGCGAGCCTGCAACTGACGCAACTGAGTCGCCGCGACATGATTGCCCGAACCTTCCAACAGCACGTCGTAGAAACCCTGGACCGAGTCGATCACCTGTTGCAGTTCGCCGTCCTTGAGTGCCTTGCGGTTCTCGTCGAGGGCTTTTTCCAGGGCTTTGATGTCCTTGGCCTTGGCGCGCAGCGTGAACAGCTGGACGATCAAACCTTCCAACACGCAGCGCAGCTCATAGATATCGACGGCATCGGCGAGGGTGATGATTGCCACGCGCGGGCCTTTGGCATCGGCGAACTCGACCAGGCCTTCGGATTCAAGGTGACGCAAGGCTTCGCGCACCGATGTGCGGCTGACGCCAAGGCGATCGCATAGATCGCGCTCCACCAGACGATCGCCCGGCATGAGCTGGAAATTCATGATCGCGCTACGCAGTTTATCCAGCACGATTTCGCGCAGGGTAACGGGGTTGCGATTGACCTTGAAGCTGTCGTCGAGTGGCTGGCGTTTCATGGGGTCCGCTCTTTACTGTGGCTGTCCATGCCAGACGGGCATCAAAACAGCCGAGGGGTTAACTGGAGGCCTCGGCGTCGGCTTCGGCGAAGGCTTCACGGGCGAGCCGGAAACTGTCCACGGCCGCCGGGACGCCGCAATAAATGCCGACCTGAAGCAGAATTTCGCGTATTTGCTCACGACTAAGGCCGTTACGCAAGGCGCCGCGCACATGCAGCTTGAGTTCGTGCGGACGGTTGAGCGCCGAGATCATCGCCAGGTTGATCATGCTGCGCTCCTTGAGCGACAAGCCTTCGCGGCCCCAGACATGACCCCAACAGTATTCAGTGACCATTTCCTGTAGCGGACGGGTGAAGTCGTCGGCGTTCTCTATTGAGCGTTGCACATAGGCTTCGCCGAGTACCTGGGTGCGGATCTCCAGGCCTTTTTCGTACTTCTCGTTATTCATATTCTTTGCCTCACCTCAATCCCTGTGGGAGCTGGCTTGCCAGCGATAGCGGACTATCAGCCAACATCGATGTTGAATGTTAAGTCCTCATCGCTGGCAAGCCAGCTCCCACAGGGTTTTGCATTGTTCTCTCAACCAAGGGTCGGCAACGGCCCGAGCTTGCCTTTGTGGTAGATCATCGGCGTCACGGGTTGCGCCGGCAGGATCAGGTTCTTCACCGCGCCCACGATGATCGCGTGATCACCACCGTCGTATTCCCGCCACAGCTCACACTCGATGATCGCCGTGGCCTTGGCGAGGATCGGGTTGCCGAGTTCGCTCAAATGCCACTCGATGTTCTTGGCCTTGTCCTTGCCTTTACCGGCGAAAGCGTAGGCCTCGGCGGTCTGGTCGGCGGACAGCAAATGGATCGCGAATTTCTTGCTGTCGCGCAAAACCGGATAGGTGTCGGAAGCGTAGTTGGGACAGAACAGCACCAGCGCCGGATCAATCGACAGCGCGCTGAAGGCGCTGGCGGTGATGCCGACGATGCCGCCTTCCGGGTCGAGGGTGGTGACCACCGTGACGCCAGACGGAAACGAACTCATCACGTCTTTGTAAATGCCGGGTTCGATCATTTCGCAGGACTCCTAGCGCATCACAAACGGATCAGGCATCGGTGCCTGAGAGAGGTTGATCCACACCGTTTTCAGTTCGGTGTAGGCCAGCACCGAATCGATGCCGCTTTCGCGTCCATAGCCACTGTTCTTGAAACCGCCAATCGGCGCCATCGCCGACACCGCACGGTAAGTGTTGACCCAGATAATCCCTGAACGAACATCACGAGCGAGGCGATGGGCGCGACCGAGATCGCGCGTCCAGATGCCGGCGGCGAGGCCGAACTGTGAGTCGTTGGCGATCGCCAGCGCTTCAGCTTCATCTTTGAATCGAATCACCGAAGCCACCGGGCCGAACACTTCTTCCTGCATGATCTTCATCGAATTGCGGTCGCATTCGAACAGCGTCGGCTCGTAGAACCAGCCTTCACCAAGACCCGCCGGACGCTTGCCGCCGGTACGCAAACGCGCACCTTCTGCGATGGCATCAGCCACAAGACCTTCGACCACCGCCAGCTGCTGCGCAGTGGCCATCGGGCCCATCTCACTGTTGTCTTCCTGTGGGTTGCCGATGCGAATGCGTTGGGCGCGCTCGACCAGTCGATTGACGAATTCGTCGTAGATTTCGTCCTGCACCAACAGGCGCGAACCCGACACACAACTTTGCCCAGAGGCGGCGTAGATCCCGGCGATGGCGCCGTTGATCGCGCTGTCCAGATCGGCATCGGCGAAGATGATGTTCGGCGACTTGCCGCCCAGTTCCAGCGACAGCTTGGCGAAGTTCTCGGCGCTGCTGCGCACCACATGCCGCGCCGTCGCCGCGCCGCCAGTGAAGGCGATCTTGCGGATCAGCGGATGACGGGTGAGGGCGGCGCCGGTGCTCGGGCCATACCCGGTGACGACGTTGACCACGCCCGGCGGAATCCCGGCTTCGAGGGCCAGACGCGCCAGCTCCAGAATCGTCGCCGAGGCGTGCTCGGACGGCTTGATCACAATCGTGTTGCCGGCGGCGAGGGCCGGGGCGAGTTTGATTGCGGTCAGGTATAGCGGGCTGTTCCACGGAATGATCGCGGCGACCACACCCATCGCTTCGTGCACGGTGTAGGCGAACAGGTCGGGCTTATCCAGCGGCAGGGTGCCGCCTTCGAGCTTGTCGGCGAGGCCTGCGGTGTAGTGGAAGAACTCCGGCAGATAACCGACCTGACCCCGGGTTTCGCGGATCAGCTTGCCGTTGTCGCGACTTTCCAGTTGCGCCAGTTGTTCCTTGTTTTCGGCGATCAGATCGCCGAGGCGACGCAGCAACTTGCCGCGTGCGGTGGCGGTGAGGCCGCGCCAGGCCGGGCTGTCGAACGCGGCCTGCGCCGATTGCACGGCGCGTTCGACGTCCGCTTCATCGGCGTCGGGCAGTTGCGCCCAGGCTTGTGCGGAGGCCGGGTTGAGGCTTTCGAAAGTCTTGCCGGAGAGGGCTTCGACCCATTCTCCGCCGATGCACATCTGGAAGCGTGCGAGTGTCATGCAACGATCCCCTTTATTTGGTTTTGTCGGGAGTGTGCGAATTGGAGAAATTCCAGCAGCGTCTGGTTGACCAGTCGCGGCGACTCTACGGGCATCATATGCCGTTGCTCGGGCAGCACGGCAACCTTCGCGCCGGGAATGCGCCGGGCCAGTTGCTCGGCCATTTCCGGGGTCGAACCCGGGTCGAGTTCGCCGGTGGCAATCAGCGTCGGCGCCTGAATGCTGCCCAGGTCGTCGGCGCGGTACATGTCTTGGGTGGCGAACAGCTCATAAGTGGTCAGATAGCCTTGCGGATCATTGCCGGCGAGGGTCTGGCGGATCGCGGCGATCTGCGCCGGGTTAGCCGCCTGATATTCACGGCTGAACCAGCGTGACAGCGCCGCTTCGGCATTGGCGTCCGGTCCATGTTCGGCAGCCTGAGCGGTGCGGGCGATAACGCCGGCACGCTGCTCTTCGCTGCGGTTGAACACGCTGTTCAACACCACCAGGCTTTGCAGGCGCTGCGGGTAATGCAAGGCAAACGCCCGCGCCACCAGCCCGCCCATGGAAAAACCGATCACCGCTGCCTCAGGCAGGTTCAAGTGATCGAGTAGTTCCAGCAGCTGATCAGCGTACCCGAGCAGGTCGGTGCCGCTGGCCGGTCGCGGGCTGGCGCCGTGGCCGAGCATGTCGTAGGCGATCACCTGATATTGGGCTGACAGGCCAACGATCTGGCCGCCCCACATTTCTTTGTTCAGGCCCACGCCGTGGATCAAGACCACGGGCTGGCCTTGGCCGGTCGCCAGGTAACTGGTGCCAGCCGGGGTGAGTTCAGCGGTGAGCCGAATCATGGAGCGCTCCTGCAATGCCTTTTTATTGTGATTACTGGGCTTTTTCGGCGGCCAGTTCTTCCAGATCGATGTAACGGTTGCCGATGCGCGGATGCAGGCGACCACCGTCGGCGCAACCGAGCACCACGACGATTTCGTCGGCACGCGGCGCGTCTTCGATCTGCATTTCCAGAGTGATGTAGTGCGAACGCTGGCCTTCGTCGTCCTTGTGCATCATCGGGATCTGGATCGAGGTGCCCGGGCCGCCGCGCTTGTTGGTGAAGCTCAGATAGCTCTTGGCGTTGACCGCTTCGCGATAGTGATTGCCAAAGCGCAGGGTGTGGATCACGGCGGAGGCGTGTTCGATTTCGCCATCAGCGCCGACCACGGCCGCTTTGCCGTAAGCCTCGATCTTCTCGGCGCCGCCGATGATGCCGACCAGACGCTCGACCATCAGGGCACCGAGGTCGGAGCAATTGGCGCGGATCTGCGGCTTGAGGTCTTCAACGAAACCGTTACCCACCCACGGGTTTTTCATCACCACGGCGAGGCCGACCATGGTCACTGGCTTGTCAGTGGCCTTACCGCCTTCGATGAAGGTCTCTTCGACATAGCTGACGATCTTGCGAATTTCGAAACTCATGAGCTGCTCCGTTGGGGGATTGAGAGTGTCTGTGCGTCTGATGGTATACCATAATACCGATCGTGCAAGTCCCCCTCACAAGATTTGCCGCATCACTCCGGCGAATGGTCATGCATTCAAATCCCGAAGCCCCCACGATCCCTTGTAGGAGTGAGCCTGCTCGCGATAGCGGTGTGTCAACTGAACAATTGCTAAGTGACACACCGCTATCGCGAGCAGGCTCACTCCTACAAGGGGAATATCTCGGCAATAGCGGGCCGCTTTTGGTTAACAAAAGATAACGTGGCGCCGATTGTCAGACGTTTCTAAAGCCCGATAGGATGGGCCAGCTTCCGAAGTGGCTCTGGATTGCGGGTTTCAGGACTATGCTTCTGACCAGCCATCACAGGAGCACACTTGCGGCGCCCTTGAAGGCCAGATGGCCTAACAATAATAAATAGGGGAAGGTCTATGAGTCGTTGCCGCCCGCCGGCGTTACGCAACACCGCGTTGCTGGCCACAGCACTCTCTCTGCTGGGCTTCGCCACGTTGTCGGCACCTGTGATCGCCGCCGAGGCCCCGGCCGACGTGGTGTACGCCACCGAATCCGCCAAAGCCACGAAAAGCCTGATTCTCGATGTTGTCCACGCCGGAACGCGGCTGGTGGCGGTCGGAGATCGCGGGCACATCGTCTATTCCGATGACCAGGGCAAGACCTGGACTCAAGCCAAGGTGCCGAGCCGGCAACTGCTCACGGCGGTGTACTTTGTCGACGACAAGCACGGCTGGGCGGTCGGCCATGACGCGCAGATTCTCGCCAGTGAAGACGGCGGTCTGACCTGGACCAAGCAATTCGAAGACCTCAAACGTGAATCGCCGCTGCTCGACGTCTGGTTCAAGGACGTCGACAGCGGCCTTGCCGTGGGCGCCTACGGGGCCTTGCTGGAAACCACCGACGGTGGCAAGAACTGGGAAGACGTCAGCGACCGCCTCGACAACGAAGACCAGTTCCACCTCAACGCCATCGCTGCGGTGAAAGACGCCGGGCTGTTCATCGTCGGCGAATCCGGCAGCATGTTCCGCTCCGCCGACTGGGGCCAGACCTGGGAAAAACTCGAAGGCCCGTACGAGGGCTCGCTGTTCGGCGTGATAGGCACCGCGCAAGCGCAGACCCTGCTGGCCTACGGTCTGCGCGGCAACCTTTACCGCTCCACCGATTTCGGCAGCACCTGGGAACAGGTCGAACTGAAAGCCGCGCGCGGTGCGCTGGAGTTCGGCCTGTCCGGCGCCACGCTGCTGGCGGACGGCTCCATCGTCATCGTCGGCAACGGCGGTTCGGTGATCAGCAGTAGCGACAATGGCGAAACCTTCAGCGTGTTCAACCGCCCGGATCGCATTTCGCTGTCTTCGGTCACTGCGGCTGGCGACGGCAACCTGATTCTGACCGGGCAGGGCGGTGTGCACACCACACTGCCAAACGGCGCCGAGATCAATAATAAGAAGGCGGGGCTATGACTTCCTTGATCACTCCTCAGCAGGACAAGGCGACGTTCCTCGAACGTCTGATTTTCAACAACCGCCCGGCCGTGATCCTTATCTGTCTGGTGGTCAGTATTTTCCTGTTCTGGCAGGCCACGCTGATCCGGCCGTCGACCAGCTTCGAAAAAATGATCCCGCTCAAGCATCCGTTCATCGAGAAGATGATGGAGCACCGCAACGATCTGGCGAACCTGGGCAACACCGTGCGGATTTCGGTGGAAGCCACCGACGGCGACATCTTCTCCAAGGAGTACATGGAGACCCTGCGTCAGATCAACGACGAGGTGTTCTACATCTCCGGCGTCGACCGTTCCGGCCTCAAGTCGCTGTGGAGCCCGAGCGTACGCTGGACCGAAGTGACCGAAGAAGGTTTTGCCGGCGGCGAAGTGATCCCGCAGAGCTACAACGTCTCGCAGGACAGCCTCGATCTGCTGCGCAACAACGTGCTCAAGTCCGGTCAGGTCGGGCGTCTGGTGGCCAACGACTTCAAGTCGAGCATTGTCGACATCCCGCTGCTGGAGTCCTATCCGGACCCGGATGACCAGGGCAAGTTGCTGGCGCTGGACTACCGCAAGTTCTCCCATGAACTCGAAGACAAGATCCGCAACAAGTTCGAAGCGCAGAACCCTAACGTCAAGATCCACATCGTCGGTTTCGCCAAGAAGGTCGGTGACCTGATCGACGGTCTGGTGATGGTGGTGATGTTCTTCGGCATCGCCTTCGTCATCACCCTGATTCTGCTGTTGTGGTTCACCAATTGCTTGCGCAGCACCATTGCGGTGTTGAGCACGACACTGGTGGCGGTGGTCTGGCAGCTCGGATTAATGCACTTCTTCGGCTTCGGGCTCGATCCGTATTCGATGCTGGTGCCGTTCCTGATCTTCGCCATCGGTATTTCCCACGGCGTACAAAAGATCAACGGTATCGCCCTGCAATCCAGCGAGGCCGACAACGCCCTGACCGCAGCGCGGCGCACCTTCCGGCAACTGTTCCTGCCGGGGATGATCGCGATTCTCGCGGATGCGGTCGGGTTTATTACGCTGCTGATCATCGACATCGGCGTGATCCGTGAACTGGCCATCGGCGCGTCGATCGGCGTGGCAGTGATCGTGTTCACCAACCTGATCCTGCTGCCGGTAGCGATTTCCTATGTCGGCATCAGCAAGCGGGCGATTGCCAAGAGCAAGAAGGACGCGAACCGCGAACACCCGTTCTGGCGCCTGCTGTCGAACTTCGCCAACCCGAAAGTCGCACGCATCTCGGTAGTGCTGGCGCTGATCGCCTTCGGCGGCGGCCTCTGGTACAGCCAGAACCTGAAAATCGGCGACCTCGACCAGGGCGCGCCGGAGCTGCGTCCGGACTCGCGTTACAACAAGGACAACAACTTCATCATCAACAACTATTCGACCAGTTCCGATGTGCTGGTGGTGATGGTCAAGACCAAGGCTGAAGGCTGTTCACGCTTTGAGGCCATGGCGCCAATCGACGAACTGATGTGGAAGATGCAGAACACCGAGGGCGTGCAGTCGGCGATCTCGCTGGTGACTGTGTCCAAGCAGATGATCAAGGGCATGAACGAGGGCAACCTGAAATGGGAAACCCTGTCGCGTAACCCGGATGTGCTGAACAACTCGATTGCCCGCGCTGACGGTCTGTACAACAACAGTTGCTCGCTCGCGCCGGTGCTGGTGTTCCTCAACGATCACAAGGCCGAAACCCTCGATCGTGCGGTGCATGCGGTGCAGGAATTCGCCAAGGACAACAACAAGGACGGTCTGGAATTCATCCTCGCCGCCGGTAACGCCGGGATCGAAGCGGCCACCAACGAAGTCATCAAACAGGCTGAGCTGACCATCCTGATTCTGGTGTACATCTGCGTGGCGGTGATGTGCATGATCACCTTCCGTTCGTGGGCGGCGACCTTGTGCATCGTCCTGCCGCTGGTGCTGACCTCGGTACTCGGCAACGCGCTGATGGCGTTCATGGGCATCGGCGTGAAAGTCGCCACGCTGCCGGTGGTGGCGCTGGGTGTGGGGATTGGTGTCGACTACGGCATCTACATCTACAGCCGCCTGGAAAGTTTCCTGCGTGCCGGTCTGCCGTTGCAGGAAGCTTATTACCAAACGTTGAAATCCACCGGTAAAGCGGTGCTGTTCACCGGTCTGTGCCTGGCCATCGGCGTGTGCACCTGGATCTTCTCGGCGATCAAGTTCCAGGCCGACATGGGCCTGATGCTGACCTTCATGCTGCTGTGGAACATGTTCGGTGCGCTGTGGCTGTTGCCGGCACTGGCGAAGTTCCTGATCAAACCGGAGAAGCTGGCGGGGCAGAAGGGCAACTCGTTGTTTGCTCACTGATCTGCAAGGCTGAAACGACAAAGCCGCAACCTCAGGGTTGCGGCTTTTTTACATCTTATGATCCACACAAAACCCTGTGGGAGCTGGCTTGCCAGCGATAGCGGACTAACATCCAACAGCAATGTTGAATGCTAAGCCCTCATCGCTGGCAAGCCAGCTCCCACA
Organism: Pseudomonas sp. NPDC087817; assembly: GCF_044742875.1. Classification (NCBI taxonomy): domain Bacteria; kingdom Pseudomonadati; phylum Pseudomonadota; class Gammaproteobacteria; order Pseudomonadales; family Pseudomonadaceae; genus Pseudomonas; species Pseudomonas sp. NPDC087817. The sequence goes on from NZ_JBIUVJ010000003.1 coordinate 79,939, forward strand.
GGTTCTTTGGTGTTCAGGAAAGTTCTGTGCCTAGCACGACGCTAAGCGCACTTCGCGCATCATCCAACTGCACCAACGTCGCATGCCGTGCCCCCAACGCATCGCGATTTTCGATCGCGGTGAGAATCGCCTTGTGCCGAGGCAACGCCAATTCATGCAGATTCGGCCGTTGATTCGAATGCTTCAACGCTTCGGCAATCGCCACCGACAGCATGTTGCACAGGTTCGCCAGCAAATCATTGTGCGTCGCATCGGCAATCCGGCTATGAAAGTCCAGATCCGGTTGCAACAGGGCTTCGGGCGTCGGCGCCGCTTCCATGCGTTGGTAGGCTTCGCCGATGAGGGCAATGTCGGCCTCGGTCGCATGTTGGGCGGCGAGGGCGGCGGCGGCGGGTTCGATGATGCTGCGCACGCTGGTCAGCACGTTGAAAAACTCATTCTGCGGGCTGCTTTGCATCAGCCAGTGCAGCACATCCGGATCGAGCATGTGCCACTCGCGCCGAGCCTTGACCACCGTGCCGACACGCGGTTTGGAATACACCAGCCCCTTCGCCACCAGCACCCGCGTGGCTTCACGCAACACCGGCCGACTGACCGCGTACTCCTCGCAGAGCAAGGCTTCGGCGGGCAGTTTGTCATCGGGCAAAAAGCGTCCGGAGACGATCTGCATGCCCAGTTCCTGGACGATGCGCGAGTGCATGCTTTTACGGTCGGAAGGTTTGCGGTAATCCATGGGGAACGGCGCGATCCTGAGCGATGGAGATGGCGCGCATCATAACAGGCACGAGGCGATCTTGAGGCAGATGCACAAAGCAAATGTGGGAGCTGGCTTGCCAGCGATGGCGGAGTGTCAGTCAACATGAATGTCAGCTGAAAGACCGTAATCGCTGGCAAGCCAGCTCCCACAGGGGACGGCGGTGTTAGTGGGAATGGCGGGGGACTTCAGCCCCTCGGCACCCGACCAGGAAGTCAAAATCACAACCCTGATCCGCCTGTAGCACATGGTCGATGTACAACTGACGATACCCGCCCACCAACAATTGCTGCGGTGGTTGCAGATCGGCCATACGCGCTGCCAGCTCGGCATCCGGAATATCCAGATGCAAACGTCCGGTCGCGCAATCCAGCTCGATCCAGTCGCCTTCCTTGACCGTCGCCAAAGGCCCACCAGCCGCTGCTTCCGGCGCTACGTGCAAAACCACGGTGCCGTACGCCGTGCCGCTCATTCGCGCGTCAGAAATGCGCACCATGTCGGTCACACCCTGCGCCAACAGCTTCGCCGGCAGCCCCATGTTGCCGACCTCGGCCATGCCCGGATAACCCTTCGGCCCGCAGTTCTTCATCACCAGAATGGAATCTTTATCGACATCCAGTTCCGGATCGTTGATCCGCGCCTTGTACATGTCGAAGTTCTCGAACACCACCGCACGGCCACGATGCTGCATCAGTTCCGGGGTGGCGGCGGACGGCTTGAGCACCGCGCCAAGTGGCGCCAGGTTACCGCGCAACACGCAAATTCCACCGTCGGCGCGGATCGGATTGTCGAGCGTGCGGATCACTTCGTCCTCGCCATAGATCGGCGCGTCCTTGGTGTTCTCGCCGATGGACTTGCCATTGACGGTCAATGCGTTCGGATTAGGGATCAGATTGGCTTCACCGAGACGGCGCAGCACCGCTGGCAAACCACCGGCGTAATAGAACTCTTCCATCAGGAAACGCCCGGACGGTTGCAGGTCGACGATGGTCGGCATGCCGCGCCCGATGCGGGTCCAGTCGTCCAGATCCAGCTCGACGCCGATGCGTCCGGCGATGGCTTTCAAGTGAATCACCGCGTTGGTCGAACCACCGATGGCTGCGTTGACCCGAATAGCGTTCTCGAAGGCTTCCTTGGTCAGAATCTTCGACAGTTTCAGATCCTCGCGAACCATCTCCACCGCACGCATACCGGACATGTGTGCCAACACATAACGCCGCGCATCCACCGCCGGAATCGCCGCGTTGTGCGGCAGGGAAGTGCCGAGAGCTTCCGCCATGCAGGCCATGGTCGACGCGGTGCCCATGGTGTTGCAGGTGCCCGCGGAACGCGACATGCCGCCCTCGGCCGCCAGAAAATCGTCGATGGTGATGGTGCCGGCCTTGACCTGTTCGCTGAGCTGCCAGACCACAGTGCCGGAGCCGATGTCTTTGCCTTTGTGCTTGCCGTTGAGCATCGGCCCGCCGGTCACGACGATGGCCGGCACGTCGCAACTGGCCGCGCCCATCAGCAGCGCCGGGGTGGTTTTGTCGCAACCGGTCAGCAGCACCACGCCGTCAATCGGGTTGCCGCGAATCGCTTCTTCAACGTCCATGCTCGCCAGGTTGCGCGTCAGCATCGCGGTCGGGCGCAGGTTCGATTCGCCATTGGAGAACACCGGGAATTCCACCGGGAAACCACCGGCCTCGATCACCCCGCGTTTGACGTGCTCCGCGATCTGGCGGAAGTGCGCGTTGCACGGGGTCAGTTCCGACCAGGTGTTGCAGATGCCGATGATCGGCTTGCCATGAAACTGGTGGTCGGCGATGCCCTGATTCTTCATCCAGCTGCGGTACATGAAGCCGTTCTTGTCGGCCGTGCCAAACCATTGGGCGGAGCGCAGGGTGGGTTTCTTATCAGACATGATCGATTCTCTTATTGTATGACTATAGTGTTCGAGCTACGGCCTAACATAAGCGCAAAATCGATGGTTTGGAAGTGTTGTTGGGTAATTAGTAATACTATATAGTCGTTTTCGACGGAGGGATGGCCCTGACGGTTTTTCGTGAGAGGCGTCCCCCGAGGTTCTATAAAAACAACAATCGGAGACCGATCTCATGAGCCAGGAACTGCGGCTGATCCGGCGCATTACGCTGAAACTGATTCCCTTCCTGATCCTGCTATACCTGATCGCCTATGTGGATCGCTCCGCCGTCGGCTTCGCCAAGCTGCACATGGGCGCCGACATCGGCATCGGCGACGCCGCCTACGGTCTCGGCGCCGGGCTGTTTTTCATCGGCTACTTTCTCCTCGAAATCCCCAGCAACCTGATGCTCGAACGCTTCGGTGCGCGGCGCTGGTTTGCGCGGATCATGATTACCTGGGGCGCCATCACCATCGGCATGGCGTTCGTCCAGGGGCCGCACAGTTTCTACGTGATGCGCTTTCTGCTCGGCGCGGCGGAGGCGGGGTTCTTCCCCGGCGTTCTGTACTACATCACCCAATGGTTCCCGGTGCGCCATCGCGGCAAGATCCTTGGCCTGTTCATCCTCTCGCAACCCATCGCGATGATGATTACCGGCCCGGTGTCCGGCGGCCTGCTGGGCATGGACGGCATCCTTGGGCTGCATGGCTGGCAGTGGCTGTTCATCGTCATCGGCACCCCGGCGATCCTGCTGACCTGGCCGGTACTGCGCTGGTTGCCGGATGGCCCGCAACAAGTGAAATGGATGGATCAGGCCGAGAAAGACTGGCTGACCGGCGAGCTGAAAAAGGATTTGCAGGCATACGGTCAGACCCGTCACGGCAATCCGCTGCATGCGCTGAAAGACAAGCGAGTGTTGCTGCTGGCGCTGTTTTATCTGCCGGTGACGTTGAGCATTTATGGGCTGGGTTTGTGGCTGCCGACGCTGATCAAACAGTTCGGCGGCAGCGATCTGGTCACCGGTTTTGTGTCGTCGGTGCCGTACATCTTCGGGATCATCGGCTTGCTGATCGTGCCGCGCAGTTCCGACCGTATGAATGATCGCTACGGCCATCTCGCCGTCCTTTATGTGTTGGGCGCGATTGGCCTGTTCATGAGCGCGTGGCTGTCGTTACCGGTAGCGCAACTGGCGGCGCTGTGCCTGGTCGCTTTCGCGCTGTTTTCCTGCACGGCGGTGTTCTGGACTTTGCCAGGGCGGTTCTTTGCTGGCGCGAGTGCGGCGGCGGGGATCGCACTGATCAACTCGGTGGGGAATCTTGGCGGGTACATCGGACCGTTCGTGATTGGTGCGTTGAAGGAGTACACCGGGAATCTGGCTTCAGGTCTGTACTTCCTCTCCGGGGTGATGGTGTTCGGGTTGATCCTGACCGGAATCGTCTACCGCGTGCTGGAACGTAAACACGTCCTGCCAGTCGACCAGTTTGCTGCCAGCGCCCGTGGTGCCACGCGAACCTGATATCAAACGATCCATCACCGCAAACCCTGTGGGAGCTGGCTTGCCAGCGATAGCAATCTGTCAGTCACATCAATGCTGAATGTGCCGCCGCCATCGCTGGCAAGCCAGCTCCCACAGGGATCAGCGGTGTTTTCGAAGGAATAGGAGAAGAACATGCATCTGGTTCAATTCGAATTAAGCAACGGCGAGCGCCGCGTCGGCGTGGTCGAGGACGGTCTCGTGCGCGAAGTGCAAGACGCCCGCAGCACCCGCGATCTGGCGCTGGCCGCCATCGAGGCCGGCAGCACCCTCGAACAGCAAGTGCACACCCTCGGCCTGGGTATCAGCCACGACTATGCGCAGTTGCTCAAAGACCTGCGCATCCTGCCGCCGCTCGATCATCCGGACCCGGCGCACACGCTGGTCAGTGGCACCGGTCTGACGCATTTGGGCAGTGCTTCGGCCCGGGACAAAATGCATCAGCAGGCTAGCGACGAAGCGACGATGACCGACACCATGCGCATCTTCAAATGGGGCGTGGAGGGCGGCAAACCAGCGGCGGGGCAGGCTGGTGTGCAGCCGGAATGGTTCTACAAGGGCGACGGCAGCATTGTCGTGCGTCCGGGGCAAGCGTTCCCGCTGCCGCCGTTCGCCGAGGACGCCGGCGAAGAGCCGGAGATGGCCGGGCTCTACGTCATCGGGCAGGACGGCAAACCGTATCGGCTGGGCTATGCGGTCGGCAACGAGTTTTCCGACCACATCATGGAACGCAAGAATTACCTGTACCTCGCGCACTCGAAACTGCGCAGTTGCAGTTATGGTCCGGAACTTCGCGTCGGCGGACTACCTCAACACCTTGCGGGCAGCAGCCGCATTCTGCGCGACGGCGAAGTGCTCTGGCAGAACGAGTTTCTCAGCGGCGAGGCGAACATGTGTCACAGCCTCGCCAACCTCGAATACCACCACTTCAAATACGGCCAGTTCCTGCGCCCGGGCGATGTGCACATTCACTTCTTCGGCACCGCGACCCTGTCGTTTGCCGATGGCATCCGCACGCAACCGGGCGATGTATTCGAGATCAGCCAGGCCGAATTCGGCGCACCGCTGGTCAATGGCATCGCGCCGGTTGCAGCGGCTTTTGAACCGGACAGCATCGGCACCCTTTAAGGAGATCCCATGACTCAGATTCTCGGTCACAACTACATCGGCGGGCAGCGCAGCGCAGCTGGCGACGTCAAACTGCAATCCGTCGATGCAACGACGGGCGAGCAATTGCCTCACGATTTCATCCAGGCCACGGAGCAGGAAGTCGACGCTGCCGCCAAAGCCGCCGCGGCCGCGTACCCGGATTATCGCAGCCTCAGCGCTGAACGCCGCGCACAGTTTCTCGATGCGATTGCCGATGAACTGGACACACTCGGCGATGACTTCGTTGCCGTGGTCTGCCGCGAAACGGCATTGCCAGCCGGGCGTATTCAAGGTGAGCGCGGGCGCACCAGCGGGCAGATGCGCCTGTTCGCCAAAGTGCTGCGCCGTGGTGATTTTTATGGGGCGCGGATCGATCTGCCGCTGCCGGATCGTCAACCGTTGCCGCGTCCCGATTTGCGCCAGTACCGCATCGGCCTCGGCCCGGTAGCGGTGTTCGGCGCCAGCAACTTTCCGCTGGCATTTTCCACCGCTGGCGGTGACACCGCGTCGGCCCTGGCCGCCGGTTGCCCGGTGGTGTTCAAGGCACACAGCGGCCATATGGCGACAGCGGAACTGGTCGCCGATGCGCTGATTCGTGCGGCGGAAAAAACCGCGATGCCCGCCGGCGTATTCAACATGGTTTATGGCGGCGGCGTCGGTGAATGGCTGGTCAAACATCCGGCGATCCAGGCTGTCGGCTTCACTGGCTCGCTCAAGGGCGGGCGTGCCTTGTGCGACATGGCCGCTGCGCGTGCGCAACCGATCCCGGTGTTTGCCGAGATGTCGAGCATCAATCCGGTGATCGTTCTGCCGCAGGCGCTGGCCGAGCGCTCGGAAACCGTGGCCCGCGACCTCACTGCGTCGGTGGTGCAGGGCTGCGGTCAGTTCTGCACCAATCCGGGCTTGGTCATCGGGATCCGCTCGCCGCAGTTCAGCGCGTTCGTGCAGCAGGTTGCCGGGCTGATTGGCGATCAACCGGCGCAAACCATGCTCAACGCTGGCACCCTTGGCAGCTACGGCAAAGGTTTGCAGAAGCTGCTGGCGCATCCTGGCGTCGAGCATCTGGCCGGCAATCCACAGCAGGGCAATCAGGCGCAGCCGCAGTTGTTCAAGGCTGATGCAAGCCTGCTGATTGATGGCGATGAAGTGCTGCAGGAAGAAGTGTTCGGCCCGACCACAGTGATTGTCGAAGTCGCGGACAAGGCGCAACTCAGCGCGGCGTTGACGGGGCTGCACGGCCAACTCACGGCGACGATTATCGGTGAACAGGCGGACTTCGAACGCTTCCCCGAACTGACGCCGTTACTGGAACAGAAGGTCGGACGGATCCTGCTCAACGGCTATCCCACCGGCGTCGAAGTGTGCGATTCGATGGTACACGGCGGGCCGTATCCGGCGACGTCCGATGCGCGGGGCACCTCCGTCGGCACGCTCGCCATCGATCGCTTCCTGCGTCCGGTGTGCTTCCAGAATTACCCGGACAGCTTGCTGCCCGAGCCGCTGAAGAATGCCAACCCGTTGCGCATCCAGCGACTGGTCGACGGCAAGCCATCGCGCGACGCCATTTAAAGCAACCCCAATCCCCTGTGGGAGCTGGCTTGCCAGCGATGACTGCGGCACATCCAACATTGATGTGTCAGACAGATTGCTATCGCTGGCAAGTCGAATCGTCGCACCGCAGCTCCCACAGGGGTTCTGCGTCGCCAATGAGCTATCATTGGCCCTTTCCCCCCTAGAAAGACTGTTTGCCATGACTGCCCAAACCCTTCTCGACGTCCTCGAACACTCCGATATGGTCGAAATCGACGGCTTGCATGCCTTCGAATTTTCTCTCGACGAAGACGACAACCTGCACATCGAATGCATGGATGGCCGAGCGGCCAAGCACTGGGAGTTCACGCCGGCGCAGGTCGCAGCAGCAACCTTTGATAATGACCTGCAAAGCTGGTTGATCGTTGGTGATTCCGGTGAGCACCGCTTGGTCTGCAGCGAAGCCTTCGGCGGCAGCGACGATGAGGATGAAACCGATGAAAATGCGTAAATTCTGGCCGCTGCTGATGGCCGGCAGCGTCGGCGCGATGGGCCTTTCCAGCGCCAGCGCGGAAAACTTCCAGTTGCTGGTTGGCTCCTACACCGCAGGCACCAGCCAGGGCATCTATCGAATGAACTTCGACAGCGCCACCGGCCAGATCGCCACCAAACCGCTGCAAGTGATCAAGAGTGAAAACCCGTCGTGGCTGACCCTTTCCAAAGACCAGAAACGCCTGTTCGTGGTCAATGAAAACGGCCCTGGCCAGAAAGACCCGGTCGGTCGCGTTAGCAGCTATGCGATCGATCCGAAGACCCACACGTTGAGCCTGATCAATCAAGTGCAAAGCCTGGGTAACGAACCCACCCATTCGAGCCTCAGCGCGGATGCCAGCCATCTGTTCGTCAGCAACTATTCGGTGGTGGAAGATCCGGGTGGAACGCTGGCGGTGTTGCCGGTCGGCGCCGACGGCAAGTTGAAACCGGTGGTGCAGATGAGCGCGCACCCGGCGAGCCGGGTCAATCCCGAGCGTCAGGCCTCGAACCACGTGCACTCGACGGTATCTTCGCCGGACGGCCGCTATGTGTTCTCCAACGACCTGGGGGCGGACAAGGTCTTCATCTACAAATTCGACCCGAAAGCCAATCCTGACTTGCCGCTGACCCCGGCCAAAACCGCCTCGGTGACTTTGCCGGCAGGCAGTGGCCCGCGTCATCTGCTGTTCAGCGCTGACGGCAAACACGCCTGGCTGACCATGGAAATGAGCGCGCAGGTTGCGGTGTTCGACTACAACGACGGCGTGCTGACCCAGACGCAACTGGTCGATCTGGCCGCTGGCCAGCCGACATCGGACAAGGCCGGGGCGGCGCTGCATGCGTCGGCGGACGGCAAGTTCCTCTACGTCAGCAACCGTGGCACCGCTAATCAACTGCTGGTGTTCAGCATTGATCCGGCGACCGGTCAGCTCAAAGAGCTGCAAAAACGTGCGGTGGAAGGTGATCACCCGCGCGAATTCAGCCTCGATCCAAGTGGCAGATTCCTGCTGATCGCCAACCAGAAAAGCAACGAAATTGTCGTCGTCGAACGCGATGGCAAGACCGGTCTGCTCGGCAAAACCGTGCAGAAACTGCCGATGGATGCCCCGAGCGACCTCAAGTTTCTAGTGCGACAATAAGCCACAGGCCCCGGTTTACGGGGCCTGTCTCTTTGTATTAATCGCGCTGATAACTGCTAATGCTACAAAGCATTTCAAGCGATCAACCCTCGAGCGTTAAGTTTGCTCCACGGCCCAACCGGGCAAGCAAGCCAACCGAACACGAGGGTTACCGCCATGAACTTCAATCTCTTCTCCGTTATCGCCGCTTCCGCCATCTCCGCCACCGTGGTTCTGCCAGCCAGCGCCAACGTTGAAATCAACAGCAAAAAATCCCACACCCAGAGCTACACCCAGAAATACCTGCAACAGAGCGCCAACTTCTACGCCGCCCTGGATCACAAAGCCCAACACTGAAATTCCCGCCTCGCGCGACGCCCTATAGGAGCTGCCGAAGGCTGCAGTCTTGATCTTGCCCTTGGGATCGTTCCCATGCTCTGCGTGGGAACGCAGCCAGTGACGCTCCGCGTCACTGGACGCAGAGCGTCCCAAGAGGCATTCCCACGCTGAGCATGGGAACGATCAGATCGCAGCCTTCGGCAGCTCCTACACGTTTGCGTGTGTTTTTCGCGGCACGATAGGTTTCTTCAAACTCGCAAATAGACTGGCTAAATAATCAACGAAGCTGATGGTTACTATGGGAAACGCTGAGTGGTTAGCTGAAGTTTTTTGATCGATTCTGTGGCCATCGAAACATGCCCACGGAGAACACCATGGCCAGCGCAATCATCTCTTCTGCCAAATTCGGCGCCTACCTGGCCATCGGTCTTTACCTGGCTCTGGTGCTGATCGTCAGCATTTCATCGCAACTGGAACACACCTTTGAAGCGCCGATTCAAGTCGCAAACCCCGGCATCCAGTTTGAACACCGTTCGCACAGCGTGATGGTTGATAGGACTGAACTCGCAGGAGTCGGCGGAGCATGAAAGGCTACAGACTCTGGGTGATTGCCGGTCTGGCATTAATCACCAATGGCGCTTCATTACTGGGGATTGGTCAAGGCTCGGTCGGTGCATTGGCCCGGGCCATAGAGGCCAACCACAACATTGCGCACAACATTGAGCGGGCGAATACGCTGGGGTTGCTGGCCGGTAATCCACCGGCAAAGGTCTCGGTCGATTTCCTCGGGCCGTTTGAAGTGGATTGCTCGGCGTTGGGTATGTGCGATGCTCTGGCGTAACCCAATAACGGGCTGAACACCCATTCTGAAGAAGTACTCATTTGTGGCGAGGGGATTTATCCCCGATGGGCTGCGAAGCAGCCCCAAAACCAGCAAACCAGATTAATCTGACTCACCGGGGCATCTGAATTCAGGGCCGCTTCGCAGCCCATCGGGGATAAATCCCCTCACCACAGGGTTTACCTTGTGCAGGAGAAATGGTGCTACTTCTTCATGATCGAGGTGAAGAGGTCGGATTCTAGAAAGTGTTGTAACCAAGCCTGTAATCGTACGAAAGGCGTCTGCGCAAACCACTCGCGATCAACATGGGCGAACTGACGTACGAACGGCAACAAGGCGATATCCGCCAGGCTCGGATGATCCGCCAACAAATAATCGCGATCCGTCAGCAGTTCCTCCAGCCTCTGCAAATACACCGCGCCCTCGGCCCGATAAACCTCCATCGGTTGCTCCGGATAGCGTTCGGCATATTTATAGCGATTCAACTGCACCTTGAACCCCTGATCATTCGCTTCGATCAAGTCGGCAATCCGTGAATCCCCGTCAAGCAACCATCCCTGTGGATCATTCTGCGCCAGCGCCCAGCGCATGATCTCCAGGCTCTCGTCAATCACAAGACCACCGGCATCCAGCACCGGTACCGTGCCTTTGGGCGAGATCGCGAGCATCTCGGCCGGTTTGGCCTTGAGGCTGACCTCAACAATGTTCACCGCCACGCCCGAATAACGCAGCGCCATCCGCGCCCGCATCGCGTACGGGCAACGGCGGAAGGAGTACAGCGTATTCATTTCACCTCCAATGTGCTCAAACCATTGCCCTGACGCTGCACCTGAATCTGCACCGGGATCCGCTCGTGCATTTCCTGTACGTGGGAAATCACCGCGACCTTGCGACCCTGCGCCTGCAAGCCGTCGAGGGCGTCCATCGCCAGTTGCAGGGATTCCGGGTCGAGGCTGCCGAAGCCTTCGTCGATGAACAGCGATTCGATTTTCAGCGTGCTCGATGCCATCGATGCCAGGCCCAACGCCAGAGCCAACGACACCAGGAACGTCTCGCCGCCGGACAGTGAATGCACCGAGCGCAGTTCGTCGCCCATTTCCGTGTCCATCACCAACAGCCCCAACATGCTGCCGCCGCGCTTCAAGCGGTAGCGCTTGACCAGTTGACGCAACTGCACGTTGGCGTGATGCACCAGCAAGTCGAGGTTGTAGGCCTGGGCGATCTTGCGGAATGTGTCGCCAGTCGCCGAACCGATCAATGCGCTCAGGCGTGCCCAGCGCTGGTATTCGGCATAGGCGTCGGCGATCTGCTGCGCCAGCGCCTGATTGGCGTTCTGCCGACGCTGGTCTTCAGCCTGTTCGGCACGCAGTTCGGCGCATTGCTGTTCACTGACGTTGAACTGGTTTTGCAGGTTGGCAAGGGCGCTGGCCAGTTGTTCGGCGTCGAGATTGCCGTTGTGCTGGGCCTGATGATCGAGCAAGCGCTGCTCACGCTCCTGCAACAGAACATTCGCCTGTTCGATGGCTTTTTCATTGAGTTGCAGGCGTTGGCGCAGTTCAGTGAGTTGCCCGTCGTCGACGCGCAACAGCTCTTCGAGGCCGCCGTCGTCCAGTTCGGGGTGACGGGCGCGCCAGTCGGCAATCTTGCCGGCCAGATCCTTGTCTTCAGTGTCCAGCGCCTGCAAGCGTTCCTGCTGCGCCTTGAGCTCGGCAGCGATCTGCACAAGTTGCGTGCGCACGTTTTGCAGTTCCTGGGCAGTCGTGGTTTCTGCGTGACGCGCCCGCTCCACGGCCTGTTCCAGTTGCTGCTGCCAGCGCTCGGCGCTGCTGTGCTCGCCGAGCAGTTGCGCGAGTTTTTCCTGACAGGCCCGCTGTTGCTCGGCCAGCGCTTTGAAATGCTGTTCGGCGGCTTGCGACTGTTGCACGCGGCTCTGCTGACGATCCTGTTCTTTCTCCAACGTCTGCTGACGTTGTTGTTGTTCGGTCAGCTCTTCCTTTTGCTGATCGACTTGCTCAAGGCGCTCGGCGATCTGCCGGTCGAGTTGCATGAACGTTGCCGCAGGCTCTACACGCAAGGCCTCAAGAGTGTCCGCTGGCAGCAGACTGGCGAACGCGCTGATTTCTTCTTCAAGCCGCTGCCGGTCGCTGTTCAGCTCGCGCTGTTGGTTGCTCAGATGCTGCGCCGCTTGCTGATGCGCGGTTTCGGCCTGACGCAGTTGCTGGGTCAGCCGCGCGGCATCCTGCTGCAAGGTGAGCAGGGCGCTTTGGCGTTGTTCGTCCTGAGTGATGCTCTGGTGTAACTGCTCGTTCTGCCGGGTGAGCCAGGCGTCGCGCTTGTCGGCGTCCTGATTCATCAGTTGCACGGTTTGCGGATGAGCGTCGAGGCTTGGTGCCAACGCCTGCTGCTGATTCGCCAAATGCTCCTGCTGTTGCAGCAGTTCTTTCTGCTGAGCGATGACGCCAACCACTTCGGCGCGCAGTTCCGTGAGTTTTTCCTTGAGCTGATCGACCACTCGCTGGGCGTTGGCCTGCTCGCTTTCATCGTGTTTGCCAAGGCTTTGCAACAGCGCCTCGGGCTGGTGGTACGGATGTTCGTTGCTGCCGCAGACCGGGCACGGCTGGTCGTCCTGCAACTGCGCGCGCAACTCCTCGACACTGGCACTGCGGGCCAGACGCTGACGCTCAAGCAGTTCGCGGGTAACCGTGAGGGTTTGCTCGGCGATGGTCAGTTCGGCTTTGGTTTTGACCCCGTCCTGAGTCAGGCGCTCGCGCTCCTGCTGAGCGTTGAGCTGACGCTGGTGCAGCTCGGCGCCGCGTTTGTCCAGATCCTGGCGGGTGGCCCACAGCCGCGAGAGGTCTTCAATGGCACGCAACTGTTTGCGGTTGTCCTGCAACAGGTTGCCGAGGATGCCGATCTGCTCGGCCACGGCATCCGGCTCGGCGCCAGCCTCTTTGAACAACACTTCCAATTGCTGCTTTTGTGTCGTGAATGCTTCGGCGCTGCGAGTGGCGTTTTCTTCGAGCGAAGCCAGTTCCGTCTGGCCCTTGTTCAAGCGATTGCCGATCAGCATCAGCTGTTGCAGGCGATCGCGGTACGCATTCCACGCATCGCTCAATGGCGCGAGATGAGCGCTTTGCTCAAGTCCGGCGGCAATGCGTTGCAGGCGTTCGGCGACCTGGGTCTGCTTGTCCAGCAAGGCTTGAATGGCGCTCTGACCCTGGCTGCAGGCTTGCTCCGCGTTGTGTTTCGCTTCGCTGCTCTGGGCCGTGTCTTTGGCCAGACGGGCGAGGGTGCTTTGCTCTTCAAAAGCCTGACGCAACAACGCTGCACTTTCGCTTTGCGTGTGCTGCGCTTCGCTCAGGGCGACTTTCGCCGTGTCGAGGTTTTGCTCCAGCAGTGTCTGGTGCTCGGTCAGCTCGGCGAGTTGCTGCGTGTGCGCGGCAATCTGTTCGGCCAACGGGGACAAGAGCGCGTCGAGTTCAGTCTTGCGGGCGAACTGGTGCCGTTGCGGGCCGAGCTGCTCCAGTCGCGTCAGTTTGACCCGTTCACCCGCCAGACTTTCCCACTGCTGTCGGGCACTGTGCAGTTGTTCGGCTGCCGCTTGCTGCGCGTCCTGCAACTGGCGCAGATCCTTGAGCCAGCCGTGCTGCTGCTCAAGCTGCTTGAGTTGCGCCTGTTGCAGTTTCAGCTGTTGCTGCGCTGCATTGAAACGCTCATCCAGTTCGGCGCGGGCTTCAGGGGCCAGCGGAGTGACGCCGGTCGCCTGATCCTGCAACAGCTTGTGCGCCTCGCGGGCTTCTTTGGTCTTGTCGAAAGCACGACGGCCGAGACGGGTGTACAACGCAGTGTCGGTGAGTTTTTCCAGCAGTTCGCTGCGGTCGTTGTCATCAGCCTTGAGGAACGCGCTGAACTCACTTTGGGCAAGAAGCACGGCGCGGGTGAATTGTTCGAAATTCAGACCCAGCGCCGCTTCCAGTTGCGTCTTGTATTCGCCTTTCTGGCTGGCGAGCAGTTGATCCTGATCGATGTCGCGCAGGCTTTGACGGCTGGCCTGCAACTTGCCGCCGGCCTTCTCGCGGGCGCGGTTGGCTTCCCAACGTGCGCGATAGCGACGGCCGTCGACACCGACGAAATCGACTTCTGCGTAGCCTTCACCCGTGCCTCGACGGAGTAGCGTGCGTGGGTCGCCGGTGGCGATTTCGCCGTCGGCATCCGGCACCTTGGCATCGCGGCCCGTGTTGTTCAGGCGTGGAACCGCGCCGAACAGCGCCAGGCACAAGGCGTCGAGCAGGGTGCTTTTACCGGCGCCGGTCGGGCCGGTAATCGCGAACAGACCGGCGCTGGCCAGCGGCTCGGCGGTGAAATCGATCTCGAAGGGGCCCGCCAGCGAAGCGAGGTTTTTCAAGCGAATGGCGAGAATCTTCATGGCTGCTCACCCTCGAGTTGCACGTCTTGCAGCAGTTCGGCGAAGTCCTTCAGCGTCTGCTCATCGACCTCGCTGCCGTAGTTGTCCAGCCAGGCGCGGCTGAATAATTCCTGCGGGGTGAGTTGATCGAGTTCGATCAACGCGGTGCCGTCCTCGCTGCCGTCCGCGCCACGGTTGCCGGCGTATTCTGCGGCAATGCGTACCAGTCGAACGGCTTTGCCTTGCAAGGCGTTTTCCACTTGATGGCGCAGATCCGGTTGCGGTTCGTCGAGGGTTACGCGCACTTCCAGCCACGGTTGCCGCTGGGTTTCGGCGAGCAGATCGATGTTCGGCAGGTCGGCCAGTTGCAGCAGAATCTCCGCCAGCGGTGCCGGGCCGATGCGCTGCAGGTTGACCGAGCGCGGGATCAGTTTCGGCTCGACGCTGACCAGGGTTTCGCCATCAAGCACGACGTCGAGAATCTGGTGCTGGTAGCCAATCTCCGAGAACGACAGCGGAATCGGCGAACCGCTGTAGCGAATGCGTTCTTCGCCGTTGACCTTCTGCGGCTTGTGCAAATGACCTAGGGCGACGTAGCTGATGCTCGGCCCGAACAGGCTGGCGGGCAGGGCTTCGGCGTTGCCAATGATCAGGCTGCGCTCGGAGTCCTCGGACACCGAACCACCGGCCATGTGCGCGTGGCTGATGGCGATCAGCGCTTGGCCGGGCTTGCGCTTGGCGTTGGCCGCTTCGATCAGCCACTCATGCACCTGACCGATACCGCGCAAATAGTTGTCGCCCAAATGCGCGCCAGTCACCTCCGCCGGGCGCAGGAACGGCAGCGCCAGGCACCACGCGGCGATCTCCCCCTGTGCGTTCGGCAGCGGCAGCAGCAGACGCTCGGCATCGAGTTGGCCATCGTCCAACCACAGCACCCGACCCAGCGCATGAGTACGCAAACGGCGCATCAACGGCGCGGGCAGTTCGATCCGCGAGCCGGAATCGTGGTTGCCGGCAATCATCACGATGGTCAGCAACGGCTGCTGCTCGTGGGCACTGACGATGAAATCGTAGAGGCGTTCCTGGGCTTTGACCGGCGGGTTCACCGTGTCGAAGATGTCCCCGGCAATCAACAGCACATCCGGCTGCGCCAGTTGCAATTGGCGCAGCAGCCATTCGAGGAAGCACGCATGCTCGAAATCGCGCTCCTGGCCGTGCAGGTTTTGCCCAAGGTGCCAGTCGGAGGTGTGAAACAGACGCAAGGCGGACTCCGCAACAATTAAAGAGGTGACGGCCGCGTGGAAATGAAGGGCGGCGAAAGAGGGGAGAGTTTACAGATTATTGCGGCGGGAGGGCTTATGCGCGATCGCGGTGAATAGGTCAATTGACGCGCTGAAACCCGCTGCCTACCATCGCGCCACTATATTGATGTCATTTTGGCTGCGGGCGATTCGCCGATGGTTGAAACCGGAGGACAACGGAAATGCGGGTTGAAAGCTTGTTCAATCAGGCCAGAGGCATGGTTAAAGGTCTTTATTCTCTGGCAATGGATGACTGGGGATTTCGTGCGGAGCAAGCGTTTGCCTATGCCCAGGATGATCTGGAACTCCTGCTGCGCAAAGATGCGCCCGGGCCAAATGCAATTCTTCAGACGGCCATCTATATAGAGGGACATCGTCGCGGTCTGAAGCTGTCGAAAGAAGATTCATACACGAGCGATATGTTGGATATCTTGGCGCAGACCTACAGCAAATGCAGCGTTGAGAGTCTGCTTGAGGCAGATGTCGATGATGAGGAGCTGAAGATTATCCAGTCGGACATGGAAACTGTACGAAAGCTTTTTCTTCTTTAGAAGTCGGTGGGTGGTTTCTTCAAAGGGTGGGCCAAGCGAGGATGTTTATTAAGTTTGATAAATTTATCGAGATGTTTGCTGATGAAGAGTATCCAAACGATTACTGGTCTGATGTCGCCATTATCAACGCCTCTGAAATGCTGGATGGCTTTTCTGACGCCGATTGGCTGGAGCTATTGGCAGTTGTAGACAGCAAAAGCGATTTCTGGGTATTGCGGTTATGCGAGACGTTGGGAGACCCGGATGAGAGAGCACTGGTCGTATTACTGAAGGTGACTTCACGTCACGGCAACCGTGCGATTTACGTCGCATTGGAATCGATCAGGTCGATGATCAGTCTGGGTCTGGATGTGTCAGCGTATGCGGATGAGATCAATGCTGCGACTGAACGTGCAAATCATGAGACTGGTAAAGTGGGTTTGCTTTTGTCTCTCTAATCAGGATGGGTCAAGAGTAAGTTGTTATTTAAATTTCGCGATGTGGAAATTTGCCGGCGCCATGAGCGTTATTTCATCAAGTACGACGCGGGCAGTCATGTGGATGTCATGCGTGAGGATGAGATTTCGGAGCAGGAGGCGCTGACCGCAGCCATGGGTGAGGAAGCGGTTATGAAGCTTTTGTTTGAGTTGCAGGAGCGATTGATCCGGGAGGGTGTTGACCCTTATGTTTCCAACACTGATTGAAGATCGATTGGGTCTGATGTCTTAAAGTCAAAAGATCGCAGCCTGCGGCAGCTCTTACAGAAATATGTGTAGGAGCTGCCGCAGGCTGCGATCTTTTGCTTTTTACTTCGGATAAAGCGGCGGCAACCCGCTGTCACCCACCGGATCCTGCACCCGCTCAGCCGCCGGAATAGTACGAATCGCCCGCCACAAATCCTCACCCTGCCAATGCTGGCCGGTCTCGCTGTATAGCGCACCATTGAGCCCATCCAGCGCATCCGACAACGGCACAAACCGCGCCGCCATGTCCGCCAATGTCTCCGGCTGCTGCCGCGCCCACGCATCCAGTGCCTGCCGTGTCGCCTGCGGGTCATTCGCCTGGCTCGCACGCTTGATGTCGTCCATCAAGGTGCGCGGGCTCGGCCCGGTTTGCGCGGCGCGATGGATCGCCGGTTGCCAGCGCGCGCGCCACCACAGGCCGAAGCCGAGCAGGGTGGTGCAGGCCAGAATCAGGGTGCTGAGTTTCCACCACCACAGCACGTCGTTATCGACGACGCTCGGTTGCAGATTGCCGGCCGGGGTGTCGACTTGCAGGCTCGGGTTGTTCGCCACTTGCAGGGTGCGCGCTGGCAGGCTGGTGTGTTCCAGATGGTCTTCGAAGGTGTTCCACCACACCACATCGACCGTCGGTAAATCAATCGAGCCACTGCGGCTCGGCACCAGCGCTTCGCGTTCTTCACGGCTGCCGATCAGGCCCCGGTCGCTGCTCTGGTTGCTCAGCACCGGTTGATCCGGATAGCGGCGCAGGCCGTTGACTTCGGTGGCGGGCAGCGCTGGCAGTTGCGAGCTGGCCAAGCCTTCGACTTTCAGCGTCAGGCTGCGGGTCAGGGAGTCGCCGACCTGGATGTGCTCCGGCTCCGGGTTCCAGCTCTCGCTCAGGCTCAGGCTGCGCGCCGGTAGCCACGGCGCATCGGCGGGGTAGGTCAGCGGCTTGGGCTTGACGGTCAGGGGGATTTCGGCGGAACTGACGCGCATCAATTTGCCGGCCTTTGGCCCTTGTGCGCTGGCGTCCTGGGCCGGCTGCGTGTCGACCAGCGTCGCGCTGAACGTCTGCGGCACGATGGTCAGCAAACCGCTGTGCTGCGGATAGATCGCATAGCGCATCTCGATCACGCCATGGCGCACACCGTTGATGTCTTTTTCGTATGTGCGGGTGTCGCCCAACTGCTCAACCCGCGCATCGGCAATTTGCAGCGGGGTCAGGCTGCTGTCGTCATACAACGAGACCGAATGGTAGATGCGCAGGGTCAGAATCGCCTGGGCCTGTACGTAAACACTGGACTGGTCGAGGCTGGCCTCGATGAACACCGGATCAAGGTTGTTCTTCTCGTCACGGGTGTCACTTTTGACCACTTGCACGGTGATCGGCTGGCTCTGCACGTCACCCACTTGCAACGGCGGAATGACCACGCTGCCGTTCTTTTTCGGCAACAGTGTGATGATCCAGCGCGTGGTCGCGCGGTTGTCGCCATTGAGGGTGTTGAGTTGGTTGACTTGCCGCGTGCCGCGCACTTCGAACAACGCTTCCAGCGGGGCCAGGTCGGGTTTGCCGAACTGGGTGACGTCGCTGGTTTCGAGAGTGAGTTCGACCGTCTCGCCGGAATTCAGGCGGCTGCGATCCACACTGGCGGTCAGCTCGGCCGCATTGGCGGTGGCCGTGCAGAGCAGCAGGGGCAGCAAGAGCGCGGTGAAACGGTTCATCGAGTGTTTTCCTGATCCTGATGTTGTTGCTGTTCGTACCAGAATTTGCGTCGCAGCAATTCGCCCGGATCGTCCGGGATCTTGCCCAGCCATTGTTCCAGTGCCTGGCGTTGCTCGCCTTCGAGGTTGTCCTCGCTCGGGCGCAGGGTCGGCACGGTGTCGGTTTGTTCTTCCTCAACGCTGCCCGGTAGTTCGTCGGGGCCTGGCTGCGGAGGTGTGGTTGGCGGCGGTTCGCTGGCCGACTCGGCGGGCTGCGCCTCGCTTTGTGTTTCACTTTTCACTGCCGGCGGCGGTGCAGTCGCTGGCGGCGGTTCATCGCCGGGCAGGTTTTGCTCGCTGGGCTTGTTTTCCGGCTCGGCGGGCGGCGGGGTGTTTTTCTGCTTCAGCAGGTTTTCCACCAGGGCCTTGTTGGTCTGTGCCGGGCGCAAGTCCGGTTGCAGTTCCAACGCCTGTTCATAGGCGTCGATCGCTGCGTCCAGCTCGCCGCTTTTCGCCAGCGCGTTACCACGATTGTAGTGAGCGCGGGCATCGCTGCCTTCGGCGAAACGCTGGGCGGCGCCACTGTAGTCGCCGGCCTCGTACAACGCCACCCCTTGCCACTGGTGATCGTCAAAATGTTGCGCCGCTTCGGCCGGGCGTTTCTGTTTGAGCAGATGCAGGCCTTGCTGGTCGGGGCGCAGCCAGAGGTCTTCGAAATCGAAAGCGTAGCTCGGTTGCGGCAGGCACAACAGCAACGGCAAACAGAACAGCCAGCCGCGCCGTCCGGCACACGCGGCCAATAACAACAGCGGCAACAGCAGCCAGTAACCCTGATCGGCCCAGGTATCCAGGCGTACGGTCTGGCCGTCGTCGCGCAGGCTGCGCGGGCCGTCGAGCAGGCCGAGGGCAGCTAGATCGCCTTCGTCCAGACGGGCAGGGTGGTATTCGCCGCCGACGCTATTGAGGAATGCGCTCAGGCCTGGACTGTCGAGTTGCGGCACGCGAATCGCGCCTTGTTCGTCCTTGAGGAAACTGCCGTCCTCTTGAGCGATCGGTGCACCTTCAGCGGTGCCGATGCCGAGCATCAACAATTGCGCCGATTGTCCGCTGAGTGCGCGACGAATGCCTTGGCGTTCCTCTTCGCTCAGCGATGAGCCGATCAGCAGAATCCGCCCCTGACCGAGCGCGCCCTGTTTCAGCAGCGCCAGCGCTTTGCCAACGGCCAGATCGGCGCGATGGCCGCTTTCCGGCATCAGCGACGGCTTGAGCGCATCGAGCAGATTACGACTGGTCGCGAGGTCATCCGACAGCGGTACCAGCGTGTGCGCGCTTCCGGCGTAGACGACGATGGCGGTCTGCGCATCGCTGCGCGCCTGCAACAGATCGAACAGCTTGCGCCGCGCCTGTTCCAGTCGCGTCGGCGGCGAATCGGTGGCGAGCATTTCCGGGGTCAGTTCCAGCACCACCACCAACGGGTCGGCAGGTTTCTGGCTGGTCTGTTCGACGCGTTCCCAGCTCGGCCCGAGCAGCGCCAGAATCGTCAGTAGCCACGCCACACCCAGGGCGACCCACGGCAGTTTGCTGTCGCGGCCGTTACCGCCGCTGAGCAGCGTGGCATGGAACGCCGGCGGCAGAATCATCTGCCAGCGCCCTGCGCGTTTCTGCCGATGCCAGAGTTGCCAGAGCAGCCAGCCGAGCAGCGGCAACAGCAGCAGCCACCAGGGACGGAACCAGTGCGGCCAGAGGGCGATCATCGACGCCTCCGCAGACGCAGGCGCTTGAGGCGCTCGCGCCAGTCAGGCAACGGACTTTGCAGATACAGCTCCTTGGTGAACAGGCGTTGCAGCGGGTTATCCGGCCACAATTCGCGCGCGACCAGCAGCAGGCTCAACCACAAGGCCAACGCCAGCGGCCAGTGATACAAGGCTTGCGCCGGCCGGGCCTGGGTCGGTTGCTGGGTGACCGGTTCGAGCTGGTCGAGGGTGTCCTTGATCGCTTGCAGCTCTTTGCCGTCGTGGGCGCGGAAATACTGGCCGCCGGTTACTTCGGCGATGGCTTTGAGCGCCGGCTCGTCGAGATCAAGGCTCGGGTTGACCCCGAGCAGCGCTGTGGAACCACTTTCTTCCGGGTTGGCGCCAATGCCGATCGGGTAGATCTTCACGCCTTCACTCGCCGCCAGTTTTGCCGCGGTCAGTGGATCGATTTCACCGCCATTGTTGGCGCCGTCGGTGACCAGAATCAGCACGCGACTTTGCGCCGGGCGCATGCGCAGGCGTTTCAGGGCCAGACCGATGGCATCGCCAATGGCGGTGTTCTTGCCGGCAATGCCGATGCGCGCTTCGTCGAGCCAGACGCGCACGGTGTGGCGGTCGAAGGTCAGCGGCGCCTGCAGATAGGCCTGACTGCCGAACAGGATCAAGCCGACGCGGTCGCCGTCACGGCTTTCGAGGAAATCGCCGAGCAAGTGCTGCACAAGATTCAGTCGGCTGACGTCTTCGTCCTGCCATTGCATGTCGGGGAAGTCCATCGAACCGGACACGTCGACGGCAACCAACAGATCACGCCCACTGGCCGCAATCGGCAGCGGCTCACCGAGCCATTGCGGACGGGCAGCGGCGGTCAGCAGCAACAGCCACAACAGCATGAACGGTGCCTGTTGGCGCCACGCCGGCAGATTGGCGCGGGCGCGACGGCGGGCGAGGCCTTCGAGGTCGGCGAGGAAACTGACTTTCAGCGCCGGCTCGCCGCTGTCGGCCACCGGCAATATAAGGCGCATCAACCACGGCAGCGGCAACAGCGCGAAAATCCACGGCCAGGCGAACTCAAACATGTTTGCGAATCCACGTGTCGACGGCTTGGGTCAGGCCGGCGATGGCTTTGTCGTCGAGTTTGCATTCCGGTTTGTACGCGCCTTCGACCAGCACCATCCAGCGTGTCAGGCCAGCCGCCGGGCAGCGGTTGTCGAGGAACGCCAGCCATTTACGGCCATTGAGGGTGTGGCTCTGGCTGTAGGGATAGTGGTTGCGGCACAAGCGCTTGAGCAGGCCGTTGAGCTGTTGCAGCCAGGCCCCGGCCGGGGCGCCGTCGTAAGGTTTGGGCATCTGCGCCAGTTCTGCGAGGGCGGCGACGCGCACCGGGTCGAGTGGTTGTTCGGCGCGGACGATCGGGCGTTTCTTCATCGGAATGAAACGCCGCAGGCGCCACACGGCGAAACCGAGCAGCGGCAGCAACAGAAGCAGCAGCCACCAGCCCGGCGCCGGTGGCCAGAAGGCAATCGGTGGCGGCGAGATAAGCGGTTGCAGTTGTTCGAGGCCGTTCATCGACCTTTCCCCGGGCGCTGCGGATTGAGGAACTCGCGCATCTGCTCGACCATTTCACTCTGCGTGCTCAGCGGCATCAGCAGCACCCGCAACTTCTGCGCGAGCAATTCCCAACGGGCGATTCGCGCTTCGGCCTGAGCGCGATAGGTCTGGCGCAGGTCGAAGTTGAGGGTGTCGAGTTCCAGTTGCGCGCCGCGTTCGGCGAATCTTAAAAGCCCGGCAGCGGGCAGGGCGTGATCGAGCGGATCGGACAACGGCAGCATCAGCAGGTCGCAGTGACGCGACAGCAGGCTCAGTTGCTGCTCGGCGCTGTCGGACAGCGCACGCTCATCACAAATCACGATCACCAGACTGCCCGGGCGCAGCACCTCACGGGCACGGCGCAGGGCGACGCCAAACGCATCGCGATCCGGCTCACGCTCGCTGTGCAGCGACTGATTGACCTTCACCAAGCGGTTGAGCAATTGCAGCAGGCTTTGTTTGCTGCGCCGTGGCTTGATTTCGTAGTGCTCGTTGTCGCCGAACACCAGCCCGCCAACGCGATCGTTATGGCCGAGCGCGGCCCAGCCGATCAACGCCGCCGCTTGCGCCGCCAGCACCGATTTGAACATCAGCCCGGAGCCGAAAAACAGCCGCGTGCTTTGCTCGACCATGATGAAAATCGGCCGCTCGCGTTCCTCATGGAACAGCTTGGTGTGCGGTTCTTGCGTGCGTGCCGTCACCCGCCAGTCGATGGTGCGCACGTCGTCGCCGGCCTGATAGACCCGCACCTGATCGAAGTCGACGCCGCGACCACGGAATTTCGAGTGATGCAGGCCGATCAGCGGGCTGCGCTGGCTCGGCGTGGAAAACAGCTGCACTTCGCGCACCCGGTGACGCATCTCGATTAGCTCGGCGAGGCTGACGCGGATGCCCGGTTCGGACGGCAGAGGGGCGTTCATGGGGGTCAAGCGACGGCTACGACGTCGAGAATCCGCTGCACCACCCGATCCTGATCGATGCCGGCGGCTTCGGCTTCAAACGACAGAATGATGCGGTGACGCAACACGTCGAACAGCACCGCTTGGATGTCTTCCGGGCTGACGAAGTCGCGACCGGCCAGCCAGGCGTGGGCGCGGGCGCAGCGGTCGAGGGCGATCGAGCCGCGCGGGCTGGCGCCATAGGCGATCCACTCGGCCATTTCCGGATCGAACTTGGCCGGGGTGCGCGTGGCCATGACCAGTTGCACCAGGTATTCCTCCACGGCGTCGGCCATGTACAAACCGAGGATTTCCTTGCGCGCGGCGAAGATCGCCTGCTGGCTGACACGACGCTCGGGCTTGGTCTCGCCGTTCAGCGCTTCGCCACGCGCCTGCTGGAGGATGCGGCGTTCGACGGCGGCGTCAGGGAAGCCGATTTTTACGTGCATGAGGAAACGGTCGAGCTGGGCTTCCGGCAGCGGGTAAGTGCCTTCCTGCTCGATCGGGTTCTGCGTGGCCATCACCAGAAACAGCGGCGACAGTTCGTACGTGCTGCGGCCGACACTCACCTGACGTTCGGCCATGGCTTCGAGCAGCGCCGATTGCACCTTGGCCGGGGCGCGGTTGATTTCGTCCGCCAGCACCAGGTTGTGGAAGATCGGCCCTTGCTGGAACACAAAGCTGCCGGTTTCCGGGCGATAGATCTCGGTGCCGGTGATGTCGGCGGGCAGCAGGTCAGGGGTGAACTGGATGCGATGGAACTGGGCTTCGATGCCCTCGGCGAGTTCTTTGATCGCTTTGGTCTTGGCCAGCCCTGGCGCGCCCTCGACCAGCATGTGGCCGTCGGCGAGCAGGGCGATGAGCAACCGCTCGATGAGTTTTTCCTGGCCGAGAATCTGCGTTGAAAGAAAGGTTCGCAGCGCCAGCAGCGCTTCACGATGTTCCATCGATGACTGTTCCTGGAAAGGGGTGGCCACGGGCGTTCGGATAACGCCGGGGCTGGGGGCGTTACTTTAATCCATCGCGGGGGGTGGCGACTAACGGCATTTTGCGCAAAGTGCGGGAAATGACTGGGGGATTTGTTGGATTTTTGTAGCAGCGGAGTGTTGGGGTGACTGTTCTGGCCTCATCGCTGGCAAGCCAGCTCCCACAGGTTCAGGGTTGTGCATGCGATTTGTGCGACACAGCCCCCACAGTTACCGGTGGTGTGTATGCGATTTGTGCAACACATCGATCACTGTGGGAGCTGGCTTGCCAGCGATGGGGCCAGCCCAGGCAACATCAAATCTCGTTAATGAACGTGCCAGTCCCATCAAGGATGTTCGTCAAGGTCTCGACAACCTCATCCAGATCCACCATGTCCGGGTTAAAGCTGATCTCCAGCACATCATCCCCGTTCAACGCATCGGCATCCGCTGCAGCGATTTCGATCTTCAACAGATTCGAGGTCAGGGTGACTTTCACCCCATCCAGCGTCGAAGGCTCGCCATCCAGCGTAATCTCCAGCTCATCCTCATCCGGATAACGGCTCATCAGAAACATGTCGCCCTTGTCGCTGTGGCAGCAGAGCATGGCCATGTTGTCTTCTTCGTCATCGCACGGGTTGACGATCAGTAGGGCGGTGGTCATTTGCATGGGGAATTCCTGCCTCGTAGGGCGTGTTGGTCGCAATTGGGCGCGATTCTGCCAGCCCTCGGGAATTTCTGCATGTGAGAGTGTCAGAGGATGTGTCGTGTACGCGACACAGGTCAATGGTCATTTCTGGCACGCATGTACCGTAAATACGGGCATTCAGACCAGCATTTTCCACCATGGCTGCTAGTGTTTACCGGTGCCAAAGCCTTGGTTTACGTGCCAATGACCGAATATGTCGCAGCACCGCAAGCAGACACATTGTCGCACCCATTAAGCTGCGCAACGGATGAGCACCCGTAAAGGCATTGTCGGCAGCCCCGACAGTCGTTTTTGCAGATGCTCATTCAATGGAAGGTGAATGTGACCTGAGTGTCCCGTCCAGCTTCACCCACCTGTCCCCCTGTTTCCTCTGCCCGAGAATCAGGAGCAGGGTGACTTGAACCCCGAAAGGGGTGTTGCACGCGACGCTTTCCATCAATAACAAGCTTAAGCGGAGTACCACAGATGGCGTTCTTCACCGCAGCCAGCAAAGCCGACTTCCAGCACCAACTGCAAGCGGCACTGGCGCAGCACATCAGTGAACAGGCGCTGCCTCAAGTGGCGCTGTCCGCTGCAGAAATGGTGGGCATCATGTGCCTGGACGAGCTGACTCAACGTCGCCTCTCCGACCTCGCTGGCTGTACTCTTTCTGCGTGGCGCCTGCTTGAGCGCTTCGATCACGCGCAACCGCAAGTGCGCGTCTACAACCCTGATTACGAGCGTCATGGCTGGCAGTCGACCCACACCGCGGTCGAAGTCCTGCACCACGACCTGCCATTTCTGGTCGACTCGGTCCGCACCGAGCTGAACCGCCGCGGCTACAGCATCCACACCCTGCAAACCACCGTGCTCAGCGTACGTCGTGGCAGCAAGGGCGAACTGCTGGAAATTCTGCCAAAAGGCAGCACCGGCGAAGGCGTTCTGCACGAATCGCTGATGTACCTGGAAATCGACCGCTGCGCCAACGCGGCCGAACTGAATGTGCTGAGCAAAGAGCTGGAACAGGTTCTCGGTGAAGTCCGCGTCGCGGTCGCCGATTTCGAGCCGATGAAAGCCAAGGTGCAGGAAATCCTCACCAAGCTCGATAACAGCTCGTTCCCCATCGATGCCGATGAAAAGAACGAAGTCAAAAGCTTCCTGGAATGGCTGGTGGGCAACCACTTCACCTTCCTCGGCTACGAAGAATTCGTGGTCACCGATCAGGCTGATGGCGGCCACATCGAGTACGACCAGAACTCCTTCCTCGGCCTGACCAAACTGCTGCGCACCGGCCTGACCTACGAAGACCTGCGCATCGAAGACTACGCCGTTGCCTACCTGCGCGAACCGACCCTGCTGTCGTTTGCCAAAGCTGCGCACCCGAGCCGTGTTCACCGTCCGGCGTACCCGGACTACGTGTCGATCCGTGAAATCGACGCTGACGGCAAAGTCATCAAGGAACACCGTTTCATGGGCCTGTACACCTCCTCGGTGTATGGCGAGAGCGTGCGGGTCATTCCGTTCATCCGCCGCAAGGTCGAAGAAATCGAAACCCGCTCCGGCTTCCAGTCCAAGGCTCACCTGGGCAAGGAACTGGCGCAGGTCCTCGAAGTGCTGCCGCGTGATGACCTGTTCCAGACCCCGGTCGATGAACTGTTCACCACCGTGATGTCGATCGTGCAGATCCAGGAACGCAACAAGATCCGCGTGTTCCTGCGCAAAGACCCGTACGGTCGTTTCTGCTACTGCCTGGCCTACGTGCCGCGCGACATCTATTCCACCGAAGTTCGCCAGAAGATCCAGCAAGTGCTGATGGAGCGCCTGAAGGCTTCCGATTGCGAATTCTGGACGTTCTTCTCCGAATCGGTTCTGGCGCGCGTGCAGTTGATCCTGCGTGTCGACCCGAAAAACCGTCTCGACATCGATCCGGTGCTGCTGGAAAAAGAAGTCGTCCAAGCCTGCCGCAGCTGGCAGGACGACTATGCTGCACTGACCGTCGAAAGCTTCGGCGAAGCCCACGGCACCAACGTGCTGGCCGACTTCCCGAAAGGCTTCCCGGCCGGTTACCGCGAGCGCTTTGCAGCGCATTCGGCCGTGGTCGACATGCAGCACCTGCTGAGCCTCAACGAAAAAAATCCGCTGGTGATGAGCTTCTATCAGCCGCTGGGCCAGGTCTCCGGCCAACGCGAGCTGCATTGCAAGCTGTACCACGCCGACACCCCGCTGGCGCTGTCCGACGTCTTGCCGATTCTGGAAAACCTCGGCCTGCGCGTGCTGGGCGAGTTCCCGTACCGTCTGCGTCACACCAATGGCCGCGAGTTCTGGATTCACGACTTCGCGTTCACCGCCGCTGAAGGCCTGGACCTCGACATCCAGCAACTCAACGACACCCTGCAGGACGCGTTCGTCCACATCGTTCGTGGCGACGCCGAAAACGATGCGTTCAACCGTCTGGTGCTGACCGCCGGTCTGCCATGGCGCGACGTGGCGCTGCTGCGTGCCTACGCCCGCTACCTGAAGCAGATTCGTCTGGGCTTCGATCTGGGCTACATCGCCAGCACCCTGAACAACCACACCGACATCGCTCGCGAACTGACCCGGTTGTTCAAGACCCGCTTCTATCTGGCGCGCAAACTCAGCGACGACGATCTGGAAGACAAGCAACTGCGTCTGGAACAAGCGATTCTGACCGCACTGGACGACGTCCAGGTGCTCAACGAAGACCGCATCCTGCGTCGTTACCTCGACCTGATCAAAGCCACCCTGCGGACCAACTTCTACCAGACTGACGCCAACGGCCAGAACAAGTCGTACTTCAGCTTCAAGTTCAACCCGCACGCGATTCCTGAGCTGCCGAAGCCAGTGCCGAAGTTCGAAATCTTCGTTTACTCGCCGCGCGTTGAAGGCGTGCACCTGCGCTTCGGTAACGTCGCTCGTGGTGGTCTGCGCTGGTCCGACCGTGAAGAAGACTTCCGTACCGAAGTCCTCGGCCTGGTTAAAGCCCAGCAAGTGAAGAACTCGGTCATCGTGCCGGTGGGTGCGAAGGGCGGCTTCCTGCCGCGTCGCCTGCCACTGGGCGGCAGCCGTGACGAGATCGCGGCCGAGGGCATCGCCTGCTACCGCATCTTCATTTCGGGTCTGTTGGACATTACCGACAACCTGAAAGACGGCGCACTGGTGCCGCCGGCAAACGTCGTGCGTCATGACGACGATGACCCGTACCTCGTAGTGGCAGCGGACAAGGGCACTGCAACCTTCTCCGACATCGCCAACGGCATCGCCATCGACTATGGCTTCTGGCTGGGTGACGCGTTTGCGTCCGGTGGTTCCGCCGGTTACGACCACAAGAAAATGGGCATTACCGCCAAAGGCGCGTGGGTTGGCGTACAGCGTCACTTCCGCGAGCGCGGCATCAATGTCCAGGAAGACAGCATCACCGTGGTGGGCGTCGGCGACATGGCCGGTGACGTGTTTGGTAACGGCCTGTTGATGTCCGACAAGCTGCAACTGGTCGCTGCCTTCAACCACCTGCACATCTTCATCGACCCGAACCCGAACCCGGCGACCAGCTTCGTCGAGCGTCAGCGCATGTTCGACCTGCCGCGTTCGGCCTGGACCGATTACGACACCAGCATCATGTCCGAGGGTGGCGGTATCTTCTCGCGTAGCGCGAAGAGCATCGCGATCTCCCCGCAGATGCAGGAACGCTTCGACATCAAGGCTGACAAGCTGACCCCGACCGAACTGCTGAATGCCTTGCTCAAGGCACCGGTGGATCTGCTGTGGAACGGCGGTATCGGTACTTACGTCAAGGCCAGCACTGAAAGCCACGCCGACGTCGGCGACAAGGCCAACGATGCACTGCGCGTGAACGGCAACGAGTTGCGCTGCAAAGTCGTGGGCGAGGGCGGTAACCTCGGCATGACCCAACTGGGTCGTGTGGAATTCGGTCTGAATGGCGGCGGCTCCAACACCGACTTCATCGACAACGCCGGTGGCGTGGACTGCTCCGACCACGAAGTGAACATCAAGATCCTGCTGAACGAAGTGGTTCAGGCCGGTGACATGACCGACAAGCAACGCAACCAGTTGCTGGCGAGCATGACCGACGAAGTCGGCAATCTGGTGCTGGGCAACAACTACAAGCAGACTCAGGCCCTGTCCCTGGCAGCGCGTCGTGCCTACGAGCGCATCGCTGAGTACAAGCGTCTGATGGGTGATCTGGAAGGCCGTGGCAAGCTGGACCGCGCCATCGAGTTCCTGCCGACCGAAGAGCAGATCAACGAGCGTATCGCTGAAGGCCACGGCCTGACCCGTCCTGAGCTGTCGGTACTGATCTCCTACAGCAAGATCGACCTCAAAGAGCAGCTGTTGGGCTCCTTGGTACCGGACGACGATTACCTGACCCGCGACATGGAAACGGCGTTCCCGCCGACCCTGGTCAGCAAGTTCTCCGAAGCCATGCGTCGTCACCGTCTGAAGCGCGAGATCGTCAGCACCCAGATCGCCAACGACCTGGTCAACCACATGGGCATCACCTTCGTTCAACGACTCAAAGAGTCGACCGGCATGAGCCCGGCGAACGTGGCTGGCGCCTATGTGATCGTGCGCGACATCTTCCACCTCCCGCACTGGTTCCGTCAGATCGAAGCGCTGGACTACCAAGTCAGCGCTGACGTACAGCTGGAACTGATGGACGAGCTGATGCGTCTAGGCCGCCGTGCCACGCGCTGGTTCCTGCGTGCTCGCCGCAACGAGCAGAACGCTGCCCGTGACGTCGCGCATTTCGGTCCGCACCTGAAAGAGCTGGGTCTGAAACTCGACGAGCTGCTGAGCGGCGAAATCCGTGAAAACTGGCAGGCGCGTTATCAGGCGTATGTCGAAGCCGGCGTACCGGAACTGCTGGCGCGTATGGTTGCGGGCACCTCGCACCTGTACACGCTGCTGCCGATCATCGAAGCCTCCGACGTGACTGGCCAGAACCCGGCCGAAGTGGCCAAGGCCTACTTCGCTGTGGGCAGTGCGCTGGACATCACCTGGTACCTGCAACAGATCAGCGCGCTGCCGGTTGAAAACAACTGGCAAGCCCTGGCCCGTGAAGCGTTCCGCGATGACGTCGACTGGCAGCAACGTGCGATCACCATCTCCGTCCTGCAACAGGGCGACGGCACTCAGGACGTGGAAGCACGCCTGGCGCTGTGGATGGAACAGCACGAAAGCATGATCTCGCGCTGGCGCGCCATGCTGGTGGAAATCCGTGCGGCGAGCGGCACGGACTACGCCATGTATGCGGTGGCCAACCGTGAACTGCTGGACCTGGCGTTGAGCGGGCAAGCGGTAGTGCCTGCGGTTGCTGCGAATGCCGAGCTTGAACTGGCGTAAGTAGTGGCTGAATGAAAAAGCCCCGGTGTCGTGAGATGCCGGGGCTTTTTTATGTCTGAGGGTTTTGTGGTGGCTGTTCTGGCCTCATCGCTGGCAAGCCAGCTCCCACAATGGTTTTGTGATCGACACAAGTGCCCTGTGGGAGCTGGCTTGCCAGCGATGAGGCCCTCACATTCAATACAACTTTTTATGCTGTTTACTATCAAGCATCGACACTTTATCTGTCGCCTTGGTCAATAAATTACTGAGCGACTGGTCAAACTTCTGCAACGCCCTAACTTGCACATCCTGCTGCTGATTAATATCCGCCACTATCTCTTCCGAGCGCTTGAAGTCCGCCCACACCGGCGTCAATTCCCGCGCATCCGAACCTTTCGCCGTACCGATATAGTTCAACCGCGCATCATAAAAATCGGCACTGACATCCGCCTTGATATCGGAACTGCGCGAAGTAATCAACTGGCTATGAGTGTCGATAATCGCCACCACATCCGGTCTGGCCGCACGCAGGCTCTGCATGTCCGGGTACACCGTCACCGAGCCAAACTGACGCTGCAGCGAGGCGTTGACCCAATCCACCGCCATGTCGGGTTTTGAACTGGCGACGTAGGCGTCGTGAATCGGTTGCACCAGCAGGCTCTGGCCGAAACCGGTGCCGGCGTTGGCCTGATAGTCGCGCAGGTATTCGCGGTTGGTCTGGGTGCTTGGGCTGTAGACCACGCCGAGCGATACGCCGGGACCGCTTTTCACCTGGGCGGCGCTGCTGCGGCCAACCGGTTGCGTGAACAGCGTGTCGAGGGATGAGACTGCTTTCGGTGCGGTAGGCACCGAGCAGGCGGAAAGGGCTAAAACCGATATCGCCAAAGTGCTGGCAAACGTAAGTTTCATGGTATTTCTCCCGTGAAACAACATCAGCGGAAAGTTTGAGTTGTCGTCGTCGACGACCGTTAATTGAGACTAAACCCGCTACGCTGGAAGCAACCTGACAATTTGCTGTCTGGTTTGCTGTTGAATAGTTTTATTTGCTGTAACGCGGGGCGGTTAATTGCGCCGGGAAATAAAAAGGCGCAAATCGATGATTTGCGCCTTTTTATTTATGGCTGATTAAACATCCATCAGTTTTTCAGCGGGATCAGCACTTGCTCATCCGGCGACAGCACCATGAACACCAGCAACTTGGCCGGTTTGGTTTTGCTGGCATTTTTCGACACCAGATGTTCGGAGCCGGCGGGTTCGTACCAGAACTGGCCCTTCTTGTAGGTGATCGCCTGTTCGCCTTTTACCTGGGAAATCACTTCGCCTTCGAGCACGTAGGCCATGGCGGTGCCGTCGTGTTTGTGGGCGATGGAGGACTGGCCGGGTTTGTAGTCGACCTCGATCATCATGGCTTTTTTGCCGGGGGCGTTTTTCAGCATCTGGTCTTGCAGCACGGTGACTTTTTCGGACGGGTCGTGGGCGAAAGCGGCCGAGGCGCAAAGGCTCAGGGCAAGGGCAGAGGCGAAGAGGTGCAGGGCTTTCATGGCGGGTTACCTGTGAGGTTGGGGGTGCAATCACAGTAGTCCGCAGGGTGGCGCATTCAAACGGCCAATATTCGGGAAGATCAGGTGACCAATCTGTGGATCTTCAGTGCTTTCAAATAAGCCATCGCTGGCAAGCCAGCTCCCACAGGTTTTTGCGTCGTTCGTATGATTAATGAACGACACAAAACCCTGTGGGAGCCTGGCTTGCCAGCGATGGCGTCCGTAAGTCAAACGATGGGAAAGCTGTTGAAGTCGACGCTATTGGCCAGCCGGCTATCGATCAGGTCAATAAACCCCTGCGCTTCGGGCCGGTTGAAATGCGCCTGCATCGCCGCTTCCGACTGCCAGCGCGCACTGACCGTCCAGCGGTGACTGTCCTCAGGGCAACGGTCGACCAGATAGGAATCGCAGCCCGGGGTTTCGCGCAGGGTTTCGACGATCTTCTGCAGTTGCCTGCCCAGTTCCTCCGAGCGGCCGGCGGCAGCCTGCACCTGGACCGTATTGATCACTTCGTTGGACATTGCTCACACTCCTGAATCAGGCCGGACGAATCCTGCTCATTGAGGGATAACGCCTGTGCAGAATAGGCCTGCACCTGTCGATCACCAATAACCAATCGGCGGTTAATACCCCAGACCAATCATTCAGGCAACTTGTTGCAGAATGTCGCGCAGGCGATCCAGAGCGATATCAATGTCGAGGGTTTCGATGGCGCCGAAGCCGAAGTACAGACCGTTTTTCGGCGGTTGCTGGTAATAGAAACCATTGATTGAATACAGGCCAACCTCGACTTTTTTCGCCAGTTCGATTACCAGCGGCAAGTCGATCGGCACCTTGCAGAACACCGCCATGTGGAAGCCCGCGCTGGCCGGCACCGCCTCCAGCCATGGCGCCAGATCGGTGGCCATGCGCGCGAGAATCCGCTCGCGGCGCTGCGCGTAGATCGCATGACAGCGGCGGATATGCTTGAGCAGGCAACCCTCGGCGATGAACTTCGCCAACGCCCATTGCGGGAGGGTTGAGGCGTGCAGATCAGTGAGTTGCTTAGCACGGATCACCGCTTCGAGAATGGCCGGCGGCAGAATTGCGTAACCCAGACGCAGCTCTGGCAACAGGGTTTTCGAGAAGGTGCCGACGTAAGCGACGATGCCACGCTGGTCGAGATTGAACAGCGAATCGGTGGGTCGACCCTCGTAGCGAAACTCACTGTCATAGTCGTCCTCGATGATGATTGCGCCCAGTTCATGGGCGCGGACCAGCAAGGCTTCGCGGCGTGCCTGACTCATCGGCATGCCCAGCGGGAACTGGTGCGACGGCGTGACATAAATCAGCCGCGTGCCGTCGGGAATCTGTTCGACGACAATCCCTTCAGCATCCACCGGCACACCGACCACCTCGGCGCCATGGGTACCAAACAACAGGCGTGCCGGCGGATAGCCGGGGTCTTCCATGGCGACCAGACTGCCGGGGCGGATCAACACGCGAGTGATCAAGTCCAGCGCCTGTTGCGCGCCGTTGCACACGACGATGTCTTCATCCTGACAGTTGATCCCACGGGAAAACGCGATGTGCCGGGCAATCGCATTGCGCAGCGCCGGCAGGCCCTCGGCGACACTGTAGAAACCCTTGGACTGGCCCATCTGGCGCATCGCATGGGCGACGCAGCGGCGCCAGTCATCCTGCGGAAACTGGCCTTTGCTGGTGGCGCCACCGATAAAGTCATAGCGCAGCGAACCTTCCAGCGTCGGGTGGCGCAGAAACACCGGCAGATTGCGCCAGCTCTCGATCACGTCGGCACTGGCCAGCTCGGTGTGGCTTTGCTTGCGCTGGACCTGCGCCGGGCGCGCGTTGACGTAGGTGCCTTTGCCGATCACTCCGGTGAGAAAGTTTTCGTAGGTCAGTTGTGCGTAGGTGTCGGAAATGGTCTTGCGCGAGATGCCCAGTTGCTCGGCGAGCAGGCGGCTGGGCGGCAGTTGCGTGCCAGCGGCCAGACGCCCGGACTCGATGGCCCCGCGCAGTTGCTGATACAACTGACCGGCGAGATCCTTGCGGCCGTTGATCACGACGTGAAGTTCCATACCGACGAGGCTCCCCGGGCAATTGAGTGTGCCGGCCAGATTACTCCCGTTTGTTTGCGGGGCAGTAGTTGCGTGGAGTAAAAAACTCGAATTGGTCACGTACCTTGTGGGAGCTGGCTTGCCAGCGATGAGGCCTTCGGATCCAGCATTAGTGTCAGCAGATATACCGCCATCGCTGGCAAGCCAGCTCCCACAGGGTCAGTGTGTGTCCGGGTTCAGTGGTGTAGCGGTTTTCCGTGCAATTGGGGCTGTAATGCATCGCTGTCGGCGGTTACGGTGAAGTCATCATTCCGTCCACCGAGAACCGCCATGTCCCCGCGCCTGGATTACTACAACGCTTCGCCCAAGGCGATGAAAGCGATGATTGCCATGGAGGCGCTGACTGCCAACCTCAGTATCGAACAGCCACTGCTGCAACTGATCCGCATCCGTGCTTCACAGCTCAATGGCTGCGCGTTCTGCACCGACATGCATTCGGTGGATGCACGACGGGCCGGGGAGAGTGATCGGCGTTTGTATGCGATTGCGGTGTGGCGCGATAGCAACTTCTTCAACCCGCGTGAGCGTGCGGCGCTGGCCTGGGCGGAGGCGGTGACGTTGTTGGCGGAAAGTCATGTGCCTGACGATATTTATCAGCAGGCCCGCGAGCAATTCAGCGAAGGGGAACTGGTCGACCTGACCATGGCCGTGACTACCATCAACAGCTGGAATCGTCTGGCCGTCAGCTTCCGCCAAACCCCCAGCGACTAATCAACCCATGATCGTTCCCACGCTCCTGCGTGGTAATGCCTCAACGGACGCTCCGCGTTCGGCTCTGAATGGGACGCGGAGCGTCCCGGGCTGCGTGCCCACGCGGAGCGTGGGAACGATCGGTAAACCCCAAGCGATTGAACACCACATGATCGTTCCCACGCTCTGCGTGGTAATGCCTCAACGGACGCTCCGCGTTCGGCTCTGGATGGTACGCGGAGCGTCCCGGGCTGCGTGCCCACGCGGAGCGTGGGAACGATCAAGATCAAAATCATTGCGGTGGGCGTTGCGGTTTAACCGAGGTGCCGAAGGTGTTGCCCATCCGCGTACTGGTCGCGGCCGGGGTCGCGAGGCCAACCTGATTCGGCGGCCGTTTATTCA
This sequence comes from Pseudomonas sp. NPDC087817, assembly GCF_044742875.1. Lineage (NCBI taxonomy): Bacteria > Pseudomonadati > Pseudomonadota > Gammaproteobacteria > Pseudomonadales > Pseudomonadaceae > Pseudomonas > Pseudomonas sp. NPDC087817. The sequence continues at coordinate 114,343 of NZ_JBIUVJ010000003.1, forward strand.
CCGGCACATTCAGCGCCTCTTGATTCTTTTTCGCCGCCGCAGCGCCTTCCGGGTTGTTGCCCATCTGCTGGCTCAAGCAGTCGTAATTCGGCGCCTTGTAACCGCCGACCGTCACTTCCACACAACCCAACGGCTGCTCGGCATAAGCGCTCGACAGCGCCATCAACAACAGCCCGCCAAGGCTCAATCGCCACAGTGTTTTCATGCTCGCCTCCTGGCCGGCCCGGAAGGGCCGCGCTATGGCTTGAGTCTAGTGCAAGCCATGCGCAATTCCCGTGATGGTTTTTTTGCACCGCCCGTCACACCAGATTCATAAACAGCCCTCAGGATGACGATTTTCAAGGATTCGTCAGCCGTGCAGCGAGGCAGTTCCCGAGACGGTTTTCAGCGTTCAACGAGGCTTGTGCGCCGGATGTGTCTGGGGTGGCTGCTTGGCTGTGCGGCGGGCCACGCGATGGCCGACGCGGTGCCGGCGGACTTGCGCATGACGCTGCATATTCCGGCACAGGATCTGGCCCATGCGCTGGATCAGTACAGCCACGCCACTGGCGTTGCGGTGCTGGTCGACAGTCAGTTGAGTCGCGGTCGTCGCTCGCTCGCGGTGGACGGTGAATACACCGCAGCCGATGCCCTGCGTCGATTGCTCGGCGGCAGTGGTTTGATGGCGCGGTATGCCCGGGACGATGCATTTACCTTGCAAGTGGCGCAGGTCGAAGACGTGCCGGCGCCGCCACAAAAACAGACGCCCGAGAGCGTCGCGGTCAACCGCAGTTACGCCACGGCGGTGCAAGCGGCGATCGAGCGCAACCTGTGCCGCTCGCCGCTGACCCGTCCGGGCAGCTATCGCGCGGTGTTGCAGGTGTGGGTCGGCCGCGACGGCATGGTGCAGCACAACCGGTTGGTCACTTCGACCGGTGATGTAAGGCGCGACAACGCGCTGGTGGAGAGTTTTCGCAATCTCAGGATCGACCGGCCGACGCCCAGCGCCTTGCGTCAGCCGGTCACGTTGCTGTTGTTACCGGAGTCGTCAGGGAAACGCATGGAATGCACCACATGGGAAGGAGTTTCCGGGGGATGAAAGACACCGGAAAAGGTTCGATGGTCCAACTGTTCCTGACGTCCTACGAGGACTTTCGGGTGCGCCTGCGCCGGCGTCTCGGTTCGGAAGATCTGGCCAACGACGTGCTGCACGAAACCTACCTGCGGGTCGACCGCATGGAGACGCCGCCGAACGTCCTGCGACCCAATGCCTACCTCTATCGCATGGCCCTGAACATCGCCGCCGACCGCCGTCAGGCCGATGCGCGGCTGCTCACTGGCGAGGAAGTCGAGGAGCTGCTGCAAATGGGTGACGAAGCGCTGGACCCGGCGCGGGTAGTGGGCGGGCAAAAGGAAATCCAGTCGTTGCTCAGCGCCCTCTACGAACTGCCCGCACGCCGTCGCAAGATCTTCATTGCGGCGCGTCTGGAAGAGGCGCCGCACCTGGAAATTTCCCAGCGTTTCGGCATTTCCACGCGCATGGTCGAGAAGGAAATCAAAGCCGCATTGGGCTTCTGCGCCGCGAAACTGGAAAGAAAAGTGTTTCAGCGGTTCGGTCGCGGGGCCGGAAAACCGTCTTCTGAATAGTGCCCGATCAATTCGTTGAGAATCTGCGCGTTTGAACATCTTTCGACTGACACCTGCCGAGCCATCGGCGGCCGACAATCTGCACAGCGAAGCCCGCGACTGGCTGGTCCTGCTGACCTCCGGCCGCGCCACCGTGGCCGACGCCCGCGCTCTGCGCGAATGGTGCGCGCAGAGCGCCGAGCATGCGCAGGCTTTCGAGCAGGCCAAGGTGTTGTGGCACAACTTGCAACCCGCCGCCGAAGGATTGCAGGCACCGCGTGGGTTTGGCCGCCGCGCCTTTCTCGGCGGCGCGATTGCTGCGTCGGCGGCATTTTTGCTGGTGCGCGGGACGATTCCCGGTGGCTTCGAAGGGCTGGGTGCGGACTTCATCACTGAAGTCGGCCAGCAGCGGCGTTTCGAACCGGCGCAGGGGGTTAGCCTGGAGTTGAACACGCAGACGCGGATCAATCAGCGTGCAGTGTCTGACGGTGTGCAGGGTTTTGAGTTGGTCAGTGGTGAGGTTGAAGTGCAGACGGCGCGGTTGCCGCTGGCGATGCAGGCTGGGGGAGGGTGGTTGCGTGCCAGTCAGGGGCGTTTCAACCTGCGTAATACCGATCAGCAAGTCTGCGTGACTTGCCTCGATGGCGCGGTTGAAGTGGATGTTGAAGGTCGTAGCCTGCGCCTGGAGCCGGGGCAGCAGGTGACTTATGACGCGGGGCAGGTTGGCAGTGTGCAGAGTGTCGATACGGCGGCGGTGATGAACTGGCGGCAGCAAGTGTTGGTGTTTAACGGCGCTACGCTGAGTCAGATGATTGATGAGATCAACCGGTATCGACCGGGGATGTTGTTGCTACTCAACCGTGAGCTTGGGCAGCGGCGGGTGCAGGCGCGGTTCAGCCTTGACCAACTTGCTGGCGTTGCATTGCTGATTCGGGATGCCTACGGGGTCAAATGCACCGAGTTGCCGGGTGGCGTTGTGGTTTTGAGCTAGTGGTTTTGAGCTAGTGGGTTTGACTGGGTACATATCCGTTGCTGCGGTAACGGCTGCTTAGGGTTCCGCCCTTACGGCGGGTCACCTTTTCCAAACGCCGAAAAGGTAACCCAAAAGGCTTGCTCCTACGTGCGGCCCGCTCGCTGAGGCTCGGGGTTCCTTCGCTCCGGGATCCATCCGGGGGCATCGCCTCCGGTTTGCTTCGCTGCACCTCCTCTCGATGTGTTTGGCTGCGCCAAACGGTCGCTGCGCTCCCACCCCCGGATGAATCCCTCCACTCAGCCTTCCGACGTCGCCCGTGGATCAAGATCAAAAGCTGCAGCCGAGCTAACGCTCATCCTTTGAGTGGTGCGGCATTCGCCGCGTGCGGGTGGTACATATCACCCCTGTAGGAGCTGCCGAAGGCTGCGATCTTTTGATCTTGCTGTTGCTTTTGTGTGGGAGCGAGCCTGCTCGCGAAGGCGGCCTGCCAGCCAACCAATCTCTTGCTGATGCACCCGATCCAACTGTAGGAGTGAGCCTGCTCGCGATGACGACCTCACAGCCAACCAATCCCACTGACCTCACCCAATCCCTGTGGGAGCTGGCTTGCCAGCGATGACGGCCCTCCAGCCAACCAATCTCTTGCTGATGTACCCAATCCAACTGTAGGAGCGAGCCTGCTCGCGATGACGACCTCACAGCCAACCAGTCCCCCAACTGACTTCACCCAATCCCTGTGGGAGCTGGCTTGCCAGCGATGACGGCCAGCCAGCCAACCAATCTCTGGCTGATGCACCCGATCCAACTGTAGGAGTGAGCCTGCTCGCGATGAAGACCTCACAGCCAACCAATCCCACTGACCTCACCCAATCCCTGTGGGAGCTGGCTTGCCAGCGATGACGGCCTGCCAGCCAACCAATCTCTTGCTGATGTACCCGATCCAACTGTAGGAGTGAGCCTGCTCGCGATGACGGCCTCACAGCCAACAATCCCCACTGACCTCACCCAATCCCTGTGGGAGCTGGCTCGCCAGCGATGACGGCCTACCAGCCAACCAATCCACAACTGACTCCACCCATTCCCACATTTTATTCATGGCCCGCAAATCACTCCAACGGCCCAATCACCTGCCGATACTTCTCCACCCCCTGCGCCGTCCCCCGACTCAACCGAATCTCCAACCCCAACGGATCCTCCCGCCGATTCCCACTCAACTGCCGCCAGCCCTTATCCACCTCCCAAACCCGCACCTGCACATCACTGACATCACTCAAAACAGCAACCCCATTCCCAGGCGCCGGCAACGGATACCGACTCCGCGCCTCAGCCACCGCCCGATACAACGTGTCGCCCTTGACCCACCACCGCACCCGCTGCAAAGCCCCCGGCTGATCCGCCGCCGTGCGAATAATGTCCAGCCGAAAACCCTTACTGTCGCTACTGCGCACAGTCAGAGCGGGCGGGGCGCTCGGCGGCTCATCATCCACCCCAACCTTCTTCGGCTCAGTCAACTCAATCCCCGCCCGCATCTCCACATCTCGCTGCAACTGATTCAACGCCCGCAACAAACCGTCACTCTGCTCACTGCTCGCCTGCAAATGACTGTCCGCCCGCGTCACACTGTCCAGCCCCCGCCAGGCAATCAAACTCACCACCGCCATCAACAAAATCGCGACCATCACCTCAATCAACGTAAACCCTTGCTGGCGCTTCATTGCAGGCTGATCCTTCCACTGCCATCACGCAGCACACTCAAGCGATTCAAGCCATCCGACAACGTCAATTGCAACGGCGGATTAATCCACTCAGCGTTCAGCACAACCCGCTGTTTCGGCTCCACCCGCACCTCCACCTTCGGACTCTGCCAGGCACGCGGCCGCAACTGCGGATCCTGCGCAAAATGATCAAACCCCTTGCCACTGTCACTGCGCCGACTAAACCGAAACCCCTTGGCATCACTCACCCACACAATCGGCCGGCCATCGGCGCGCGCCTCCGCCTGCGCCACCTGCAGCAACTGCGCCACACGCTCGGCATCCTTGCGCAGCAACTGCAACGGATCGGGCTTGATACTTAGGCTGATCGCCGCGCTGGCGATGCCGATGATCACCAGCACCACCATCAACTCGATCAGGGTAAAGCCCCGTTGCCTGTTCATCGATTGCGCGCTCCTTTGCGTTGAGGATCATCCTGCACGGCCAACATGTAAGGCGTGTGAAATAAAACGGAGAGAATTGCCGCGTAGGCTGGCAGCAGGGATAAAAAGGAGATTCAACCCATGACCTTCACCGCACGCGTTTCCCCACCCCAAATAGTCCAGGCCCTCGCGCTGCTCGCAGCGCTGGTCGGCGTGGCGACATGGTCGTCGCTGCTGCTGACCACCGCCGAATCCCACACCCCGCCGGCAGCCCCGCAATTGCTCGCGGCGCGCAGGGATAGCCCGGCGTTGCAATGGTTTTCCAATCAAACGGCGCCGGTGGATATCAAGGTGAGCGGGGTGATGGCGGGGAGTCGGGGGGCGGTGGCGATACTGAGTCTGAACGATGGGCCGCCGAGGAGTTTTTTGCAGGGGGAGAAGGTTGGGCCTGGGGTGAAGTTGGTGGCCGTGGAGGGGGATGGGGTGGTGATTGAGCAGGGTGGGGAGAGGGTGAGGTTGGGGGTGGAGAGGTTGGGGGAGGGGGTGGAGATGCCTAGGTTGGTTAGGCCGTGATTGTTGACCACTACAGTCAGATGATATGGGCATTGTGATCTGTCGAATAAATCAGAATACTGGAAGCCTTAATTCAGATGGATATGGGGTCGTGCAGTGGCTGGAAATAGGAAGGTGATAAGTTTTTTCTTAGCTTCACCGGGCGATCTATTCCTAGAGCGCAAAGTGGCAAAGCAGGTTGCTGACGAACTGAACTCCATGCTTTCACTAAAGCTAAATGTGCATATCGAATTAGTGGGGTGGGAGGATACGGTCTCAAGTGCGGGTAGGCCGCAGGAAATTATCAACCGTGATTTAGAGCGTTGCGACGTATTTATTGGAATTCTGTGGAAACGCTGGGGGTCGGCCCCTGACAACGAAAGTAAATATGAGTCAGGATTCGAAGAGGAGTTTGCAATCGCGACGACAGGTCACAGGAACTGTAAGAAGCCTCTAATAAGTTTGTTTTTCAAGAAAATTGATACGCTTGCCCTGAGCGATCCCGGTCAGCAGCTTCAGAAAGTTGTAAATTTTAGAAAGAAAATCATCGAGGATAAAGCGTTATTATTTCAAGAGTTTGAAAATGAAAAGGATTTTGAAGGCATAATTAGAAAATGCATTTCTAATTATGTGTTGGAGCATGTTGATTTAATCGATTCTCAACCGCAGGCTGCTCACGCTCCAGATGTCGAGGTCGAATCCAGTAAAAGCGATAAAAATAGAGAAACATTCGACTTCAGTCCTATTCAGGGTGAGAGTGCGAATTTCATTCAGTCTATTCTGCACCGTAGTGGCGATGCCTCCAAAAGAGCGAAATTAGAGCCGTTCGAAGTCGCTAGGTTGAGGCTCATAGCTAATGGATTGGGCGATGGTCAAAATGACAATTCTTATCTAGGTACGCACGATGCTAATCTTATCTATCGAAATAAAGATAGTTGTGAGTTGGACGAGCAGGAATTACTCGGGTTGCTGCATTCAAGTGCCAGAAACCTTAAATATGAGAACATTCCTATATGGTACTGGTTGCAACATCCAATAAACAAGCACTACAGTTTAAGCTTTCTGACTTTAACAATACCGGAGGGAGGGCACTCCATTGTCAGTTCCATCTTGGATTTGATGACAATCACGGGGACGAAATTGACGTCGCATGAGTTTGTCACTAGGAGAGAGTTTGTCGACGCGTGGCTTTCAGATAGGTTTACGTCTTCGGTCAAGAACTCCGCTCTTCGTTATTTGGGTGAAAATGGGGTGGAGGATGATCTTGATGAAATACACAAGGAAATTAACAAAAATGATTCACAGACAATCGCCTCGGCGCAAGAAGCCTACGTGTCTATTAAGCTTCGCGTAGGTTTGAACTCCGGCTTGGAAGCGGTTAATTATCTTCAGCCAGCAGGGCTGGGGGAGGGGTTAATAAATTCAATATTTGAGAATCATAGCCATATCGGAACCGAGATTTTAATTAAAACACTAGAAAACCGGAATAGAGCGGTTCGCACTAAGGCTGCAGAAATATTGATTGTTAGAGATTTGTTCTCCACCAATCTTATTGAAACTATACAACAGGATTCGGAGCCTAGCGTTAGGGCATTGGCCATTCCCGCTTTGTTAAAACAGGGGGCAATCCTGAGCGATGACGAAGCAAAAGCTATTGTGATGAAAGATCCGTCAAAACCGACGTCCGAAGAAACTCTCGCGTGGTCGAAATTCCAGTCGCGAGTTTTGGCCTTAATGGACAGCGCCGAATTAGAGAGGAGAATGCATAGGCTTTTACCGATAAATTCTGATGCTTACATTGAGTTGGCGAGAAGGAGAATTGATGTTCATCGCCCGGAACTCACTAAAAATTTGCTAGATAAATATGAGGGTTTTTATAAAAAGCATATGCGTTTATGGGCTGAAGCAAGAAATGATGATCCAAATACAACTTTGAAACAGTTTGATGATTTAAAGCAATATATAATAAGCAGGTTTATCAGAGAGGCGTTGACGTTGTTGGTAGAAAAGAAGTCAAAAAAAGACTTGGCCGTTATTAGGTTGTCACTAACTGATGCTTCCGTGCTTCCCATCGAAGCCGACTTGGAATACTTTTATTTATTTGGAGAGTGGCAGGACGTTTTGCTGGTTATTGATTTGTTTAAGAGGTTTGGTAAAACTTCTTCAAGCAGTTCATTACTTGGTGGTGGAGAGGTCTCTAAAGCAGTTCAGAGTTTAGCAGTTAGAACGGTTTTGAAACTTGGAAAGAACAGGCTTGCCGATGTTTTGGCGTTGGATTGCCCTAGTGTTATAAGGCGTAATATTATTTCTTCTATTAAAGAAAAAGAGTTTACAAGTCTTGGCGACGATGTGGTTCTGGAAATGCTTAATAATGATGATCCTCAGGTCCGTAAGTATTGTGCGCTTAAATGTGCAAAGGCCTATTCGAGAACTCGACTGGTTGCTATGTTTAATAGATGTAATCGCGCTGATCAAGTGTATTATAATGTGATTCATTGGCTTGATTTTGGACTTTATGGTTCAAAAGAACAAATTAATAATGCTTTTAGAAAAGTGTGTATTTGCTGATGGTGTAAGGGTGAAGTTTTGCATGAAAAGAGAGATAGAGGCTGATTTATCTTCAGGAATAAATCAGTCCCCTTTGAATAATAGCTGTGAAATTATATCGGGCTTTCGAATTGTGAGTGAGAGTTTGCGAGCCGAGGCTGTTCTTGTTTTGGGTTGTATGCTCGAGCTTTCGTATCTATCGAGATGTTACTTCCAAGGATGTCTCGGGCCTCACCTAGCGACCATACCGTTGAAAGGTCGTGAGTCAAATTTCGATAAACGGCGCGAAATCCCCTCGGCTTTCTAAGGTCGTAAATAAAATCTGGAATTTTAACTTTAAAGTTAAAGGCGGGGATTTTGGGCGTCGAGTTAAGCGCTGCTACGGTGTTTTATACGTGTACAAGCTTAGTCACCGGCACCCCTTGCCTTGTCTGAAGCCCATATTTTATCCTTATATCATTAGAAGCTTTCGATATCTCCGAAATCAAGGACGCGACTTTTTTATTTGCAACTGCTAACTCGTCCTCATCAAAAGAACGCCTTGTCTCGCGCATTCTCTCTCAGGCTTCAACGAATATGCGGCCTCTACAATACGACAAGAATCACCAGTTTTTTTTGCCAGCCAAGCCGAAAAAACTGGAAGAGATGTCGCTGTTGCAGTTGCCTTTCCTCGATTTTGTGAGAACGTTTCCTTCGATTCTCTGGGCTGCAGTCAAAGTTGCGTTGTCAATCAATGCGTATGTCAATTCAATCCCTCAAATCGATATTTATAATAATTACGTGTTTCGTTGTTCCGGTTTTGAAAATAAAACTTTCTATTATGTTCGTGAGCCTGATGTGTATAGTGTTTGATATAGTTAAATGAGTAATAGCGCTCATTTCTAATAGCTATACCCCTCATGCGAATTACGTAGCCTACTGAGATGAGACAAACAGTTTGCCACCTCCGATGTCTGCCTCCTGAAGCTCGAAGTACTGCCCGTTGGCTTTCAGCGCATGGATGATGCGACATTGGGCATAAACGGTGCTGTATGAGGTATTCGGGCCTTGGATGTTGAGCACCATTTCCCCTCCGTAGTTTCGCTCGTACCTCAAGTCGTTCAGGACTCCCGCCGCTTCACCATTGGCCTCCGCGATTTCGATCACCAACTCCCGTAAGGCCGATTGATCGGTGTCTGCCACCTCAGCAGAAAATCTAACCTGGCGCTGGCTTCGAAAGCCTCCGCGACCACTGGCTGAGCCTATTCGGTTAAATGTGATGTGGGCAAGCAGGACTACTTCCATGGTCTGAGCCTTCTATGTGGGTCTTATTTCTTGGTAGCAGGGACAGTGTAAACGAGGCGAGTTGCCCCCTGTGCTCTGGTTAAATCGCATCCAGCGATGACTCACCGATTCCGTTGTAGCGGTGCGATGAGAAGGCTCCAAAGCGTCTCGGCCCCGCCTTCTTGGGATAGCTTCTGGTCTTGCCGAGTGTGGAACGCCATCCCAAAAGTCTTCAAGTACAAGGAGTGTTCGTCTATATCTACTGTAAGTGCCTCGTTGAACGAGCCACCGCCAAACGAATCTCCATGTCTGTAATAGATCCCGGCGCCTAGCTGGCCGCCGGTGAACACAGTCGCCTTTGCAACGTCGTGGCCATCCTTGTAGATATTTGCAGAAAAGCGATTGGCATCTATACGTCGAAATACCCCTTCGTACCCTGGGTTGCGTGTCTGCAACTCCGCCAACGAGTTCTCGAAGTAGCGGGCGATGTACTCGAAGCCTTCGAGCAGGAAGCGGTCTTTGTCCAGTTGGGTGAAGCTTTTAGCCATCCGAAGGTTACTCGACCTAGTGCTAGTCGGGGCCGTGGGGGTGGGCACTGAGCCGGCATTGAAATTTTTAAGCTCAGGTCGCGGTGTTGTGCTCGGTTGGCTGCGGCTGCATCGCTCGGCGGCCTTCCGCACCTCTTTCGCGACTTGCAAGAATGCTTCGTCCCGATCAGGCCAAAGTGTCACTGGCTTCCCATCTTGGGGCGTGCCGAGCAGCTTGCCGAACGGTGCGTAGTGCCAATCGCATGGGCGAAGAATCACAGGAATGATGATCGCTTCCCCGGCTGCGTGGCGCTCCATCGCTCGGGCCATCTCGATGTTGTAGCAATAGTCGGAAGCGATGAAGTCAGGACTGACCAGTAACAGGATGATTTCGTCGCTGTTGATGTGATCATCGATTGCTGCATCGATTTCTTGGCCCGCACCAATTCTGCGGTCGTGCCATGTATCAATGACCCCCTGGCGCTTGAGCATAGAAAGCTGCTTTTCCAGCTGGTCGCGCAAGGCTTCGTCCGCATGGCAGTAAGAGAAAAACACGTTCGGCAAAATGGTTACTCCCTCTCAGGTAGATACTGTTCCGATCATATGATCTGCTCGCCGTAGAAGTACAGGTTAGGGGAAAAAGGGAACTGATTTATTTCCAGAAAATAAATCTGAGAATCATCTGGCCGGCCTCCCCACCTCATGGAGGTGCCGCTGTAAGGCTTCGATAAACGCTGACGTTTAAAAAGACATCTCCAGACACTCTCTCAGGCTACACACCCTTGCGCCTTTGCCTACAGCTACGCCAGAATCCGCCGGCTTGTGCGCTTTGTACCTGGTCTTTATCGTCTACGTGTCGCTGGCAACCCAGCGACCGGGTTTAGCGACCTGACCAGGTATAAGTACAACGACGCTCCAGTTTGTCGCAGACGTTTGCGACGACGATATGGTGGCTGTGCGTGGGAGACCTTCGGGTCTGCCGGGTCTTATACCTCTCGGTTCGCTAACCCGCGCACAGCTGCCACCCTTACTTGTTTAGCGACAGGTGTTGGTGGTTCCACCAGGTATAAAAATGGAGCTTCACCATGATCAAACCAACACCCAACCCGCCCGAAACCGACTCGGTTTCCCCCTACGAATCCCTCGACTCAAAAAAACTCCACGAAGCCGCCGACCGTGCGCTCGACCATTACCTCTGTCCACCCGGTTCCACGCCGCCGCCTCGGAAAACCCGTGGGATGTATGCCGTGACTGCGGACAACAAAAACGAAGAATTGCTGATCGATGCCAGTGAAACACTCGCTTCGGCCAAAACCATCGCGCAGGACTGCGCCAGTCTGTTGCCGGCGGCGCAGCGCCGGGCGTTGTTGGGGATTGCGCAGTTGATCATGCTCGGGGAGCTGGCGGTGAATCGGGCGTTGGATAATTTGCAGTTGCCGGGGTGATGCGCGTATCGGGATCACCTGCTGATTGATTGGGTGTCCGTTCTGGCGCCTTCGCGGGCAAGCCCGCTCCCACAGGGTTTTGTGTTGATTGCAGATGTTGTGTACGACGCTGAAAGCTGTGGGAGCGGGTCGGTTACTGTCCTGCGCCGTTTTCGTGTGGTTATTGAGGCGCCTCGGAACATTCACGGGTCCATCGCGTCACCGTCATGTCATCGAATTGCTCACCGATGGTATCGACGCGTAGGCAAGTTCCTGTCTTCGCGTAGTACAAGATGCAGCGCGAGCTATCAAACGAGCAGGTGTCCAGTTCGAAGAACTTGTGTGCAGCCAGCTCTTTCTCCGCGCCACTGTATTCATAGCCGTCGTTGGTATGCATCCGCGTCGGCTTCCAGCCTTGTTTGACTAGCTTGGATCTGGCCGCAGCCAAACGCTCACCGACGATGATGCCTGCTGGCCCGCTCTTGTCGTTTGGCGCCTGTGAGGCATCGGCAAGCGTTGCGCTGATACCCATGCAATAAAGTGCGGCTAGTACGAGGGTCGAAGCCTTCATTTGACAGTTCCTATAGCCGATCTTTAGCTCGACAAAAGCTTCTGACATTCGGTGTGAGGTTGTGGGGGATGGTGGTTCTTTTGCCAAGCCCTTCGGGAAGTGCTGTCTCCCTTGTTGCTGCTTTAGGCCTAGTGCTGAGCCATTGAAAATTGGAAGCTGCTATGAATGCAGCCTAGTAAAAGTGACTTAGGTAATTGCCTGCTTTTATTTAGTCGTTCCTGTGATTTTTCTTCCGGTGCAATGAAGGGCTGCCACCAGAAAATCCTTGAGTGACCACGCCCAAAGACCCAGAAGCATGCAGATCACCAAAAAAGTGAAATATTGATGAAAGTCCGTACGGGGCACTTTTTGGCTGGTTATTCCAACCAGCCCGAGACTTATCACGCTGACGCAAAAAAAACTCAGGCATCGAATAGCGAGATAGCAAAGGTCTCTGAAGTTAATCGTAGATACCCAGTTTTTTGCAGATTCAGAAAATAAAGCCGACCACACCAGATGAAACAGGCTTGCGTACATAAAGCTCAGGCTCAGGCGTTCCGCTACATCAGCGCCGGAACCCAGGAAAATTTGTGAATAGAAATGGTCGAGAAAAACACCTACGGGACGCATGAGGTCAAGGAAAGGAAACAGGGCAACCCCACCTGCGAGGTAAATGGCTAAAAAAGCGATGACTTTCATCTCGCACTCCGTTGCTTTATTTGCCAGGTCGATTTGATATCAGATCGGTGAATTGCATTCTAAATATCAACCTCGACATTGGCGTTGCCTGACTATTTTTTCAGCTAGGTAAGTCAACAGCATAGTCATCCTGACCACTTCCGGTAATTCAGTCGCTGGCTATCAGAAGGGTAGAGGGCCAGACGGCAGAGAAGCACGGTTTACCGGCGAGCGGGGTTTCGATGGGCTGCGAGGTTGAGCATTTCGCTAGGGATAAGTGAACGGATCTATTCAGAGAGGCATTACGGAATTCGTTCCCGATAAGAAGGAAAAGGGTGCGGATTTATTTTTGAAAAATAGATCCGACCCTTTGAATGATCTGCAGGCGAATAAGATTACCGAGCTACTGCCGCACAGGTGGATGCCCATCCAACGGTGCAACCTCTGACGGTGCACCGTATCAAGATTACCTAGTCGCCAAAATCAACGGCATTACTGCTAGCCCGGACATAATAATTATCGAATTCACCGCTTTCGACGAACACGAAGCCATGGCGAGTGTAAAAACGATTTGAAGCGCTTTCCTTGAGAGCACCCACCTTGATGGGACGCCCGATCTCATCAGCCTCTCTGAAAATCCGAGTAAGAACTTCAGAGCCGATTCCTGCTCCTTGCGCACTGGGTATCACATACAAGTGGTCAAGCAGAAGCTCGCTCTGATGGTCTTTGATTACGACAAAACCGACCAGATCACCTGAGACTTCTATGCGGCGTGTGCTGTTAGCGTCGAACCCAGCAATAAATCGTTCGCGCGCACGATCCGGGTTAAATCGTCCAAGCCGTTCAAGGCTCTCGCGCATGGCCTCAATCCTGATGGCTACCAGATCTTCCAGGTCGTTACTGGAAGCTGCGCATAAAACGACAGCGGAGTTTTGATCAGCGGAGGCTGGCATAACAAGCACCCTAAACATGGCCGGTCAGTCATTATGCAGAGAACAGAATCCGCATAACCACTATTGCCTCGGTGCAATGGAGGCGATGGCTCCATGTCAGCTTCAGGGGGATGTGTTCCGCGGACGCTTACGTCTGTTGGGACAAGGGGACGGAGCTGTTGTGGGATCCGAGACGCAATGAGGATTTCAAAAAAAGGGGACTGATTTCTTTCTATAAAATAAATCAGCCCCCTTTGTTATCACTTTGTTGTTGACGTCTGGTTTCAATCCTTTTCCGGGCATTTGAAGTTCCAGGAATAAACTTTCATGTCTTTCACTTCTTCGCCAACAGTTCCTACACCTAAACAATCTCCGTTCTTGATGTAGTTGAAGCTGCAGAAACGGACGCCCTCCGTGCAAGACTCGATTTCAATGAAGCCTTTTCTTTGGATGACGTTTTCGACCCCGAACTCACCTGAGTAGGACGGATTCGGCTTCCAGCCATTTTTGATCAAAGCTTTTCGGGCTTTCGAAAATGGCATTCCCTCTTTGATGGGAACGTCTGCTGCGCTAGAAAATAAACTGACGCTACATAAAAGGCTGATGACTAATATTTTTAGTTTCATTTAACAGTACCGCCAAAAATCTACCGTCCATGTACATTTGCGTCGCACAGAATGCCTGAGGCAAAAGTTGCGTTCAACATTTCTTACAGTCCTTTGATTGACTGTTGGTGAGTGGCTTCTGTCGAGTCGCTCGCAATGCCTTTACGCCCCGACTGGGTTTACGTTTTGTGCGCGGGAAAAATTGCCGGTAATTGGGGCAGATTCGTTTAAGTAGGGGAGGTGCCGCATTAAGGTCTCGATAAACACTAGCGTTTAAAAAGACATCTCCAAACACTCTCCCAGGCTACATATCCTTGCGCCTTTGCCTACAGCTACGCCAGAATCCGCCGGCTTGTGCGCCTTGGGGGCGGGTTCTATTGTGGTGCGGTCGCTGACACATCAGCGATCGGATTTGACCGTCCGCCCAATATCAAGGCGCGCCAGCGTTCTGCACGTGTTCACGCATTGTCTGAGATCATGTCGCGGTGGCTGTGCGTGGGACACCTTCGGGTGTGCCGGATTCCTTGATGTCCGGTCGGTCAACCCGCGTACAGCTGCCACCCTGTTTGTTTGACCGCGAACGGTGGCAGCTCCAGTCATCAAGGAGCTTCACCATGATCAAACCAACACCCAATCCGCCCGAAACCGCCTCGGTTTCCCCCTACGAATCCATCGATTCCAAAAAACTCCACGAAGCCGCCGACCGCGCCCTAGACCATTACCTCTGTCCGCCCGGTTCCACGCCGCCCCGACGTAAAAACCGTGGGATGTACGCCGTGACTGCGGACAACAAAACCGAAGAACTGCTGGTCGATGCCAGTGCAACACTCGCTTCGGCCAAAACCATTGCGCAGGACTGCGCCAGTCTGTTGCCGGCGGCGCAGCGTCGGGCGTTGTTGGGGATTGCGCAGTTGATCATGCTTGGTGAGCTGGCGGTGAATCGGGCGCTGGATAATCTGCAATTGGCGGATTGATGCGGGTGTCGGGTACATCTGGTGATTGATTGGGTGTCCGTTCTGGCGCCTTCGCGAGCAGGCTCACTCCTACAGGGTTTTGGGGTGGTCACGGATAGTGTGTCCGGTGCTGAAACCTGTGGGAGTTGGCTTGAGCGCGATGTCGGCCCGACAGCCTGGATTTTTGTCTGCAGGCGCAGGGAGCGCTTGCCCATGCTAAATTTCGCGAAATCAAATAGTTGAAAATAGAGTTCGAACGCTATGTTGACCCTTCTCAAGGGAGAGAATCAGGGCTTGAAGGTCAAGCCTCGCTGGCCATCCTCTGAAGTACTGATTGAACAAAATGTCTTTCTTAAATTGATTGAAGCCCAGTCGAGGCTTCCCCCGTCAGTTCAACTCCTGCTCGTTCGGGGATATGAAAATAAAACCAGTCAACTTGGGTTATTCAGGGTCCTGTCGAGGTGGCTGGGCATCCGGTTGTTTTGCGCTTGCTACCCAGGCCGAAAAGACGAGGTGAGCGATATATTCGGCTCCAATGGGCATGACGTGGATGGCTCTCATGTGGATGTTTCAATCATTCTGAATGGCAGGAGACTGCGATTTTTGCCGTTGGGCGTATTTACATCGCCGAGCCTTCAACACAGCAGGGCGGCTGAACATCTCAGCGTTCTCAACGAGGTCAAGGCTGCGCTGATGCAGTGCGGTTTCAAGATTCACTGCAACCCGACAGAGAGCATGCAGATACATTGCGACTTCGCAGGATAGTTGGCTGGTGCTGCAGATCTTTTCTGGGAAGAGTTGGCTCAGATGGACTGGCATCGAGCAAGTAAAGCGTCCCGGCTGTTTAAACTGAAGGTCTTCAAGCATGACTAAATTGCAATGCGCGGCGCTGGCGATGTTGTTCAGTATTGCGGCCATAGCCCAGGCCGAACCAAGCGTGCAGGTCGGTTTTTCCCCGGAAGGTTCGGCGCGAAAGCTGGTTTTGCAAACCATTGGGTCTGCGCAGCACAGCATTCAAATGCTCGCCTATGCGTTTCAGGCTCCCGATATCGTGCAGGCTTTGATTGATGCGGAGAAGCGTGGGGTGGAGGTGCGGATAGTGGTCGATAAAAAGCGAAATCTGGGCAAGTCCAGTAAGGCGGCGATGGACCTTGTGGTTTTGAACGGCGTGGAACTGCGTACCAATGAACATTTCCATCTTCATCACGACAAAACCATCATCGTCGACGGTAATACGATCGAAACAGGTTCGTTCAATTTCGCTCCGTCCGCCGAAAAGGCTAACTCGGAAAATGTGGTTGTGATTCGAGATATGGCGGAGGTTTCGCGTCAATACATTGCGCATTGGCAATCACGCTGGGAGCTTGGTGTGCCTTATCCGTAACGCTGACGGGCATATGAATGTCTGGCTGGGATGGCAGGTTAGTCAGTCATCGGGCGGAAGCCGATGTTCGACCGATTGCCGTGTTCGGTTATAGGGAGTGCTGGCGGTGAATCGGGTGTTAGATAATTTGTAATTGACGGGGTGATGCGCGTGTCGGGGTCGGGGTCACCTGGTGATTGATGGGTGTCTGTTCTGGCGCCTTCGCGGGCAAGCCCGCTCCCACAGGGTTCTGTGGTGAGTGCAAAATCTGCAAACACCACAAAACCTGCGGCAGGTCCTACAGGGGGCGGTTTAGTAGGGTTTCGAGTTTTGCTAGCGGCGGCGCATCCTGGTTTCGGTCGAAGACTTGAATGCCGATCTTCAGCAATCGACCATTCTCTGCCGCTGCGATTACCTGTTCACAGCGCAGCATTAGCCGGCCCTGATCGCAATCCTGCGCTTTCATGCCGATCGGCAACTTGCCTTCCAGTCGCAACTCCGCCATCCGACTCTGCGCTGCAATCAGCGCCACCGACCGATCCCTTAAAACCCCACTGCTCTGCGTCATCAACCCCGCCACGCGCACAGCCGCCGACATCGCCACAGCAATAATCGCCAGCGCCACCAGCACCTCAATCAACGTGAAACCTTCTTCCCGCGAACGCGCACGCATAACTGGCCCAAAACCCAAACCCAGCCCTCGACGCTAACCCCCGTCCTTGACGGCTTGACGACGAAAACACCCGAGGATTTTCAACATCACTGACATATCTTCTTGCAACACTGCGCGTCGAATCGAATCAAGCCAGGGAATGTCGAGATGGATATCGCACCTTTCAAATCGCTTCAGCAACCGATGCGCACGCCCCGTGGGCAGCAGGGTTTTACCCTGATCGAGATCATGGTGGTCGTGGTGATTCTGGGTATTCTGGCGGCGATGGTGGTGCCCAAGGTGCTCGACCGGCCGGATCAGGCGCGGGCGACGGCGGCGAAGCAGGATATTAGTGGGTTGATGCAGGCGTTGAAGTTGTATCGCCTCGATCATGGCACTTACCCGAGCATGAACCAGGGGCTGAAGGTGTTGGTGGAGCGGCCGGCGGATGCGAAGAACAGCAATTGGCGCTCGTACCTGGAGCGCTTGCCGAACGATCCGTGGGGGCGTCCTTATCAATACCTCAACCCCGGCGCCAATGGCGAGATCGACATCTTTTCCCTCGGTGCCGACGGTCAGCCGGACGGCGACGGCGTGAATGCCGATATCGGTTCCTGGCAGTTGTAAGGCCGGCCATGAACAGCCGCTCGCCTGAGGGGGCGAAGCAACAGGGCATGGCGATTATCAGCGCGTTGTTGATTGCGGCTGTGGTGGCGGTGATTGCGGCGGGCATGTTGACGCGCCAGAGCGTGTCGACCCGTGCGCTGGAGGCGGATCAGCAGCGTGTGCAGGGGCGTTGGGTGGTGCAGGGCGGGTTGGAGATCAGCCGGCAATTGCTCTGGGATGCACGTCAGCGCGACCCGTTGACCCGGCTCGATCAGCCGTGGGCGCAGCGTCTCTCCGCGCAAGGTTTTGAGGGGCGACTGGAGGATGAGCAGGGCAAGTTCAACCTGCGCAATCTGGTGGCCAACGAGCGGGTCGATGAGGCGCAGGTGGCGGCGTTTCAGCGCTTGTGCGAGTTGATCGGGGTCAGTGCCGGGTTGAGCCAGCGCATCAGTCAGCGGGTGATTGCTTCGTACCCGAGATTGCTGAATCCGCAGATTGCCGAGACGCCGAAAACAGGTTTCGACAGTGGTCGCGCGACCTCGCCAAACGCTTCCCGCAAACCGCAGAATCCGACGTTGCCAATGCTGCGCAGCATCGATGATCTGCGCAGTGTCGACGGCGTTAATGAGGCGCTGATCGGCAAACTGGCGCCGTACCTGACGGTGATTCCCGCGACGACTTGGCTCAATGGCAACACGGCTACTGCGCCGGTGTTAGCCGCTTATGTGCCGGGGCTGTCGTTGGAGCGCGCCAATGCGCTGATCGCCGAGCGCGATGCCGGGCGCTGGTTTATCAATCGTGGCGATTTCGTTAACCGCTTGCGCATGCCGCAACTGGAGCTGACCAGCGTCAAAGTCGGCATCACCAGTGACTGGTTTCGCCTGCGTGGCGAGGCGCGGCGCGATCAGCGGCGGGTCAGTCTTGAGGCGTTGCTGCATCGCAGCCAGGACCGCTTGCCGCAAGTGATCTGGTCGCGGGTGGGCGTATGAGCCAGTTGAAAGTGGCGTTGCCGCCCTTGGTGGAACTGGATCTGCACAGTCAATTGCACTGCGCCTGGCTGGATCGTCAAGGGCAGGTCACGCGGGAAGAGCGCCACAGTCTGAGCCAGTTGAGTCAGCAGGCGAAACTGCCGCCGCTGGTGTGTTTTCTGCACCCGGCTGACAGCCTGTTGGCGAGTCTCGATTTACCGCCGTTGCCTGCCAACAAGATTGACGCGGCGGTGCAGTGTGCGGCGCAGGCGTTGATGCTGGGCGACAGCAGCGAGATGCACATCGCGCACAGTTCGCGGGATGAGGCCGGGCAGGTGCAGATTGCTTGGGCGCCTCGGCAGCACTTGTTGCGTTTTGGCCAGTTGCTCAAAAGCGCTGGGCTGAACCTGCGCGGTCTCTACCCGGCGCCGTACAGTTTGCCGGTGCTGCCCGGCACTGTCGCTTGCGTGCAGGACGGTCATCTGTTGCTGCGCGATAGCGTGCAAGTGGCGCGGGTGCAGCCGTTGTTCGATGACGGCCTCGATAGTGTCGTGTGGGAACCGGGAAGCACGTTGCACTGGGTCGGCGATCAACCGCCGCCGGGTGCCGAATTGCCGATGGCGGATGCGCAGCGCTGGACCGGGCCGCTACCGGGTTGGGAGCTGCATGGCGCAGTCCAGCAACAAAAAACCGAGCATCGCGGCTGGGGCAGGGCGATCGCGATCTCAGCATTAGCCGTGGCGGTTTGGGTGATCGGTTTGAACCTGTATGCCGCTCGCGAAGCCGGGCAGGGTCAGCAGTTGAAAAGCCAGATGAACCTGCGGGTAAAGCAGGCGTTCCCTGAGTTGCCGGTGATCCTCAACCCGTTGCAACAGGCCCGTCAGCAACTGGCGGCGCGGCAGAAGAGCACGGCGGATGATCCGGCGCAGACTTTCAATCGTCTGGTGTTGCAGGCCGGCAGCGGCATGCCGTCGATGGCGGGCAGTGTCGAGCGGCTGACATTTGTCGACGGCACCTTGCAACTGAGTCTGCTCAGTGAAGCCCGTCGTGGCGGCAATGATCAGGACTGGCAAAGCACCTTGGCCCAGGCCGGTATCAGCGTGACGGCAGATGAGGACGGTTGGACCTTGCGTCCGTCCACTGAAGCCACCCCAAGCGAGAGCGATGACAGCGGCGGAGCAGAAGAAGATGAATAAGGCCTCGCTCGCGTTGTACCGCGCCAAGTTGCAGCGCGTTAACGCTCAGGTGCAGGCGCGTTGGCAGCCGTTGGCGCTGCGCGAAAAACGCATGGTCGGCGGGATGGCCGTTGCGCTGATCGGCCTGCTGCTGTGGGTCGCGCTGATCCAGCCGCCGCTGAAGAAAATCGCTTATTGGGAAACCGAAACGCCAAAGCTGCGCGCCCAGACCGAAGCGCTGGAAGTGCTGCTGCGCGAAGTCAGCGTGCGCCCGGACGGGCAAACCGTGGCGCAGTCGCTGGAGCAGACCCTGCAGGCCAGCGGCCTCGCCGGGCACTATCAATTGCAGGCCGGGGAGGCCGGTGCCTGGCTGCTGACCTTCGACGCGGCACCGGCCGACGCCCTGCTCGACTGGCTGTTGAGCAACCCGGCACAACTTTCTCTGCAAGTGGTCGAGGCCCGTTTGCAACGCGCAGACAACCCCTCGACCGAAGTCACTGCCGGCACTTTGTCAGGCACCGTTCGCATGGATCAGGCGCTGGGCGCTAAGGAAGCTTCATGAAGGGGTCAGGATCCAAACCGGCACGTCTGGCGTTGCCGATGCTGCTGATGGCGTTGAGCGCGTGCAGCAACACCACTACACCACAGAATCAGCCGCCGTTGCTGGTCGACAGTGAGCTGGGCCGGCCGCTGGCCAACACCCAACGCAGCGGCGACGCGGTGCTCGACCGCGAGCGCGCACAGGCGCAGGCGCGACCTGTGCCGAAGCAATTGCACAACATCAGCAAGCGTGCGCGCAGCGGCGCGGCGGCGTCGGGTATTGCGTTGCCGAGCAATCCTTTGGGCGATCAACCGGTGACGCTGAATTTTGTCGACGCCGATATTCAAGCGGTTGTGCGGGCGCTGTCGCGTTCGACCGGGCAGCAGTTTCTGGTCGACCCTCGGGTCAAGGGCACGTTGACGCTGGTCTCGGAAGGTCAGGTGCCGGCGCGGCAGGCTTACGACATGCTGCTCGCGGCGTTGCGTATGCAGGGTTTCAGCGTCGTTGATGTCGGCGGCGTGGCGCAGGTGGTGCCGGAGGCGGATGCGAAGTTGTTGGGTGGGCCAATTTACAGCGCTGACAAACCGGCCGGTAACGGCATGCTCACCCGTACGTTTCGTTTGCAATACGAGAACGCGGTGAACCTTATTCCGGTGCTGCGCCCGATTGTTTCGCCGAACAATCCGATCAACGCCTATCCGGGCAATAACACCATCGTCATCACCGATTACGCGGAGAACCTGACCCGCGTGGCGCAGTTGATTGCGAGCATTGATTCGCCGAGTGCGATTGACACGGATGTGGTGCAGATCCAGAACGGTATCGCTGCCGACATTGCGCCGATGGTGGCGGATTTGCTCGATGCGCCAGGCAATGATCCGACGCAGAAAATCGCAGTGATCGGTGATCCGCGCTCCAACACCATCATCATTCGCGCCGGCAGTCCGGAGCGCACGGAGCTGGCGCGTAATCTGATCTACAAACTCGACAACGCGCAGAGCAATCCGAGCAATTTGCATGTGGTTTATTTGCGCAACGCGCAAGCGGCGAAACTGGCGCAGGCATTGCGCGGTTTGCTCACGGGCGAGAGCGACAGCGGCACCAGCGACAGTGCGCGTTCGGTGCTCAGTGCGATGGGTGCGAGCACTGGCGGCAACGCTGGGCAGAACGGCCAGAGTGGTGCGCAAAGCAGCGGCACGACATCGACCAGCAATAGCAGCGGAAGTACCGGTGGCAGTTACGCCCAAGGCAGTGGCGGCACCAGCAGCGGCGCTAATCAGGCCAGCGAGCAGAACGTTGCCTTCAGTGCCGGTGGCGTGACCATTCAGGCCGACGCCACCACCAATACTTTGCTGATTTCTGCGCCGGAACCGCTGTATCGCAACCTGCGCGAAGTCATCGATCTGCTTGACCAACGGCGTGCGCAAGTGGTGATCGAAAGCCTGATTGTCGAAGTCGGCGAGGACGATGCCAGTGAGTTCGGCGTGCAATGGCAGACCGGCAACCTCGGCGGTAATGGCGTGATCGGTGGCGCGAATCTGGGTGGTTCGGGGATCAACCTCAACGGCAAAACCAGCCTCGACGTGCTGCCGCAAGGCTTGAACCTCGGTTACGTCAACGGCACGGTGGACATCCCTGGCATCGGCAAGATTCTTGACCTGAAAGTGCTGGCCCGGGCTTTGAAGAGCAAGGGCGGCACCAACGTGTTGTCGACGCCGAACCTGCTGACGCTGGACAACGAAGCGGCGAGTATTTTTGTGGGCCAGACCATTCCGTTTGTCAGCGGCAGTTATGTTACGGGCGGCGGGGGCACCAGCAATAACCCGTTCCAGACGGTGACCCGTGAAGAGGTTGGCTTGAAGCTTAACGTGCGCCCGCAGATTTCCGAGGGTGGCACGGTCAAGCTCGATATCTATCAGGAGGTGAGCAGCATTGATGAGCGTGCCTCCAGCAGTGCAAAAGCTGCGGGCATCGTCACCAACAAACGCGCAATCGATACCAGCATCCTGCTTGATGACGGCCAGATCATGGTGCTCGGCGGTTTGCTGCAGGACGGTTACAGCCAGAGCAATGACGCGGTGCCATGGTTATCGACGATCCCCGGCCTCGGCGCATTGTTTCGCAATGAACGCCGGGCGATCACCAAGACCAACCTGATGGTGTTCCTGCGCCCGTACATCATTCGTGATAGCGAAGCGGGGCGCAGCATTACGCTGAACCGCTATGACTTCATGCGCCGGGCGCAGGGTGGATTGCAGCCGGAGCGTAGCTGGGCAATGCCGGATATGCAGGCGCCGCAGTTGCCTTCGGCGGCGCAGGGTGTGCCGGCGGTGGCGCCAACCTCAGGCCCACGCGCAACCATTAAAGCGGTGCCGATTGAAGGGAGCACACGCTTTTGAAACCTGCCCTCAATGTGAGTGATGCCTTTGTGGTGAGGGGATTTATCCCCGATGGGTTGCGCAGCAGCCCCAAAGCCAGTCACCCGGATTTTACTGATGAACCGCGTGTGCAGGATTTACGACTGCTGCGCAGCCGATCGGGGATAAATCCCCTCGCCACAGGGGATCCCAGTGCTCCAAGGGATTGCATTGCCACCGGGGAGATCATTCGGGTTGCGGAGGGGCGGCGATGAGTGTGTTGCCTTACGCCTGGGCCAAGGCGCAGCGGGTTTTGTTGTGTGATGGGGTGTTGACGGTGTGCCCGTCGACGCCGGGTTGGTCGATCAGCGAGGCGCGGCGGCAGTTTGGTGCGACCACGATTCAGCGTGTGCGCGATGACGAACTGGATGGCTTGCTTGCCACTGCCTATGCCGACACGGGTAGTGCGGCAGCGGTGGTCGGCGCAGCAGAAAACGAAGTCGACCTCGACCGCTTGATGCAAGACATGCCGGAAATCACCGACCTGCTCGACACCCAGGACGGCGCACCGGTGATTCGCATGATCAACGCTTTGCTCACCCAAGCCGCGCGCGATGAGGCCAGTGACATTCACATTGAGCCGTTTGAAACCCATTCGGTGGTGCGCTATCGCGTCGACGGCACGCTGCGTGACGTGGTCTCGCCGCGCAAGGCGTTGCACGGCGCATTGGTGTCGCGGATCAAGATCATGGCCCAGCTCGACATCGCCGAAAAACGCCTGCCGCAGGACGGTCGCATCGCTTTGCGCGTGGCCGGGCGGCCGATTGATATTCGTGTTTCAACGGTGCCGACCGGGCATGGCGAAAGGGTGGTGATGCGCTTGCTCGACAAACAGGCCGGGCGTCTGCACCTGGAAACCCTCGGCATGGACGCGCAAGTGCTGGCCAAACTCGATCACCTGATCCGCCAGCCCCACGGCATCGTGCTGGTCACCGGGCCGACCGGCAGCGGCAAGACCACCAGTCTTTACGCGGCACTGGCGCGACTCGATGCGAGTACCAGCAATATCCTCACCGTTGAAGACCCGGTGGAATACGACCTGCCGGGCATCAGCCAGATTCAGGTCAACGCCAAGATCGACATGACCTTCGCGCTGGCGCTGCGAGCGATCCTGCGCCAGGACCCGGACATCATCATGATCGGCGAGATCCGCGATCTGGAAACCGCACAAATCGCCGTGCAGGCCTCACTGACCGGGCATTTGGTATTGGCGACATTGCACACCAACGACGCGGTGTCGGCGGTCAACCGCTTGATCGACATGGGCGTCGAGCCGTTTCTGCTGGCCTCGTCGATGCTCGGCGTACTCGCGCAACGCTTGGTGCGACGCTTGTGCAATCAGTGCAAACAGGAAGACCCGGCGACACCGGGGACGTGGCGCCCGGTCGGCTGCGCGGCTTGCAATCAAACCGGCTACAGCGGCCGCACCGGCATTCACGAATTGTTCTGCATCGACGACGACATCCGCACCCTGATTCACCAAGGTGCAGGGGAGCAGGCTCTGCGTGCATCGGCGGCCAAGGCCGGGATGTTCAGCCTGCGCGAGGACGGTGAGCGCTGGATCCGCAGCGGCGCCACCGCCCCTGAAGAAATCCTTCGTGTGACACGGGACGCCTGATGAATCGCTATCGTTTTGAAGCCGCCGATGCGACCGGCAAGATCGAATCCGGGCACCTTGAGGCGGACAGTCAGGGCGCCGCTTTCAGTGTGTTACGCGGGCGCGGGTTGACCGCGTTGTCGGTACACAAGGAAAGCAATGTCGCCAGCCATGGCGGTGGCGGATTGTTCAGCGCCAAGCTCTCGGACAACGATCTGGCCTGGGCCACGCGGCAATTGGCGAGTCTGTTGGGCGCCAGTCTGCCGCTGGAAGCGGCGCTGAGTGCCACGGTCGAGCAGGCCGAGAAAAAACACATCGCCCACACCCTCAGCGCCGTGCGCGCCGATGTGCGTAGCGGCATGCGTCTGGCGGAATCCCTCGCGGCGCGGCCACGGGATTTTCCGGAGATTTATCGCGCGCTGATTGCGGCGGGGGAAGAGTCCGGGGATCTGGCGCAAGTCATGGAGCGCCTGGCGGATTACATCGAGGAGCGCAACAACCTGCGCGGCAAGATTCTCACCGCGTTTATCTATCCGGGCGTGGTCGGGCTGGTGTCGATCGGCATTGTGATTTTCCTGCTCAGTTACGTCGTGCCGCAGGTAGTCAGCGCGTTTTCCCAGGCGCGGCAGGATTTGCCGGGGCTGACCCTGGCGATGCTCAATGCGAGTGATTTCATCCGCAGTTGGGGCTGGCTGTGTGCAGGGATCATGGGCGCAAGCTTCTGGAGTTGGCGCTTGTATCTGCGCAATCCGGCGGCGCGTTTGAGTTGGCATCATCGGGTGTTGAAGTTGCCGCTTTTCGGGCGTTTTATCCTGGGCCTGAACACCGCACGTTTCGCCTCGACCCTGGCGATTCTCGGCGGCGCCGGGGTGCCGTTGTTGCGCGCATTGGAAGCAGCGCGGCAGACACTGTCCAACGATCGCTTGAGCCTAAGTGTCACTGAGGCGACGGCCAAGGTGCGCGAAGGCGTCAACCTCGCCGCAGCATTGCGAGTGGAAAACGTCTTCCCGCCGGTGCTGATTCACCTGATCGCCAGTGGTGAGAAAACCGGTTCGCTGCCGCCTATGCTGGAGCGGGCGGCGCAGACGTTGTCCCGCGATATCGAGCGGCGGGCGATGGGCATGACGGCGTTGCTCGAACCGCTGATGATTGTGGTGATGGGCGGGGTGGTGCTGGTGATTGTGATGGCGGTGTTGTTGCCGATCATTGAGATCAACCAACTGGTCCAGTAGTGGTGTGTCTGAAATATTGATGGTGACTGGGCCGGCCTCATCGCTGGCAAGCCAGCTCCCACAGGGAACAGTGTTGTTAATGCGATTTGCGGCACAACATAAAAAACTGTGGGAGCTGGCTTGCCAGCGATGGGGCCAGTCAGGGCAATAAATAATCCAGATTTTTTCCCAGGACTCCAGCATCACCCGATCCTTGATTCCCCCATCCTCGGGTTCTCCTTTCTGTCATCTGCAACCACCCGCCAACGGCTCCAGCCCGATTCAGCCAAACCCGCGATCCAGACGCTGCGCAGCATCCGACAAACACCCGAGAAAATCCCTTCAGAAACACCCCGCAGCTCCCGAGGTTTTTTCCTTTATCTGTCACCGGAAACTGCGAATTTCTCAGTGCGACTCAACCCAGGCCAGCGCTAGCGAGGGCCCGGTGAGTCCTCCCAGTGTCATGCAAGCCATCCGAAACCCTGTGTTCACAACCCAGTTGAAAAGGAGATTCTTCATGTTCAAGCGCACTCTGATCGCAGCCTCACTGACTGTCGCCGCATTGGCCTCTGCCCAGGCCATGGCCGTAACCGGTGGTGGCGCTTCACTGCCTGCCGCTCTGTACAAAGGCTCTGCCAACAGCATCCTGCCTGCCAACTTCAGCTACGCCGTGACCGGTAGCGGCGTTGGCAAAAGTGCTTTCCTGACCAACAACTCTGCACAGTTCAGCACCACCGGCACTGTGCACTTCGCCGGTAGCGATTCGATTCTCAGCGCTTCGGAACTCAGCACCTACACCACCAACTTCGGTACTTCATACGGCCCGCTGATCCAGTTGCCATCGGTGGCCACTTCGGTTGCCATTCCGTACAAAAAAGCCGGCCAGACCGCGCTTAACCTGACCAGCACTCAGCTGTGCAACGCGCTTTCGGGCAGCGTGACCGATTGGGGTACCCTGTTGGGCACTTCCGACACCACCCCGATCCGTGTGGTTTACCGCAACGTTTCCAGTGGCACCACTGAAATCCTCAGCCGCCACTTGAATGCTGTTTGCCCAGGCAAATTCGCCGTCAACTCCACCTTCAGCAACGCTCGTCTGCCAGCCGGTTCTGCTCTGCCTTCGACTTGGGTCGGCGTAGCCAACACCGCTGACGTGGCGACTGCCGTGAACGCCGTAGACGGTTCCATCGGTTACGTCGGTCCGGACGGCGTGAACGCAACCAGCAACGCCGTGGTTGCCCGCGTCAATGGCGTACAGCCAACCAACGCCAACGTGACCCTGGCACTCAGCACTGCTGCCTTGCCAACCGCGCCGGCCAACCCGGCACAGTGGGCGCCAGTCGTGCCTAACCCGGCCACCGGTTATCCGATCGTGGCTTACACCAACTTCATCTTCGGCCAGTGCTACAAGGACGCAGCCGTGGCCGCTGATGTCAAAGCCTTCCTGACCACTCACTACAGCAACCCGGGCAACAACGTTGCCACCGTTGCCCACAGCTTCACGCCGGTTCCAAACAACTGGAAAACCGCTGTGACCGCCAACTTCATCACCAACAGCTCGGGCAACAACCTGAACATCAACAACGCCAACGCCTGCAACGGTGTCGGTCGTCCTTAAGCAAGCCTCGTTTCACGCGCAATGAAATGGCAGCTGCCTTCGGGCTGCTGCCATTTTTTTTGCCGATTTACACCTCGAACATGAAATTTGTGTGACATCCGTTCGGTCGTGATGCTCGCCAACTGCCTATGTCGTAACAGCAGGGCTGAACCGGCCTGCAATCAAAAAGGATCTGTAGTGATGCTTGCTCGCACCTCCCGTCGCAGTACCCGTGTCCAGCCTGCAAACCGTGGCGCTGGCGATCCGGCCCAGTGGTTGCTCAAGCCGCTGGCCCAGGCGATGGCGTTGTGTCTGGTAGCGGGCAGTGCCGAGGCCGCAACCGCGTTCAGCTCGAGCTGGTTTGCCGCTAAAGGTGTTGCGCAGCAAGCAGCGGCGGCGAGACCTGGCGTGGGTGGTTTGCCGGGGATGACGCCACCGCTGGCCCAGCAGCAGCGGGCCAATCAGCAGTTACAGCGTTCGTTGCAGACACTCAACAACACCGTGGCGGCGATCGCCGCCCAGCAGGCGGCACAAGCGGCCGGACGCGCCGCCGCACTGGGCAGCGTGCAAGTGGTGCCCGATGGACTGGGCGAGGGCGGTCTGAAAGTCGACAACAGCCTGGCCCAGGGCTGGATGAATGCCAAAGGCCCGCAACAAACCCAGGCCGACGGCAAGACCTCGGTGAAGATCGAGCAGACTGCCGACAAGGCGATTCTCAATTGGGAAACCTTCAACGTCGGGCGCAATACCACGGTGGAATTTGCCCAGCAGTCCAACTGGGCGGTGCTCAACCGGGTCAATGATCCGAGCGCGCGGCCCAGCCAGATTCAAGGACAGATCAAGGCGGACGGTACCGTCATGCTGATTAACCGCAACGGCATCGTGTTCAGCGGCAGCAGTCAGGTCAATGTGCGTAACCTGGTGGCGGCAGCGGCGGATATCAGCGATGTGCAGTTCCGCGACCGTGGTCTGTATTTCGACAGCAAGGGCAGCCAGCCAACCTTCACCGACGCTGCCGGCAAAGTCCTTGTGGAACGTGGTGCCGCGATTGAAACACGCAAACCTGCGCTTTCCACTGATTCCGGCGGCTACACCCTGTTGCTCGGCAAGGAAGTGCAGAACGACGGCTCTATCAGCACGGCCAAAGGTCAGACTGTCCTCGGCGCGGGTGACCGCTTCTACATTCGTAAAGGTTCGGGCACCGAGGGTAATGGTTATTCCACGACCTTTGGCAGCGAGGTCATTCCCGGTTTCAAGGCTGACAGCACCGGCAAGGTCAGCAACACCGGCCTGATTCAGGCCGCGACGGGCGACATCACTCTGACTGGCCACGACGTCGTGCAAAACGGCGTGCTGTTGGCGAGCACTTCGGTCGCGACGCGTGGCACCGTGCACTTGCTCAATCCGGCCACTGACACTCGGGGCCGTGTGACATTGGGCGAAGGCAGCGTCAGTGCAATCCTGCTCGACAGCAGCGACCTGACCGCCCTCGACAGTCAGCGCGAGTCGGCGCTGATCGGTGTGAATGCCGACAACCGGATTCGCAGTGACCAGTCACGCATCGTTATCGGCAGCGGGGGTACCGTCGAGTTTCAACGAGGCTCGATCACCCTCGCTACTGGCGGTCAGGTCGCCGTGGCTGCCGGCCAGCGCAGTCTGGTGCGCGACGGGGCGGTGATTGATGTCTCCGGCGCCCTGGGCGTGAAAGTGGCCATGGAAGCCAACAACATCAAGATCAACGTGCAGGGTAACGAGCAGCGCGATGCCTCGGTCAATCGCCAGAGCGGTGCGCTGAACAGTAACGATGTCTGGGTCGATGTTCGCGAATTGGTCTTCGTGCCGGTGGGCACCAACGGTTACGCCACTGACCGCTGGTACACCGCCGGCGGGCTGCTGGAAGTGGGCGGTTACCTTGGCACCCAGGGCCACGGTATCGGTGAATGGATGGCTCAGGGCGGTGAAGTGAGATTTTCCGGCAATGATGTGATCAGCGAAAAAGGTTCGCTGATCAATTTGTCCGGCGGCACGCTCGATGTGCAAAGCGGCGAGATTCGCCAGAGCTGGCTGCGCGGTGCCGACGGGCGCTTATACGAAGTCTCCCGTGCGCCGGGCGACATTCTCTACAGCGGTCTTTACAAAGGTTACGAAAGTAGCAGTGAGCGCTGGGGGCAGACTGAATATTTCTATAGCCCATTGATCGCGCCGACGCGTCGTCTGGAAGCCGGGTATACCGTGGGTCGTGACGCCGGGCAATTGGTGATTGCCACGGGCAACGCCGTGCTGGACGGTCAACTGTTGGGCGAGGTGTTTCAGGGCGAACGGCAAACCCGGACCCCCCGGGCCGGTCTCGACGGATATGAGGAGGCGCAGACCGCCCGGGCACGGCGTGGGCAGTTGATCGTGGGTGGCTACGATGCCGCCTATGTCGCTGCCAGTTCGGGCTTGCTTTATCAGCTCAGCCCGCTGCTGGATCAAGTGCAGGTCGGGGGCGTGCGTGACACCGGTACTGATTCAGGATTGGCTGGCGCGGTCGCTGAAGAGCGTCGGGGCAAACTGTTTCTCGATGCCGGGCTGCTTAATGGATTCAAGCTGGGGGCGCTGAAGATTTCCGCCAAAAACAGCATTGAGGTCAATGACCGCGTGGCGCTGGACAATGGCGGTGACATCACGTTGTTCAGCCCTGAGGTACAGGTCAACGCTGACCTGGTAGCGCAAGGTGGCAGCCTGCGTCTTGGCAACGTGTTGAACCAGCTCGCCACGAATCGACGCGACGACGTCAGCCTCCCGGTGCCAGCGGCTAAACAGGCGCGGGTGGCCGTTGCACAGGGTGTGCATTTGCAGACTCAAGGTCTCTGGAGCAACCTGTCGAGCAACCCGGACGACGCTGGCGGACTGGCGTACATCGACGGCGGGACGGTGTCGATCCGCAGCAGCGGCGACATCCTTCTGGCCAGTGGCAGTCAAGTCGATGTCTCGTCGGGCGGCGCGATACTGGCCAACGGCAAGACCCGTGGCGGCAAGGGGGGCGACGTGACCCTTGAATCCAGCACCAACAGCGCGCCCGGCCAGTCACACATGGTGCTTGATGGTGACATTCAGGGTTACGGCGTGAGCGGCGGCGGTACGCTGACCCTGCAGGCCAATAAGGTGCTGATCGGCTCTGCCAGCGAGGGCCTCGATGGACAGACGTTGCGTCTGGCGCCGGGACTGTTCCGCTCGGGCTTCAGCGCCTACAACATCATCGGTTTGAAGGGCCTGGAACTGGCCGATGACACCGCCCTCGATGTGCTGATGCCGGTCTATCGTTTCGCCGAATCAGCCTCGAACGTGCCGTCCGGTACGACACCAGGCAATGCCCTTGAGCTTTGGACGCCGACGCTGTTCCAGGAAAATCCGCTCAAGGGCGTACTGACGCAAAGAGCTGGTGCCTCCGTTGCATTGCAGGCCGGCGCAACGTTCCCCGGTTTGATTGACCCCGCCGACAGCCCGTTGTCCATCGGCCAGGGCTCACGGATCAACGTCGATCCCGGTCAGCGCATCAGCTTGCGCGGGGCAGGTCAGATCACGGTGGACGGTGAGCTCAACGCGTGGGGCGGCAGCATTGATATCCGTCAGCAGCAATTCGGCTCGATTGATGTGGCAACGTCGTTGCAAGAGGCGGATCCGACGGCGCACAACCGTTCGATCTGGATCGGTGAGCATGCCGTGCTCGATGTCGCCGGTCGGGCCGCGACAGCAGTGGATGCGTTGGGCAGAGTCTACGGTCAGGTCGGCAAGGGCGGCTCGATCATCCTCGGTGGCGAAATTGATGCGAAGAAGGCCACCGCGACCGCCGCCGACGCTTACGTCATCGTCCGTCAAGGTGCGCGTCTGGAGGCTTCCGGCACGCAAGCGGTGCTGGACAATACCGGGCAAGGACCGGTTCGCGTGGCCACCGATGGCGGACGCATTGCCTTGAGCTCCTACAATGGCCTGTTTATCGAAGGCAGTCTGCAGGCCGGCGCCGGTGGTGCAGGCGCGGCGGGCGGACGTCTGGAAATCGCGCTGGACACGCCGGCCTACGGTGCCGCGGTCATGACCAATGCGGTGCGGGTGCCACGGGAATTGATCATCGGCCAAGGGCCGACGGAGGCACTGCCGCAGACGCTGCAAGCGGGCGAAGCCGCGGCACTTTTACGTTATGGACGGACGCGTCTGAGTGCTGATCAATTAACCAGTGGCGGTTTCGATAACGTCAGTCTGCTGAGCAACGGCCTGATGCCGTTCGAGGGCGATGTCGACCTGAACATGGGGCAGAGTCTGAGTCTGTTCGCCGGTTCCATTTCCCTGGCCGAGTCGGCGAAGGACAGCACTCGGGTCAACCTCAGTGCGCCTTATCTGCGCCTGTCCGGGGTGGGCACTTACCTGAGTTCGGACAGCAAGATTCGTCCACGGGTCATGAGCAACCCGACCGCGCTGTTGTCCACTGCGCAGTTCAACGCCTCTGCGAACCTGCTGGACCTTGGGAGTTCGCTGTCTTTTGGCACCGAAGGGACTGTTTTGCAAGCAGGAGCACCGGAGCTCAAGGTCAGTCGGCGTGGCTTTGCTGAGGTGACGCTCGACAGCGCAGGCGACATGAGAT
This sequence comes from Pseudomonas sp. NPDC087817, assembly GCF_044742875.1. Taxonomy (NCBI): domain Bacteria; kingdom Pseudomonadati; phylum Pseudomonadota; class Gammaproteobacteria; order Pseudomonadales; family Pseudomonadaceae; genus Pseudomonas; species Pseudomonas sp. NPDC087817. The sequence continues at coordinate 145,837 of NZ_JBIUVJ010000003.1, forward strand.
TTCTCGCGCCGAGCGATGAGCAACAGCGAAGCCGTCTGTGGACACCCGGTGACATGCACTTGCGTGCAGCGCAAATCTATCCGGCCAGTGGTGTCCAGGCTGAAGTGCGCGTGGGGTATCAGAGCCAGGCCGGATCGGTGCCGGAGCATACGTTGCGTATCAGCAGTCACGGGGCGGCGCCGACGACACTGCCTTACTCGGTGTTCGGCAGCCTCACATTGAGCGCTGGCCACATTGAGCAGGGGGGCGTGATTCGGGCGCCGTTGGGTCTCATTGCGCTGGGTGAGGACGTTTTTGTCAAAACCCGTGAATTGCACCTGCTGCCCGGGAGCGTGACGTCTGTCAGTGCCGCCGGACTGGTCATGCCTTATGGCGGAACCACCGACGGGATCGACTATCGATACAACGGCAAGTCGGTGATCCTCAATGGCATTGCCGGTGCGACATCCGGGGTGATACTCGACGCGCAATACACCGATGTACAGGCCGGCGCGCTGATCGATATTGCGGGGGGCGGCGATTTGCGCGGGGCCGGTTTTGTTTCCGGGCGAGGCGGCTCTACCGACGCACGTTTCAATCCGCTGGCACGCAATGCCACCGATGGCACCTTCAGTCTGCCGGGACTGGCCAGCAACCCCGTTTATGCCATTGTCGCGGGTGACCAGAGCCGTTATGCGCCGATGCTCGCCGAGGCCGGCGCCGTCGATCCGCGTATCGGCCAGCAGATCACGCTCCAGGCCGGTATTCCCGGGCTGGCGCCGGGCACCTACACTTTGCTGCCGTCAACCTTCGCCTTGTTACCGGGTGCCTTCCGGGTCGAAATCAATGGTCAGGCGATGGCCGGCCCGATGGGCAGCGCGTTGCCGTTGCGCAACGGTTCCTGGACCAGTTCCGGGCAGATGTCGATTGCCAATACCGGCATTCGTGACAGCCTGCCCAGCCAGGTGATTGTGACGTCTGCCGATGTCCTGCGGCGTTATTCGCAGTACAACGAAACCGGCTACACCCAATTTGTTCTCAACGATGCCGCACGGCGCGGCCTGCCACGTGCTCGCACGCCGCTGGACGGCAACACGCTGCACCTGCGCATGGTCAGCGGCGGCGAACATGACAACGCTCTCGACTTCAATGGGCGGGTGCTGTTCAAGCCCGCCGATGGCGGGGTGATGGGCACCACTGTCGTCCAGGGCGGTTATACCGGCGGTGAGTTCGAGATTCTCGGCGCCGGGCGGACGCGCACGGCGGGGTTTACCGGTGTATCGCTGTATGCCGACACCCTCAATGCGCTGAATGCCGGACGACTGACCATCGGTGGCACCCCGACCGTGTATTACGGCGCGGAAGGCAGCTCCATAAAAATGATCGGCAGCACCTCCGCCATCACGCTGAGAGAGGGAGCCATCCTCTCGGCGCCGGAGGTCGTGCTAAGCACCACCAGCGCCAATGGCGGCATCACGATTGATGCGGGAGCGGGCATCAATACCTTGGGGCGCGGCGCCGTTGCGTACGATGCGGCGGCCGGTTTCATCTATGTACCGGAGCGCAACAGCCTGCTGGTGGTCTCCAATGGCTGGACGCCAGTGCTTGCGCCTTCTCCGGGCGGAGGCGGGAGCATTCGTATTGGCGCCTGTCCGACCGCCGAGTGCACGGCGCCGGCGTTGCTGTACTCCAATGGCAGCATCATCGCCGCCACCGACAAAGACTTCGAAATGGGCGAGAGCGTTCGTTTCGGCACCCGCCAGTTGGGACTGTCGGTCGGCGTGGTGAATGCCGGCAGTGCGCAAGCACTGGCAGCGGCCACCGGTCGTCTGCCCGCAGGCCTGACGCTGAACCAGAACGTGCTTGATCGTTTGTTGCAGGGCGACACGCAATTCGGCGCGCCAGCCCTGGAAACCCTGAGTCTGGTGGCCCGCGATGCATTCAACTTTTTCGGCGATGTCACCCTCGACACGCTCGACCCACAGACCGGCGAGAGCCGATTGCAGAATCTGGCGCTGGGCACCCCGGCCATCTATGGCTCGGGAGGTGTCCGCGACGTGGCGACGATTCGCACCCGGAATCTGATCTGGAACGGTGCCACGCAAGCGCCGGGCACGGTGGTCAAGGATGGCGCTGGCAACGGCCACGGCACGCTGGATATTCAGGCGCAACGGATCGAACTGGGTTATGGCCCGAATCCACAACCCAATGGTCTGGACCTCAACAACCGACTCACTCTGGGTTTTGCCAACGTCAACCTCAATGCCAGCGAACGCATCACCGCCAACCACAAGGGCAGCCTGGCGGTGTACGAATCGCAAGGGGCTTACGACGCGGTCACGGGGTTCAGCTACAGCGGTGGCAATCTCAACCTGCGCACGCCATTGTTGACCGGCGAAGCCGCCTCGGTCAGCGAGCTCAAGGCCGGCAACAACCTGAGCCTGAGCGGCACCGCCACCACGGCGGTGGCGGATGCCCTCGGCGCGCAACTGAGTCTGTCGGCACGCAGCGTTGTGCTCGACAGTCGCATCGTGCTTGCCAGCGGCAAACTGCTGGTCAATGCCGAGGACGATCTGACGCTTGGCAGCGGCGCGCAGGTGGACATGGCAGGTCGCGTCCTGCCGTTCAACGATGTGAAGAAATACAGCTGGGGCGGCGATCTGTCGTTGCACAGCAGCGCAGGCAATATTCATCAGGCGGCGGGTTCGCGGATCGATCTGTCGGCAGTCAACAATCAGGCCGGCCAACTCAGTGTCGTGGCCCTGGCCGTCGACGCCGGACAGGTTGACCTGCAAGGGCAGATCGTCGGCAGCAGCAGCGGCTACTACGATGCGGGCGGCACCTGGGTGCCGTACAAGGCCGCCGGTGTGGACATTCGCGCTCAGCGTCTGCAGGGTGATTTGAGCCAGGCCTTCGCCAGCCTCAACCAGCGCCTGAATGAGGGCGCAGTGACTGGAAGCCGCAGCTTCCAGTTCAAGCAGGGTGATCTGGTCATCGGTGACGGGCTCAAGGCCGGCGAGGTCAATGTCTCGGTGGACAGCGGCAGCCTCACCGTGGCCGGGCTGATCGATGCCAGTGGCGAACGGGTCGGCAGCATTCGTCTGGCCGGCAAAAACGGCTTGAGCCTGACCGGTGACGCGGTGCTGGATGCTCATGGCCGCGTGCTGCGAGTCGACAGCTACGGCCAGATCATCGACGCGCCGAACCGCGCCATGGTCGAGCTCAATTCCGCTGACGGTGTACTGACGTTGGCCGCCGGTGCACGGATCGATCTGCGTCACGGCACCGATGCAGTGGCTGGAAACCTGGCGGGACAACGCGATGGTCTGGCGCGTGGGACGCTGGAGCTGAATGCACCGCGCCTGGGCGGCAATGACATTGCGATTGATGCCAGCGGCGCGGTGAATATTCAAGGTGCCCGCTCCATTGGGCTGAACGCCGTGCGCCGCTACAGCGATGCCGTCGACGGCACCGATCCGGCGGCCAGCGGTCGCCCGTATCAGGTGATCGATCAGGGCTACCTGGACCGCATTCACACTGACAGCGACGGCTTTATCAACGCGGCACTGAACAACAGTGATCTGCTGCAACGTAAACTGGCCGGCCTCAACAATGCGACCTACGCGGATGTATTTCACCTGCGCCCGGGTGTCGAAATCGTCAGTAAATCTGCCGACGGTGATCTGGTTGTACAGGGCGATCTCGATCTGTCCGGCTACCGTTATGCAAGCCTCAACCCGAACACTCGCCGAACCTCGGTGTATGGCAGCGGTGAGGCGGGCAGCCTGTTGATCCGGGCGGGTGGCAATCTCGATATCTACGGCAGCATCAACGACGGTTTTGCGCCGCCGCCGGAAACTGCCGACGATGCTGGCTGGAAACTGGTACCGGGCATTCAGCCGTACGGTGGCGACCTGATTGTGCCGGGCGCCGGGGTGAGCCTTGCCGAAGGTACGCTTTTCCCGGTCGGTGCAACATTGAACTACGACTTGCCGATTCAGGCCGCCACGCTGGCAGCGGGTACTGTGTTGCCGGTTCAGGGCACGCTGGCCGCACCCTATACGCTTGAGGCCGGAACCGTGCTGGCTGGCGATGTGCATGACTCGGTGGGCAATCTGCTGTATGCCGCCGGCACATTGCTCGAAAACGCTGTGACCCTGCCGGCAGGCAGTTGTTTGGGCGCAGGCATTCGTTTGAACAACGCCACTGCGTTACAGACCCTGCTCTGGCCCAAAGGTGTGCCGCTGCCGGGTGCTGTCGATGGCGACAATAAAACGGTCGGCGTCTTGCTGAGCACTACGCTGGAGCTGTTACGTGGTTCGCTGATTCCATCCATGACCAATGTGAAGCTGGCGGACGGCACCGTGTTCCTCGATCTGCGTCCGTCCAATGGCACACAACAAGGTCGCAACTGGGCGATTGCCAGCATGCTGCCGGCAGGCAGTGCGTCGTGGTCGATGCGCATGGTGGCAGGCGCCGATCTGGCCGCAGCCGACAGCCGTGCAGTGAAACCTCAGGCCAGCGCCGGCAACTTGCAGCTGGCGGACACCCACTATGGTGTGACCATGATCGAGGTGGCCGGCAAACTGGTCTGGGCCGTAGGTAACGAGTATGGCTTTACTCCGTACGAACCGGTTCCAGAGGAATACCTGCTGCTTTGCGAGATCGCGCCCGACGCCTGTGCGCCGATGGCGCGCACGGTGTGGGCGCCGGGTAACTGGATGGGCATGCCGGATTACACGCCGATGAACGATGACGAATTGTTCTGGTGCAGCATCGATCCGGCGCTGTGCATCGAAAACAATCCCCGCAAGAGCGCCGAAGCCCATTCGCAAATGTTCAGCGTGTTGCGCACCGGCACCGGTGACCTGGACCTGATGGCTGCCGGTAACGTGAGCATGGCTTCACCGTTTGGCGTGTACACCGCCGGCACTCAATCGAGCAACGTCGATGCGCGTTACAACCAGGCACGAGGGCGTCTGTCGGCCGATGGTTCGGTGTTGGGCAGCGCGGGCAGCGATGTCGAAAAATGGGTCGATGGCGGCAGTGCCAGTCTTTATCAGGCCTGGTATCCGCAGATGGGCGGTAACCTGACGATCAATGCCGGCGGGTCGGTGTCGGGTGACGTGCTCGGCCGTCGTACCACTGCCGTTGCCGACGGCACGCGTGAGCAGCTTCCAAGTGTCGCGGTGGGCAATTGGCTGTGGCGCCAGGGGACGGGAAACGACGATGTGCCGACGGCCTGGTGGATCAACTTTGGCAGCTACGCTGCGCAGCCTCTACCAATGCAGGGTGTGGAAAGCAAACCCTATCTGGTGGGCTTCACCGGTTTCGGTACGTTGGGCGGCGGCAACATCAGTTTGAGCGCCACCGGGGATGCCGGCATGCTCAAGGCCATGGGCGATGAAAAGTATGCGGCTTACCCACGCAGTCAGGGCCTGATCGTGGCGGTCGGCAGCACCGGCCGCGTCGGTAGCGACGGCAACCTGCAACTGACCGGGGGCGGAGACCTGGATATTCGTCTCGGTGGCACCCTCAATCCGTCTCTGCAAGCACGCGCGGGCCTGTCGGGTACAGGCACGCCGACGCACGATTTGCAGGGCGCGATCATCAACCTGCGTGGTGCTGCGCAACTGACGGGCGCCGCGTTGGGCGGGGTCAATCTGCAGTACGGCGCGTCTTCGCTGTTTCACGACCCAAGGGAAACGCGCGCCTTCGATCCGTTCAATTCGACGGCCAGCAATGCCAGCGGCGGGGTGGTGCTGATTCCCGGCGACTCGGGTATGCGCCTCAATACCCGAGGCGATCTGGTACTCGGTGGCGCTGCGGACCCAGGCCGCGTGCGTCTGCAGAACTCGACACCGTTTACCACGGCCGATGGCGTTTACCACGCCGGTGGCGGTTTGACGGGGTTTTCGCTGTGGACCGATCACACGGCCATCGATTTATTCTCGGCAGGCGGCAATCTGACGCCGAACACCCAACTGATGGAAACCGCCGTCCAAGGGAAAATCGACGGGCTCAATACGTCGCCCACCGATGATCGCTACGTGATCCCGTCGATACTGCGCGCCGTCGCGGGCCAGGGTTCGATTTATGTCGGGCCGTCAGCGGCTTACGGTGTAGGCAACGCTGCACCGGCCCTGAACTATTCGCTGCTGCTGGCGCCTTCGAACGCGGGGCAGCTTGAGCTGATCGCAGGCGATTCGATCTATGCCGGTGGCTACGCCATCAACCAGTCAGGTGCCAGCCCATCGGCCATCGCGACACCCTTTGCACCTGCATTCAATGGCTACGGCAACAACGTCTACAGCCGACCGATCATGAGCAACGCCGGCAGCGACGGTGTGCTGGCGGAGACCAATACGCGCTACCCACTCTTTGCTTTTGGTCCTGATAGTTACTCGGGGTTGAGCCGTGTCCAGGGGCCGGCGCGTTTCTATGCATTGACCGGTGATCTGGTGGGGATTCGTACGGGCGAGACATTGTTCTTCGAGACCACGAAACGCACTTGGTATGAAGCCGCGGGTCCGGTGTGGATGGTGGCGGGGCGCGACATCGTCGCTTCCGGTACGAACCTGGGACAACAGACGTATTCGGCCAGCGAGGGCAGGGGCCGCAGTAACGAGCAGATCGCCTCTACCGGCAATCTGTTCGTGCACAGCCAGCCTGGCGATGTCTCTCGGGTCTCGGCCGGGCGCGACATCCTCTATAGCAGTTTCGACATCGCCGGGCCGGGTGTTCTGGACGTGAATGCCGGGCGCAACATCCTCATGGAGGATCGCGCCAGCATCAACAGCATAGGGCCGTTGGTGGCCGGGGATAACCAGCCTGGCGCGAGCGTGGTGTTGCAGGCTGGCGCAGGGGCACAGGGGCCGGATTATTTGCGGTTCATCGCGCGGTATCTGAACACGCTGAATGTTGCCAATCCGGATACCTCGCTCAGCGCGCAACCGGGCAAGGTGGTCAAAACCTATCTCGACGAACTACAGAGCTGGTTGACCCTCGGTTACGGCTTCAGCGGCAGCGCCGAACAGGCGCAAGCGTTCTACGCCGCGTTGCCGAGTGCCGAGCAGGCGATCTTCGCCCGTCAGGTGTACTTCGCCGAACTGCGTGCCGGTGGCCTGGAATACAACGATGTCGACGGCCCGCGCAAAGGCAGTTACCTGCGCGGTCGCAATGCCATTGCCGCGCTGTTCCCGACCACCGATGTGGCCGGCAATCCGATCCGCTACGACGGCGACATCACGCTGTACGGCGGCGCCGGGGTCAAGACGCTGTTTGGCGGCGACATCCAGATGCTCACACCGGGCGGTGGTCAGGTGTTCGGCATCGAGGGCGCGGCACCGCCATCCACGGCGGGGATCATCACCCAGGGCTCGGGCAACATTCAGCTCTATTCGCAGGGCAGCATCCTGCTCGGTCAGAGCCGGATCATGACCACCTTCGGCGGCTCGATTCTCGGCTGGTCGGCCGAGGGCGATATCAACGCCGGTCGTGGCTCGAAAACCACTGTGGTCTACACCCCGCCGAAACGCGTCTACGACACCTGGGGCAACGTGACCCTGTCGCCATCGGTACCGAGCACCGGCGCCGGTATCGCCACGCTCAATCCGATTGCCGAAGTGAAGCCCGGCGACATCGACCTGATCGCACCGCTGGGCACCATTGATGCGGGCGAGGCGGGGATTCGCGTGTCGGGCAACGTCAACATCGCCGCGCTGACGGTGGTCAACGCCGCCAACATTTCGGTGCAGGGCAAGTCGACGGGTGTGCCGGTGGTGTCGGCGGTGAATACCGGGGCGATCACTTCGGCCAGTTCCGCCGCGTCCTCGGCCACGCAAGCGGCGGAAGATGTTGCGCGTCAGCAGCAGGCGGCAGCGCGGCAGAATCAGGCGTCGGTGTTCACCGTGCAGGTGCTGAGTTTCGGCAACGAACAACTGGCGCCGTCGCGTGATGGCGCCAGCCGTGCGCCGGCTCCGGGTTACAACCCGAACAGCCCGGTGCAGGTGTTGGGCGCGGGGGCGCTGGATGAACAGGCGAAACAGCAGTTGACCGAGGAGGAACGTGGGCAACTGACGTTGTAAAAGACTCTCGTGTAGTACGTTTGGGCGGCCATTTGGCCGCCCTTTTTTTCTGCTAAAAACTTCGGAACTGGCCACAACCCTTGTAGGAGTGAGCCTGCTCGCGATAGCGGTGTGTCAGAGAGCACATCAGTAACTGATACACCGCTATCGCGAGCAGGCTCACTCCCACAGGGGATTGCGGTGGGGTCAGAAAGCGTAAGGAATGCTGACTTTCGCCCACAACATTTCCCCTTCCGGCCGGTTCTCCACATCAAATTCCTTGGCCCAGCGAATCTCCGCACTGGCGTACTTGAGGAAGGTGAAGTGCAGCGCCGGACCAATCGCGAAGACCTTGCCACGCACGCCGTCATCGACGTCCTGCCCGGCAAACTGCACGGTGTGGCCGAACTGTTTGTCGTCGGTGGTCTGCTTGAGGTAGTAGCCGTTGATGCCGAGCATCAGATCGTCGGTGATCTTGTAGCTGGCGGAATAATCGAAGTGGAAGATCTGCCCCGATTTGTAATCGGTGTCCTTGTTCTTCTCGTTGAAGCTGTAAGTGGTCTTCATCGAGACTTCGGTCTTGTCCGTCGGCAGCCAAGTGAAGGAGAACAGCGGTTTGTAGGTGTAAAAATTGTTGCTGGTGTTGGCCAGCCGATCGACGCTGTATTCGCCGGTCGGCACGGTGATTTCCACGGCGGCACCGAGGGTCAGGTTCTTGCCCATGTCCCACAGAATGATCGGCGCGATGGTGGTGTCGCCCATGCCTTCGCGGGTGTCGCTGAGGCCGAACACCGAGACTTCCTGCTTCAACCACGGCTGGGCAATGTAGCCGGCCAGACGTCCGCCGAATATCCGCACGGGGCTCAGATAATCGAGGCGTGGAATGACGGCGGTGGATTCGATCTCGACATTCGGCACTTTGCCGCCAAACGAGCTGATGTTGAGTTTTCGCGCCTTGTAATGGTTGTAGTAGAGGTTGAACGCGACCATGTTCTCCGGAAGGCTGTCGACTTCCAGCGGCAGCATGAAGAAGCCGTCGGTGCCGGTGCCGATGTTGTCGACGCCGGCTTCGGTGGCCAGGGCCGGCAGGGTCGCGGTGCCGGCCAGTAATGTCAGGGCCAGGCGGCAACGGTAAGTCGCGCGGTTCGGGTTCATATCCGTCCTCATTATTATTGTGATTGGGCGCAACGCCGGCACGCAGAACGCCCGGCACTATAGAAATAAGCGCTTGGCGCCCGACAGGGCAGGGTATTGGCGGACAGTTAGGGGGACTTCTGCGGACAGTGCGCCAACCCTGTGCTAACTTCTTTCGACATAACCGGTTACAAAAATAACAATCAAGCGTGCTCCGGAATGTCTCGCCCTCATGAACGTAAAAGTCCAAGACCCGACCTTTGAACTGGCGTTGGTATCGCCATTTCTCCTGCAAACCCTCGCCGAAGTCGCGCAGAACAAGGGCGTCGACCCCGAAAGCCTGTGCCGTGGGCTGGGTTTTACCCTCGAAGATTTGCAGGATCCGGCGCAGCGGATTTCCTATCGTCAGGCCGTGGCGATGATTCAGCGCGCGCTCAAGGTGCTGCCCAATCAGGGCCTGGGTTTGTGGGTCGGGGCACAGAATGTACTCGGCACGCTGGGGCTGCTCGGCCACGTTTTGTCGCTGTGCAAGACCTTGCGCGATGCCTTTGCGCTGGGAATTCGCCATCAGCACACGTCGGGCGGAATTGTGGTGTCCAGCGTCGATGTGGTCGGTGAGCAGGTGCATCTCGATGCCGAATGCCGCTTACCGTTCGCCGATGTGCAGGTGTTCGCGGTCGAGGAGTTTTTCGCCAGTCTGCTGGTGTACGGTCGGGCGCTGGCGGGGGCCGATTTCCAGGCAATTGCCGTGGAGTTCATGCATGCCGCCCCGGATTACCTGAGCGAATATCACCGCCTGCTCGGGCCGCAGGTGCGCTTCGGTTGCCTGCACAATCGCATGTTGATCGACGTGCAATGGCTTGATGTGAATCTACCCAATCACCACTCACTGGCATTGCGTCAGGCAGTGGCGTTACTGGAGCTGGAAGCGGCGCAGGTGCATCAGAAACTCGATTTGATTCAGGCCGTGGAAAGGGCGATTGCCCGGGACTTGAGCCGGGGCAGCCATATCGAAAAGATTGCCGGTGATCTGAACATGAGCAGCCGTACTTTGCGTCGGCGCCTGACCGAACATTCGCTGACTTTTGAAGCACTGCTGGAGCAAGTACGGCAGGCGCGGACGATGAGTCTGCTGGCCAATCCGGACATGCCCATCGAGCGGATTACCGAGGAGGTGGGCTACAGCGATGTGCGCAGTTTTCGCCGGGCGTTCAAGCGCTGGACGGGGATGAGCCCGAGTGCATGGCGCAATGACGCAAACCCTCACCCCAGCCCTCTCCCGGAGGGAGAGGGGGCCGACCGAGGTGTCTTAAGAGTTACATCGACCTGAAAGATTGTGTCGATTATGGACTTGAGAGATTGAGGCCGACCGAGGTGTCTTGAGTCATGCATCGACATGAACGATCCTGGTCGATAACGGATTCACCGATGAACGCTCACGTCGGTGTAGATCTTGAATATCCCGCAATCAGTTCCCTCTCCCTCCGGGAGAGGGCTAGGGTGAGGGGCTTTTGGCGTCATCCAAACCCCCACAAACCCTCCGGCCACAGGTAAACTCCCGCGCACTTTCCAAGGAGTTCACATGAGTTACTACCAGCCGGGCATTCTCGCCACCCCTGTTCCTGCGCAAGCACGTCATCTGTTTTTCGCCCTCGAATCGGTTGAAGCACTGCCGCAGGCGATCGACAACCTGATGAACCTGGTGGACGGCAAATCGGCAGTGGTCGGTTTCGGCGAGTCCCTGGCCAAGGCCCTCAACGTGGAAATCGACGGCCTGCGCAGCTTTCCGGCCATGACTGGCGTCGGCGTGGAAAACCCGTCGACCCAGCACGCGCTGTGGGTCTGGTTGCACGGCGTCGACCGTGGCGAGTTGCTCAACCGCTGCAATGCCTTCGAAGCCGCACTGGCGCCGGCACTGCGTCTGGCAGATGTGCAGGAAGCCTTCCGCTACAAGGACGGCCACGACCTGACTGGCTACGAGGACGGCACGGAAAACCCGCACGATGACGCAGCCATCGCCGCTGCATTGCTGAGTGAAGGCGCCGATGGCCTGGTCGGCGGCAGCTTCGCTGCGATCCAGCAATGGCAGCACGATCTCAAGGGTTTCCATAAGCTGTCCGCCGAAGACAAGGACAACATCATGGGCCGTCGCCTGAGCGACAACGAAGAGATCGACGACGCGCCGGTCTCCGCCCACGTCAAACGCACCGCGCAGGAAAGCTTTGCGCCGGAAGCGTTCGTCGTACGCTGCTCGATGCCGTGGATTGAAGGTGATCGCGCCGGCCTGATGTTCCTCGCGTTCGGTTTTTCGCTGGATGCGTTCGAAGCGCAACTGCGCCGCATGAGCGGTCTGGAAGACGGCATCACCGACGGTCTGTATCGCATCAGCCGTCCGATCACCGGCGGCTATTACTGGTGCCCGCCACTCAAGGACGGGCATCTGGATCTGCGCGCTTTGCGCATCGGCTAAGGCCTTCAAATACAGGGAGTAGACATGAACGTGGTGCGTTGGGGCATGATCGGTTGCGGCAGCGTCGCTGAACGCAAAAGCGGACCGGCCTTCTACAAGGCCCCCGGTTCGGCGCTGGTGGCGGTGATGGGGCGACGCCTTGAAGCGGTGAGCGATTACGCCACGCGCCACGGCATCGCCCGGGTCTACACCGATGTCGATGCGCTGATCAACGACCCCGAGGTGGATGCGGTGTACATCGCCACGCCCCCCGACAGTCACCACGCCTACAGCCTCAAAGTCGCTGCCGCCGGCAAACATTGCTGTGTGGAAAAGCCCATGGCGCTCAACGCCGGGCAAAGCCGCGAGATGCAGCAGACGTTTGCCGACGCAGGCCTGCACCTGTTCGTTTCCTACTATCGCCGTTCGTTGCCGCGTTTTGCGCAGGTGCGTCAGTGGCTGGAGCTGGGGCGTATTGGTGACGTGCGGCATTTGAGCTGGACGCTGACCAAGGCGCCATCAGCAGCGGATCTGGAAGGTCGCGATAACTGGCGCACCGATCCGGCGGTGGCCGGCGGCGGTTACTTCGCCGATCTGGCCAGCCATGGTTTTGATCTGTTCCAGTATCTGCTTGGCGACATTGTTGAAGTCGCCGGATTCACCGCACGGCAAGCCGGGTTGTATGCGGCCGAGGACGCCGTCAGCGCCAGTTGGCGGTTCGCCTCCGGGGCGCTGGGCATGGGCTGCTGGAGCTTTGTCGCGGATCGGCGCGAGGATCGCGTCGAGATCATCGGCAGTCGTGGGCGGATCGGTTTTTCTGTGTTTGATGAGCATCCGGTCCAGCTATTTGCCGACGAACAGATCAGTCTGGAAATCCCCCATCACGAACACATTCAGTGGCATCACGTCCTCGGCATGAACGCGCACATCCGTGGCGAATCACAGCATCCCGCCATGGCCGCACAAGCGCTCAAGACTGACTGGGTCATGGACCAGATCCTCAAGCGCCACTGACTACCAGTCTTACACCATCCCCCTGTGGGAGCTGGCTTGCCAGCGATAGCGGTGCTTCAGATAGCCAATCCGTTGGCTGACAGGACGCCATCGCTGGCAAGCCAGCTCCCACAGGTGACAGCGTGTGCCATGCATCTAAGGTTATGCCCATTCGGTATTTCTCAACCTTGTCATAACATCTCTAAGATCACGTCATAACTCGTTATAACAAGTGATCCCGCGATGACCGATATCGTTCTATCTCTTTCCAGCGTGCCGCTGCACACCCAACTGCGCGATGTCCTCCGTGCGCGCATTCTCGACGGCGAATACCCGCAAGACAGCCAGATGCCTTCCGAAAGCGAACTCGGTGCGCTGTTCAAAGTCAGCCGCATCACCGTGCGCCAAGCCTTGGGCGATCTGCAGAAGGAAGGGCTGATCTTCAAGATCCACGGCAAAGGTACCTTCGTCGCCAAGCCGAAAACCTTTCAGAACGTCAGCAGCCTGCAAGGCCTCGCCGAGTCCATGACCGGGCGCGGTTATGAGGTGATCAACCGCCTGCGCAGTTTCAAATTCATCCCGGCCGACAAACGCGTCGCCGAGCGTTTGCAAGTCGCAGAAGGCGAGACCGTCGCGCAGATCAAACGTGTACGGCTGATCAACCGCGAGCCGATCTCGCTGGAAATCACCTACCTGCCCAAAGGCGTCGGCGAGCGTCTGGAGAAGGCTGATCTGGTCACCCGCGACATCTTCCTGATTCTCGAAAACGACTGCGGCATCGCCCTCGGCCACGCCGATCTGGCCATCGACGCGGTGCTCGCTGACAGCGATCTGACCCAGGCACTCAATGTCGAGGCCGGCTCGCCAATCATGCGCATCGAACGCCTGACCCACGACGCCAACGGCCAGCCGCTGGACTTCGAACACCTTTACTACCGTGGCGATGCGTTCCAGTACCGCCTGCGGATCGACCGGCAAAAAGGGGAGCAGGCATGACCCGCAACGTTCTCGAACAGGAATACGACATCGTCGTGATCGGCGGTGGCACCGCAGGCCCGATGGCGGCCATCAAGGCCAAAGAAAAGAACCGTGACTTGCGTGTGCTGCTGGTCGACAAGGCCAACGTCAAACGCAGCGGCGCGATCAGCATGGGCATGGATGGCCTGAACAACGCGATCATCCCCGGCCACTCGACGCCCGAGCAGTACACCAAGGAAATCACCATCGCCAACGACGGCATCGTCAATCAGGCGGCGGTGTACGCCTACGCGACGCACAGTTTCGAAACCATCGAGCAGCTCGACCGCTGGGGCGTGAAGTTCGAGAAGGACGAAACCGGCGATTACGCGGTGAAAAAAGTCCATCACATGGGCGCCTATGTGCTGCCGATGCCGGAAGGGCACGACATCAAGAAAGTCCTTTATCGCCAGTTGAAACGCGCACGGGTGAGCATCACCAATCGCCTGGTGTGCACGCGTTTGCTGACCGACGAGGAGGGCACCGTCAATGGCGTGATGGGCTTCGATTGCCGCACCGCCGACTTCCATGTGATCAAGGCCAAAGCAGTGATCCTCGCGTGCGGCGCGGCGGGGCGCCTCGGCTTGCCTTCATCGGGTTACCTGATGGGCACCTACGAAAACCCGACCAACGCCGGCGATGGTTACGCGATGGCCTATCACGCCGGCGCCGAACTGGCCAACCTCGAGTGCTTCCAGATCAACCCGCTGATCAAGGATTACAACGGCCCGGCCTGCGCTTATGTCACCGGCCCGCTGGGCGGCTACACCGCCAACAACAAGGGTGAACGCTTCATCGAGTGCGACTACTGGAGCGGGCAGATGATGTGGGAGTTTCACCAGGAGCTGGAAAGCGGCAACGGCCCGGTGTTCCTCAAGCTCGATCACCTGGCCGAGGAAACCATCCAGAACATCGAAGAAATCCTGCACAGCAACGAGCGTCCGAGCCGGGGCCAGTTCCACGCCAATCGCGGCACTGACTACCGTGCGCAGATGGTCGAGATGCACATCTCGGAAATCGGCTTTTGCAGCGGCCATTCGGCGTCGGGCGTGTGGGTCAACGAACGCGCCGAGACGTCGGTGAAAGGCTTGTACTCGGCCGGTGACATGGCCGCGGTGCCGCACAACTACATGCTCGGTGCGTTCACCTACGGCTGGTTCGCCGGGCACAACGCGGCGGATTTCGTCGCCGGTCGCGAGTTTTCGGCGCTGGATACCGAGCAGATCGAGAAAGAGAAAGCCCGAGTTTACGCGCCACTGGATCGCGAACACGGTCTGCCGCCGGCACAGGTCGAATACAAGCTGCGACGCTTCGTCAACGATTACCTGCAACCGCCGAAAGTGACCAAGAAGATGCAGATTGGTCTGCAACGCTTCAGCGATATCGAGCGCGATCTCGAGCAGATGAAGGCCAACAACGCCCATGAACTGATGCGCGCGATGGAAACCAGCGTGATCCGTGACTGCGCCGAAATGGCCGCGCGCGCCTCGTTGTTCCGCGCCGAAAGCCGTTGGGGCCTGTACCACTATCGCGTCGATCACCCGCAGCGCAATGACGCTGAGTGGTTCTGCCATTGCCATCTGAAGAAGGGCGAGGACGGGCAGATGACCAGCTTCAAGAAAGCCGTCGAGCCCTACATCATCCCCCTCGATGCCGAAGAAATGCAGGCTTACGACCGCTTGCGGGTGGGCGCTTTTGCCGCTTGATACATCAATACATCAAAGAGTCCGAACCATGGCCTATCAAGCTCAGGAAATCTTCTTCCGCTCCAACGCCCCCGTCACCGTGGACGAGGACAAATGCATCGCCGAAAAGGGCTGCACCGTGTGCGTGGATGTCTGCCCGATGGACTTGCTGGCGATCAACCCGGCCACGCAAAAGGCCTATATGGCGTTCGACGAATGCTGGTACTGCATGCCGTGTGAAAAGGACTGCCCGACCGGGGCCGTGAAAGTCGACATTCCCTATTTATTGCGTTGACTGATAGGGCCTCATCGCTGGCAAGCCAGCTCCCACAGGGATTTTTGTTCGGACATAGATCTTGCAAACACCCGAAAACCCTGTGGGAGCTGGCTTGCCAGCGATGAGGCCGGCCCAGACAACAATAGCCATCCGGAAACACCGGACGCTGGATTCAAAAACACCCCTCGTTTCCCACCGCGCCCTGATCGCGGCGGAGACGAACATCCAATAAATGATTCGAGGGGAAACAACCATGTTGCGTGCAGCAATCGCCGGTCTGGTACTGGCTTCGTTCACCTTGTCGGCCTCGGCCGAAACCATCCGCATTGCCATCGGCACCCAGGACACCACCATCAACTGCGCCGCCGGCGGCCTGTTGATTCGTGAGCTCGGTCTGCTCGACAAATACCTGCCCCACGACGGCGCCTACAAAGACGCCAAGTACGAGGTGCAGTGGAAAAACTTCACCAGCGGCGCACCGCTGACCAACGAAATGGTCGCCGGCAAACTCGACTTCGGCGCCATGGCCGATTTCCCTGGTGCGTTCAACGGTGTCGCGTTCGAAACCGCCGGCAAACACAGCCTGTTCATCAGCGTGCTGTCGGGCAGTATCAAGGGCAGCGGCAACGGCATCGTCGTGCCGAGCGCGTCGGGCGTGCAGTCGCTGAGCGAACTCAAGGGCAAGACCATTTCCGTGCCATTCGCCTCGACCGCCCACGGCATGTTGTTGCGTGCGGTGGCGGAGCAGGGTTGGGATCCGCTCAAGGATGTGAACATCATCGCTCAGCCGCCGGAAGTCGCCGGCTCCGCGTTGCAGGCCGGCAAGATCGACGCCCACGCCGATTTCGTGCCGTTCGCCGAACTGTTCCCGAGCCGTGGTTTCGCCCGCAAGATCTACGACGGCGCCCAGGCCAATGCGCCGACTTTCCACGGCGCATTGGTGGATCAGGCCTACGCGAAACAGTACCCGGAGATCGTCGTCGCTTACCTGCGTGCGAGCATTGAGGCCAATCAACTGCTCGCGGCTGAACCTGAAAAGTACAGCGAGCTGATCGCCAAAGTCACCGGCGTCGATGCCGAGGTCAATTACCTGTTCCACGGCCCGCTCGGCGTGCAGACCCGCGACCTGAGCTGGAAGCCGGAATATCGCCAGGCTGTCGGTACCGCCATTGAAACGTTGAAGTTGCTGAAGAAGGCCGATCGTGGCCTCGATCTCAACACCTTCATCGATGATCAATACATCCGTGCGGCGTTCAAGGCATCGAATCTCGATTACACCGCGCAGTTGGCCAACTACGCGCAGACGCCGCTGAAGGCCACGGATGCGGCGACCGGTAAAGCGATCACCGACTTCAGCCACGTCGCCGAAATCTGGGTGCGCGGTGAAGACAAGGTGCGCCAATACGCCTCCGCCGAATCAGCGTTCACCGCGCTCGCTGCACTGAAGCAGGAAGGCAAAAACATCCGTGCGGTGTATGCGCAGGCCAGCGACAGCGGGATCAAATTGCTCGCCGATCAGGCGTGGTTTGCCAGTGATGCGAAAGGGCGTCTTAGCGCGTTCCTGCTCAAAGGCCAGGCGCAGCAATATGCGGCGGCGCAGGGCGGCAAAGTCCTCGACTTCACCGACGCCACGACCCAAGCCGTTGCCATCCGCTGATTTCATGCAAACCACATTCCCCTGTGGGAGCGGGCTTGCCCGCGATGAGGCCGGTACAGCCAACATATTTGTTGAATGTAAGTCCGCCATCGCGGGCAAGCCCGCTCCCACAGGGTGCGTTGTACTGAGGAAGAGCTATGTTCATATCCATCACACGCTGGGTTCCGAGGGCCGCCTCACTGCTGCTCTGCCTTCTATTCTGGCAACTCGCCGCCAGCCACCACTGGAACCTCGGCCTGGTCACCTTCGCCAACGTGCCAACTCCCTTGGCCGTGATCGAAGCCGCACTCGGCCTCGGCGATTCCGGCAAGCTCCTGCAACACCTGACCGCCAGCCTTAGCCGCGTCTTCGCCGGTTACCTCGCCGCATTGCTCATCGGCATCGCCCTGGGCCTGGCCATCGGCCGCTCGAAATGGGCCGAAGACTTGTTACTGCCGCCACTCGAAGTCCTGCGCCCGATCCCCGCCGTGGCATGGATCCCACTGGCGATTCTGATGTTCCCATCCTCCGAACTGTCGATGGTCTTCATCACCTTCACCGGCGCCCTGTTCCCGATTCTGCTCAACACCGTGCACGGCGTCGAAGGCGTCGATCCACGCCTGATTGCTTCAGCGAAAAGTCTTGGGGCAGGACGCCGGGCGATCCTGCTGGAAGTGATCCTGCCCGGCGCTGCCCCAAGCATCATCACCGGCCTCGCCATCGGCATGGGCACGTCGTGGTTCTGCCTGGTGACAGCGGAAATGATCTCCGGCCAGTTCGGTATCGGCTACTACACCTGGGAGTCCTACACCATTCAGAACTACGCCGATATCGTCGTCGGCATGCTCTTGATTGGCGTATTGGGCATGGGCAGCAGTCTGCTGATCAAACGCCTCGGCGGGTTGTTCACGCCCTGGCATCGACCGCGAGGAAAAACCTGATGAGCGTGATGCAAACCCCGGAAGGGCGGATCGATATTCGCCAATTGTCGATTGTCCTTGGCGAAGGCCGTGAAGCGTTCGAAGCGGTACAGGGCCTCGATTGCCAGATCGAACCGGGCCAGTTCGTGTGCATTCTCGGCCCGTCCGGTTGCGGCAAATCGACCTTGCTCGGCGCGCTGGCCGGGCATCTGAGCGCTCATGCCGGCAGCCTGAAAGTCGATGGCGGCGAAGTGTCCGGGCCGTCGCCGCAGCGCGGCATGGTGTTCCAGCATCACACGCTGTTCCCGTGGCGCACGGTGCGCGACAACGTCGCCTTCGGTTTGAAAATGCGTGGCATCGGCAAGGCTGAGCGCCATCGCGCGGCGGACGAAATTCTCAACCTGGTCGGCCTCGACGGCTTTGCCGAACGCTGGCCCGATCAACTCTCCGGCGGCATGCAGCAACGCGTCGAGATTGCCCGAGTGCTGGTCAACCGCCCGCGCCTGTTGCTGATGGACGAACCGTTCGGCGCACTGGATGCACTGACGCGGTTGAACATGCAGGAACTGTTGCTGGACATCTGGACGCGCATCCGCACCACCGTGGTCTTCGTCACCCATGACATCGACGAGGCGCTGTTTCTCGCCGACCGCTTGCTGGTAATGAGCGCACGGCCGGGGCGCATCATCGAAGACTTGCGTCTCGACTTCGCCCGGCCACGCACCAGCGAACTGGTCACCAGCCCCGAGTTCTCCCGACTCAAGCGCCACTGCCTCGACCTGCTGCGTCACGACGACAACCGACCGCTGCCGCGCCTCAATCCGCTCGGCCTGCCTCCCGAAAACCCTTTGCCGCGATTTGCCTTATGACCTCTATTTTTGCTGTGACCGATAACGAAGACATCCTCGCCCTGCAACCGCGCCTGACCGCCGACGACGCCGCTGTGCGGCGCATTGCCCTGATTGATCTGGCCGATCTGGAGGAGCCGGATGGCTTGCTCTGGCTGGTTGATCGCCTCGCTCAGGATCCCGCCGAAGAAGTCCGCGCTGAAGCCGCGCGGTTGCTGGAGGCCTGGGAAGAGCAACCGGTCGTTCAAGCCTTGTGCGAGGCGTTGACCGACCCGTCGCCTGCCGTGCAAGCCGCCGCAGCCCAAAGCTTGAGTCTGCTCAAGACCGAGGCGGCGGGGCGGGTGATTCTGCCGTGGACCGATCATGCCGACGTCAGCGTGCGCATCGCTGCCTTTCGCGCCCTGCGTGAATTGCGTTGCGCCGATGCCGCGCCGGCAGCTCTCGCGGCACTTAATGATGCCGACGCCAATGTGCGCCGCGAAGCCGTAGGCGTACTTGGCTGGCTCAAGCAACTCGATGCATTACCGGCATTGGCACGACTGGCCAGCGACGATCCGGACACCGAAGTCCGCCGCGCTGCCACCGGTGCCCTTGGTCTGGCCTCTGGTGCTGAAGTCCTTCCGGCCCTGCGTCAGGCCTTGCAGGACAACGCCTGGCAGGTGCGCGAAGAAGCTGCGACGACTTTGGGCAAGGTCGGCCACAGCGACGCCGGCCCGGCACTGGTCGACGCCTTGGGTGACGATTATTGGCAAGTGCGTTTACGCGCCACTCGCAGCCTCGGCCGCTTGCGTTTCGCTCCGGCGCTGGACGCGCTGATCGAAACCCTCGGCCATCGCATCAGCAACCTGCGCAAGGAAGCCGCACTGGCCTTGGGTGAACTGAATGATCGCGGCGCCGTGGCCGCATTGCAGGCGGCGCAGGATGATGGCGACCCGGAAGTGCGCAAAGCCGTGCGCATTGCCTTGAGTCAGTTGCAATGAACCCGCTGTCAGTGGGGAACTCGCAGAGCCAGCAGATGCTGCGGTTGAGCTGGCCGGACGGCCGCGAACAGCATCTCAACCACGCCGAATTGCGCCGCCAGTGCCCGTGCTCGCAATGCCGCGCGTTTCGCCTCAAAGGCATGGTGCCGCTGGTCGATGACCGTGTGCGCCTGATCGAACTCAATCCCCAGGGCTACGGCGTGCAACTGGTGTTCAGCGACGGCCACCAACGCGGGATCTATCCGTGGGCCTACCTCGCAAACCTCACCCCCTGAGAACACTGAAGATCCCTGTGGGAGCTGGCTTGCCAGCGATGAGGTCGGCACATCCGGCATCTGTAGTGACTGACAAACCGCCATCGCTGGCAAGCCAGCTCCCACAGGGATCTTCAGTGCCTGAACTATTGCGCAGCCGTCATGGAAGGCCGGCATCCGTGGAATATGTCCAGCCCCGGTTGATACAGCGAAGTCTTGACTTCAAACAGACCCAACACCGAATGAAACAGGTTGTCATGGCTCAAATCAGCCTGCCCGGTCTTGCCTTGCAGGCAACCGCGGTCAATGCCTTCATGGGCCAGGGTGTTGTCGCCAAACCACATCACCATCGGCACATGGGTCTGTGCCTCCGGTGCGAGCGCATACGGCGCCGCGTGCAGGTACAAGCCGTTCTCGCCCAGCGACTCGCCGTGATCGGAGACATAAATCATCGATGTATCCAGGGTCTGCTGATTGCGCTTGAGCAACTCAATCACCTTGGCGAGGAAATGGTCGGTGTACAAAATCGTGTTGTCGTACACGTTGACCAGTTCATCGCGGCTGCAACTGCCCAACTGGTTGGTGTGGCAGATCGGTTTGAAACGCTCCATCTCTTTCGGATAGCGCTCGTAATACTCGGGGCCGTGGCTGCCATCGGCGTGCAGGACGATGATCGCGTGGCCCTTGAGGCTGTCGATGTAGCTTTGCAGATCCGCCAGCAAGGCCTCATCCAGGCAGTTGTTGCCGTCGCAGAACGGCCCTGGCTGGTTCTTCGAAATATCGCGATTGGGCACGCGCAGGCAGGTGCCTTTGCAATCGCTGTTGTTGTCCAGCCACAGCACTTGCACGCCGACCCGTTGCAGGATATCCAGCAGGCCCTCGTAGGTTTTGCCTTTCTTGTCGCTGTAATCCTCACGCGGGAACATCGAAAACATGCACGGCACCGACACCGCAGTGGACGTGCCGCAGGAATGCACTTGGGTGAAGTTGAGGATGTCCAGCTTGCTCAGCTCGGGGTTGGTCTCGCGCTCGTAACCGTTCAGGGAAAAATGATCGGCGCGGGCGGTTTCGCCGACCACGAAGACCATCAGCGATTTCCTCTCGCGGCTGGCAGCCTTGGCGCTCATCACCGCGTCTTCGCCGATGGCCTGCACCACGAAGTGTTTTTTGATCCCCAGACGCTGCTTGGTGTATTTGCTGATCGCGTAGATGTAGTTGGTCGGGTTGATGAAGTGAGTGAGCTTGTCTTCTTCACGAAAGATCGGCGCATAGGTCGAATAGAACGCACCCACCGAGACGGCGATGACCAGTACGCAGGCGACGATCACCAGGATCTTGTTGAGCAAACCGCGAAAGAACGGCCGGTAACTCACCGGCCAACGCCAGATCAACGCCGCCGGCAGCACGCCGAGCAGCAGCACATAGGTCAGCAGTTTGCCGTTGAACAGTGCAGTGGCTTCGGCGGGATTGGTTTCGAAGACGTTCTGGATCATCACCGTGTCGATGGTGATTCCGTATTCGTTCATGAAATACGCGGCGCAGGCCGAGAGCAGGGCGACCACCGTGAGCACCGGTTTCAGCGTCCAGCGAAACGACACCAGGGTCAGCAGCAGGGTGATGGCCGCCCACAGGAACACCCCGAAAGAGGCGAAGAACGCCAGTTTGTGCGCGCCCTGCAGGGTAATCAGCGTGCCCAGCGCCTTCCAGGTCGCCAGGTTGTACAACGCCACCAGCGCCAGGGAAAACAGCAGCACCAGTCGGGTAGGAGTGATGGACGGTAAACGCAGTCCGTTGCCCAAAGCCATGTCAAACATTCCTCTACATGAATAGAAAACCCACGCGGTTGCGCGGGTAACTGTAGAAGAACATTAGTAAAAAATTCGTAAACATCCCGTAACAAATGCCGAACGCACAGCGAAACCCTGTAGGCGTGAGCCTGCTCGCGATAGCGATGTGTCAGATGTCGATGTGTTATCTGACACAGCGCTATCGCGAGCAGGCTCACTCCAACAGGTGATTTCGCTGGTCAGAAGGATTTACTGACGCTGGCGACGACGGTGGCCGTGCACACATCCTTGAAGCCCCAATTACTCAGGCATTGCGCCTGCGACAGATCGGTGTCGATATAGCTCAAGCCCAGTACCACACCGGCCAGATTGTGAGTGACTTTGACTTCCCATTCCCGGTACGACTCTTCGCCATGCCCCGACGCCGAGTACAGGTGCGGGTCCTTGAAGTCCATATTGCCGTAACGCAATTTCAGGCCTGAATCGAATGGCAACCCGGTTTCATAACTGACATAGCTGTAAAGCGAACTCTGCTTGCTGTCGATCCCCGGCGCATCGCTGGAGTAATACGCCGCCACTTTCACCCCGTAAGCGCCGAAAATCCCGTAGACCTCACTCTGATTGAACTGACTTTCCTTGGGATAGGCGTACTTGAGGTAGCCCAGATCGAGGCTGACATCTTCGGTGGCCTGCCACAGCCAACCGGCGTAGTAATCGACTTCCTGACGGGTTTTCAGATCACCACCGAAATCGACGTTTGAACTCCAGGCGCCGAGGTACAAGCCACTGCTGTGGGCGAGGGTCAGACCGGCCTGAAGCGCCGGGTCATTCTGGGTCTGCGAGATGCCGCGGGTGCGGTAATCGCTGGCCAGGGTCAGATCCACCAGCACGGCGAAGTCGTCGTTCAAGGGGATCGCAAAGCTGCTCAAGGGCAGCACGCTCAAGAAACTCAGGGCGAACAGAGGCAAGGCTTTCATGTGAAGTCCCGATGTTGTGATTTTTATTGGGCAGTACGAAAACTGTGGGGGGATGCAATCTCAGCCACCCTCACAGACCTTGTGGGAGCGAGCCTGCTCGCGAAAGCGGTGGTTCATTCAGCGTTGATGTTGACTGACACACCGCTATCGCGAGCAGGCCCACTCCTACAGGGGGATTTTTGGTGTTATTGGGCGGCGGTGTAGACCTGGCGGCCGCCGAACCAGGTTTGCAAAACCTGGGTGTCATGCAGGGCTTTGGCGTCGACGCTGAACACATCGCGGTCGAGCACGATGAAATCGGCCTGTTTGCCCGGTGTCAGCGAACCGATCTGCTGGTCCAGGCCGATGGTGCGCGCCGCGTTGGCGGTGTAGGCGTAGAACATGGTTTCGCGGTCCAGACGCTCGTCGGCGTTGAGCACGCCCAGCGGGCCGACACGGGTGATCGCCTGGGCCATGGCGTTGAACGGGTTCGGCGATGACACCGGCCAGTCACTGGCGCCGGCAATCGTCGCGCCCTGTTTCAGCAGCGAATGCGCCGGGTATTGATAGCGAAAGGCGAGGGCGCTGACGTAGGGCTTGATCATGTCGGTGGTGTAATCGTCGGCGCTGGCCCAGAGCAATTGCATCGAGGCGATCACGTTCAGCGGCTTGAAGCGGGCGAACTCTTTTGGATTGACCATTTGCAGGTGGGTGATCGAGTGCGTCACGCCACTCTGGCGATCCTTGCGCGCCTGGGCGATGCCGTTCAGCGATTCGCGCACCGCGCGGTCGCCGATGGCATGAATGTGCACTAGCCAGCCGCGTTGGTCGATGGCGCTGACCAGTTCGCCGAAATGCTGCGGATCGATCAGTAGTTCGCCCTGTTTGTGCGAGTTGCTGTAGGGATCGATCATCGCTGCGCTTTGCGCCGGGTATTCGATCACGCCGTCGGCGAAGATCTTGACGCCGGGCAGGGTCAGGTTGGGGATGCCCTGGAATTGCTGGCGCACCTTGTCCAGCGTATCGAGGTCGGCCGGCACGCTTTTTGGATTGGCCACTAACAATGCGGCGACGTGGACGCTCATGTCGCCGCTTTCCGACAAGGCCTTATAGGCCGGCAGCACGCCGACGGTTTTCTCGGTGGGCTTGAGCGCAAAAACCGCTTCGCCCGGTGCGGCGTTGGCGGCGGGGTCCATCCACGCCGTGATGCCGAGGCTGTTATTGAAACGTACGGCGGACTGTGCGGCTTTGAGCATGTCGGCGGCACTCGGCACCGGCATTTTCGAGGCGACCCGATCCCAACCGGCATCGACCACAAAGCCGTTGGCGTCGCCGCTGGCCAGTTTGCCGATGGTGTCTTTTTCCGCGTCGGGCAGGGTTTTCAGCAGCGCGGCGTCGATGCCGGCGCGCTTGAGCATGACGTTGTTGGCCCACGCGGTGTGGTGGTCACTGCCAATGAACACCACCGGCACGTTGGCCCATTCGCCACTGTTGAAGGTTTTGCCCAAGGCTTCGGCTTGTGCCCAGTACCTCGAACTCATGCCCGCGATGCTCAAGACATCGCCGTGTCTGGCCGTACCGTCGTCACGCCAGGTGCGCAGGTTGTTTTCCAGCTCATCGAGGGCGACGACTTCGTCTTCCATATTCGCCGAGACCATTTCCAGTCCACCGAAAATCGCGTGGGAATGGCTGTCGATCAGGCCGGGCATCAGTGCTTTGCCTTTGAGGTCGATCACTTGGGTACCGGGTTCGATCAGCGCTTTGATCTGCGCATCGCTGCCGACTTTCAGCACCTTGCCATTCTCCACGGCCAGTGCCTGAACCTTGGGTTGAGTGCGGTCAGCAGTGAAAATCTTGCCGTTGAGCAGCACCAGATCGGTAGCGGCCATGGCTTCCATCGAGGCAAAACTTACGGCGGCAGCCAACAGGCTCGGGATGAATCTTTTCATTGAAGATTTCCTTGTTATTGCGTCTGATGGCCAGATTAGTGGCTGGCAACGGCCAACAGAACGCCTCCCTCACGAAAAACGTTTTTGCCTGAATGGAAAAAGCATGGACAAGTTGGGTGCATTGAAAATGTTTGTGGTCACGGCGCAGCTTGGCAGTTTCAGTCGCGCCGCCGAGCAACTCGGCAAGACCCCGTCGGCCCTGACCAAAGCGGTCAATCACCTCGAAACGGAACTCGGCGCGCGGCTGTTCGAACGCAGCACGCGGCGGATACTGCTGACCGAGATCGGCCGGGTGTATCTGGAAACCGCACGGTTGGTGTTGCAGCGGCTGGAGGAGGCCAGCGAGGAAATCGAACAACTGCAACATGGTTTGCGCGGCAGCTTGAAAATCACTGCGCCGCTGGCGTATGGACGGGCGTTTCTCGATCAGGTGTGCGACGGTTTCTTGCAGCAATATCCGCAGATCAGCCTGCAAGTGGATCTGTGCGACGCGTTCGTCAATCTACTCGAAAGCGGTTATGACCTGGCCTTGCGCGAAGGCCACGATGACCTGCCGGGGCTGATTGCGCGGGTGGTCGGCAGCAATCGTCTGGCCCTGTGTGGCAGCCCGGAATATCTGGCGCGCAAGGGTTTGCCGGTGAACCCGCAAACCCTCGATCAGCATGAATGGCTGCTGTACCGGCATCCGTTGCTCAGCCGTGAATTCTGGTGGGCCGAGCGCGATGGCCAGCGCTTGAGCCTGGCACAACCTGCAACACCGTTATTACGCAGTGACAATTACGACCTGTTGCTGGCCAGCGCCCTGGCCGGGCGCGGTTTGCTGCACACGCCGCTGTGGAGCGCCGCGCCGTACATTGCCGACGGGCGTCTGGTGCGGGTCATGGCCGACTACGACATCGACCCGGATACCTTCGGCCCGCACATTCTGGCGGTGTACCCGAGCCATCGGCGGGCCACGGCGAAAGTCGTGGCGTTCATCGATTACATCGGCGCATTCCTCGCCGAACGCGGCCTCAACTGACACCCAGTCCTTGATCGTTCCTACGCTCTGCGTGGGAATGCCTCTGGGGACGCTCTGCGTCCAGTGACGCGGAGCGTCACGGGCTGCATTCCCACGCGGAGCGTGGGAACGATCAAGGGGTAGGCCGACCTGTGGCGCTTGTCAGGAAAATCCTACAGGAGTACAAATGTACTCCATGACGAACCTGACTCCCCGCCGTACCGCCATCCTGACCTTTATCCGCGAACGCATCGCCGAACACGGTCAGCCCCCAAGCCTCGCTGAAATCAGCGAGGCTTTTGGTTTTGCCTCCCGTAGCGTGGCGCGCAAGCATGTGCTGGCGCTCACCGAAGCCGGGTTTATCGAGGTCAATCCGCATCAGGCCCGGGGCATTCGTTTGCTCGGGCAACCGCCACGTCCGGAATTGCTCGACATCCCGGTGCTCGGTCGGGTGGCCGCCGGTGCACCGATTGGTGCCGATGCCGATATCCATAGCCGCTTGATGCTCGACCCGGCGCTGTTCTCCCGCACACCCGATTACATGCTGCGAGTGCAGGGCGACTCGATGATCGAGGACGGCATTCTCGACGGCGATCTGGTCGGCGTGCGGCGTAATCCCGAGGCGTTGAACGGCCAGATCGTCGTGGCGCGGCTCGACGGAGAAGTCACCATCAAACGTTTCGAACGTGTCGGCGACACGGTGCGGCTGTTGCCACGCAACCCGGCGTATCAGCCGATTGTCGTGGGCGATGATCAGGATCTGGCCATCGAAGGGGTGTTCTGCGGTCTGGTGAGGCAAGGCTGATGGGCGCCGTTGTTGCGTTGGATACGCTGTTCAATGGCGGCCAGGTCTGGAAGGGCCGGCCTGCGCCTCCGGCGGCCAGTCCACAACCCACCGGCCATGCTGCGCTGGACGCGGCATTGCCCAGCGGTGGCTGGCCGGAGGCGGCACTGAGCGAAATTCTGCTGGCCGGCCCCGGTGTCGGCGAACTGCAACTGGTCTGGCCGACGCTGGCGCGACTCTCGGCGGCAGGCGAGCGCATCGTGCTGGTGGCGCCACCGTTTGTGCCGTACCCGCAGGCATGGGAAAACGCCGGGGTCGATCTGCGCCAGTTGTCGGTGATTCAGGCCAGTGAACGCGATGCCTTGTGGGCCGCGGAACAATGCCTGCGCTCGGGCAGTTGCGGCGCGGTGCTGTGCTGGCCGCACAAGGCTGACGACCGCGCATTGCGGCGCTTGCAGGTGGCGGCGGAAACCGGCCAGACCCTGGCATTCGCCTGGCGACCGTTGAGCGAAGCGGTCAACCCATCTCCGGCAGCACTGCGTATCGCCATCGACGCCAAACCTGCGCAACTGCGCGTGCTCAAGTGCCGTGGCGGACTGGCGCGTACAGCGCCGATTGCCTTTGCCGTGGGGCATTGAGGTCGTCATGCGCTGGGTGTGTATTGTTTTTCCGCAATTGGCCCTCGACGCCGTGCTGCGTCAGCGGCCCGATCCCGCTGAGCCGTTGGTGCTGCTCAGCGGTCCGGCCCAGCGTCGGGTGTTGCAAGCGGTCAACCCGGCGGCACGCCAACTCGGCTTGCGCCCCGGCCAGTCGATGACGGCCGCGCAGGCCATGAGCAAAGGTTTCGCCACCGCCGATTACGAGGTGGCCGAGGTTGAACACTGGCAGCGGTTTCTCGCCGCGTGGGCCTACGGTTTCAGTGCGCAAGTCAGCGTGCATTACCCACGCACCGTGGTGTTCGAGATCGAATCCAGCCTGGGCCTGTTCGGTTCCTGGGCGCAGTTCGAAGCACGACTGCGCAAGGAACTGACCGATCTGGGTTTCCGTCATCGCATTGTCGCGGCGCCCAACCCGGCGGCCGCGCGCATTCTCGCCAACGCTTATGACGGGCTGGTGGTGCCGGACGGCGAGGCCTTGCAGCATCACCTCGGCCAGTTGCCGATCGACCGCGTCGGTCTGGAGCCGGGCGTGGCCACGGCGTTGTCGCGCATGGGCCTGCGCAATCTGAGTCAGGTGCAGAGCCTGCCCCGCCAGGCGCTGGCCCGGCGTTTCGAGGCGCCGATGCTCAAACACCTCGACACCTTATTCGGTGCGCGGCCATTGGCGCTGGAGTTTTACTTGCCGCCGGATCGTTTCGATGTGCGCATCGAACTGAATTTCGACGTGCAATCCCATCAGGCCTTGTTATTCCCGTTACGGCGTCTGACCGGTGATCTGTCGGCGTTCCTGTGCGGGCGTGACAGCGGCGTGCAGCGCTTTGATCTGCATCTGGAACACGCCGGGCTGCCGGACACCGTGATCAAGGTCGGTCTGCTCAGCGCCGAACGCGATCCGGCGATGCTCTTCGAACTGGCCCGTGGTCGGCTGGAGCAGGTGCAGGTCGAGGCACCGGTGCGTGGCTTCCGTTTGCGCGCCGAAGATCTGCCGAGTTTCGTGCCGCAGTTTCAGGAGCTGTTCGACGACCGTCCGCAGCAGACCTTGCCCTGGGAGCAATTGCGCGAACGCCTGCGCGCACGGCTGGGCGATGACGCGGTGCAAGGCCTGCGCTTTCAGGCGGATCACCGGCCGGAGTGCGCCTGGCAAAACGGCGTCGATAAACAACCGTGCTCAGGCTTGCCCAGTGTCCACCGCCCGGGCTGGTTGCTCGGCGAGCCGCAGAGCGTGCCGCAAGGTTCGGCGCGGATCCTCATGGGCCCCGAGCGCATCGAATCCGGCTGGTGGGATGGTGACGATGTGCGTCGCGATTACTACCTGATCCAGAACCGCGCCGGTCAGCAAGGCTGGGCCTATCGGGTGGTGGGCGAGGACGGTCCGTTGTGGCTGCAGGGCTGGTTTGCATGAACGCTGGCTACGCCGAACTGCACTGCCTGTCGAACTTCAGTTTTCAGCGCGGTGCGTCCAGTGCGCTGGAACTGTTTCAGCGGGCGAAAAAGCACGGCTATCAGGCGCTGGCGATCACCGACGAATGCACCCTGGCCGGGATCGTTCGCGCCTGGCAAGCGGCGAAATCCGTTGAGCTGCCGCTGATCATCGGCAGCGAGATCCGTATCGACAACGGCCCGAAACTGGTGCTGCTGGTCGAGAACCTTGAGGGTTATCAGGCGCTGTGCGGCTTGATCACCCGTGCCCGGCGGCGTACGCAGAAAGGCCAGTATCAAGTGCTGCGCGAGGACTTCAGCGCAGCGCTGCCCGGGTTGTTGGTGTTGTGGGTGCCGGACACTGTGGAGGATGTGGAGGAGGGCCGTTGGCTGAAACAGACCTTCGGCGAACGGCTGTGGCTGGCGGTACAACTGCATCGCGGGCAGGACGATCAGCGACGGTTGGCGATGCTGCTGAGTCTGGCCGCCGAGTTGCAGATTCCCGCCGTGGCCAGTGGCGATGTGCATATGCACGCCCGGGGCCGGCGTGCCTTGCAGGACACCATGACCGCGATCCGCCATCACGTCCCGGTGGCCGAGGCCGGATTGCGTTTACATCCCAATGGCGAGCGGCATTTGCGTAGCGTTGAGGTAGTGCGCGAGCTGTATCCGTCGGCATTGCTGGAGGCATCAGTGAAGCTGGCCCGACGCTGCACCTTCGATCTCGGCCAGTTGCGTTATCAATACCCCAAGGAGTTGGTGCCGGAGGGGCATACCGGCAGTTCCTGGTTGCGGCATTTGACCGAAGAAGGCATCGCCTGGCGCTGGCCGCAAGGGCCACAGGCCAAAGTGCTCAAGCAGATCGACGATGAGCTGAAACTGATCGCCGAGCTCGGCTACGAAAGCTACTTTCTCACCGTACACGACGTGGTGAGCTTCGCTCGCAAGCAGCACATCCTCTGTCAGGGGCGGGGTTCGGCGGCCAACTCGGCGGTGTGTTTTGCCTTGGGTATCACCGAAATCGACCCGGATCGCACGACGTTGCTGTTCGAGCGTTTCATGTCCAAAGAGCGCAACGAGCCACCGGACATCGATGTCGACTTCGAACACGAACGCCGCGAAGAAGTCCTGCAATACGTGTTCCGTCGTTATGGCCGTCATCGCGCGGCGCTGACGGCGGTGGTCAGCACCTATCACGCCGCCGGGGCCGTGCGCGATGTGGCCAAGGCGCTGGGGTTGCCGCCGGATCAGATCAACGCATTGGCCGATTGCTGCGGCCACTGGAGCGATGAAACGCCGCCAGTGGCGCGCTTGCTCGAAGGCGGGTTCGACCCCGACAGCCCGGTGCTGCGCCGGGTGTTGAGCCTGACCGGGCAACTGATCGGCTTCCCCCGGCACCTGTCGCAACACCCCGGCGGTTTCGTGATTTCCGAGCAGCCGCTGGACACGCTGGTGCCGGTGGAAAACGCCGCGATGGCCGACCGCACGATCATTCAGTGGGACAAGGACGATCTCGACGCAGTCGGGCTGCTCAAGGTCGATATCCTCGCGCTGGGCATGCTCAGCGCGATCCGCCGCTGTTTCGACTTGCTGCGCCGCCATCGCAATATGGATCTGAGCCTGGCGAACATCCCGGCCGAAGACAAACCGACCTACGAGATGATCAGCCGCGCCGACACCATCGGCGTGTTCCAGATCGAATCGCGGGCACAGATGTCGATGCTGCCGCGCCTGAAACCGGCGAAGTTCTATGATCTGGTGATCGAAGTGGCCATCGTCCGGCCGGGGCCGATTCAGGGCGGGATGGTGCATCCGTATCTGCGCCGGCGGAACAAGGAAGAAGAGGAAACCTATCCGTCGCCAGAACTCAAGGTGGTGCTGGAAAGAACCCTCGGCGTACCGCTGTTTCAGGAACAGGTGATGCAGATCGCCATTGTCGCCGCCGATTACAGCCCCGGTGAGGCCGATCAGTTGCGCCGCTCCATGGCCGCGTGGAAACGTCACGGCGGTCTGGAGCCGCACAAGGCACGTCTGGCCGCCGGCATGAAAAAAAACGGCTACACGGAAGAGTTCGCCGCGCAGATCTTCGAGCAGATCAAGGGATTCGGCAGTTACGGCTTTCCTGAGTCACACGCCGCCAGTTTCGCCTTGTTGACCTACGCCAGTTGCTGGCTCAAGTGCCACGAACCGGCGGCCTTCGCCTGTGCGCTGATCAACAGTTGGCCGATGGGTTTCTACAGCCCCGATCAGATTCTCCAGGACGCCCGGCGGCATCAGTTGCAGATTCGTCCAGTGGACGTGCGCGCCAGTGACTGGGATTGCAGCCTGGAACCGATCAGCGGCGCGCAACCGGCGATTCGCATGGGCCTGCGCATGATCAAGGGTTTTCGCGAAGACGATGCCCAGCGCATTGAAGCGGCGCGTGCGCGTGGGGCGTTTGCCGACGTTGCCGATCTGGGCGAGCGGGCTGCGCTCGACAGTCGGGCGCAGGCGTTGCTGGCGGATTCCGGAGCATTACGCGGCCTGGCCGGGCATCGTCACCGGGCGCGCTGGGAAGTCGCCGGGGTGCAGAAACAACTTGGGTTGTTTGCCGGATTGCCGAGCCAGGAAGAGCCTGATGTGGTGCTGCCAAAACCCAGCGTCGGCGAGGATCTGCACGCCGATTACACGACGGTGGGCACCACGCTGGGGCCGCATCCGCTGGCGCTGTTGCGGGGCGAATTGAAGGCGCTGCGCTGCCGCAGTTCGCAAGAGTTGCTCGATGTTGAACACGGGCGGCCGGTGAGCATTGCCGGTCTGGTCACGGGCCGGCAACGACCGGGCACCGCCAGCGGCGTGACCTTTGTCACCCTGGAAGACGAGTTCGGCAACGTCAACGTGGTGGTCTGGCGCGATCTGGCCGAGCGTCAGCGCCAGGTGCTTGTCGGCTCGCAACTGCTCAGGGTCGACGGGCGCTGGGAACGCGAAGGCGAAGTGCGCCACCTCATCGCCGGACGCTTGAGCGACCTGAGCCCGCTGCTCAACGGCATCCGTGTGCAGAGCCGCGACTTCCACTGATTCTTCCACCTCAGGCCAAACACAAAACCCCCTGTCTGATCGTTCCCACGCTCTGCGTGGTAACGCCTCCCGTGACGTTCCGCGTCACAGCGGACGCGGAGCGTCCGTGGCTGCATTCCCACGCAGAGCGTGGGAACGATTAATACACCGCTTTCGCGAGCAGGCTCGCTCCCACAGTGGATTTGTGTACGACCAAGCCAGCCAATTAACTGACGTCAAAAAAATCTGTCTTCAGTGATGGCACTTTGTCATAATGCCGGCCCTTTTCCGCTGCCCAGCGCTTTATCACGCCGGGACATACCGTTTTTCAAGAAGGAATACCCAGTGAGAATGATCTCCCGGATGTTGGTCTCGGGCGTTGCCATCGCCGTGCTTGGCACGCTGGCCACCACGCTCTCCGGCTGCGCCACCGAAAGCTCCCGCGCGTTGCCAGTGGCTAAAGTTGAAAGCGCCACGCAAGTCTGGACCGGTGTTCGCGTGCCAATGGCGGTGGGCAAGTTCGATAACCGCTCCAGCTACATGCGCGGGATCTTCTCCGATGGCGTCGATCGTCTAGGCGGTCAGGCCAAGACCATCCTGATCACCCACTTGCAGCAGACCAATCGCTTCAGCGTGCTGGATCGCGACAACATGGGCGAAATCCAACAGGAAGCGGCGATCAAGGGCCAGGCCCAGCGTCTCAAAGGCGCCGATTACGTGGTCACCGGTGACGTCACCGAGTTCGGCCGCAAAGAGACGGGCGATCACCAGTTGTTCGGCATTCTCGGTCGCGGCAAGACCCAGGTTGCCTACGCCAAGGTCAACCTGAATATCGTCAATATCAGCACGTCCGAAGTGGTGTATTCGACCCAGGGCGCCGGCGAGTACGCCTTGTCCAACCGCGAAATCGTCGGCTTCGGCGGCACCGCTGCCTACGACTCGACCCTCAACGGCAAAGTTCTCGATCTGGCCATGCGCGAGGCGATCAATCGTCTGGTCGATGGCATGAACGCCGGTGCCTGGAAACCGGGCAACTGAAAGCCCCCATTTGCAAGGAACAACACACCATGAATTCGATTCTGTCGCGGCCGCTGATGGCCCTGACGCTGGCCGCCAGCGCCTTGCTGGCCGGTTGCAGCAGTCCGCAAACCCTGTACCAGTGGGAAGGCTACCAGCCGCAGGTCTACGAATACTTCAAAAGCGAAACGCCGAAAGAAGCCCAGGCCGAAGCGCTGGAAGCCGATCTGCAAAAGATCCGCGCCAGTGGCAAAGCCGTTCCGCCGGGTTACCACGCACATCTCGGTCTGCTGTACCTGAGCATGGGCAAGGACGATCAGATGGTGCAGCAGTTGCGCACCGAGAAGACCCTGTTTCCCGAGTCCGGGACTTACATGGACTTTCTGCTAAAAAACGCCAAGACCGGTGAAGCCCAATGATCTCGCGCGTAGTAAAACTGTTGGGCGCAGCGCTGGCGTTGACCGTGCTCGGTGGCTGCGTCGCTCCCAAGTCCGTGGACTATTCGGCGTACAAGCAAGCCCGGCCGAAAAGCATTCTGGTGCTGCCGCCGCTGAACACCTCGCCGGACGTCAAGGCGTCGTACAGCCTGCTGTCGCAGGTGACGTTCCCGCTGGCCGAGGCCGGTTACTACGTGTTGCCGATCACGTTGGTCGACGAGACATTCCGCCAGAACGGCCTGACCACCCCGGATGACATCCATCAGGCACCACCGGCCAAGCTGAAGGAAATCTTCGGCGCCGACGCGGCGCTGTACATCACCGTGACCGAGTACGGTACGCGTTACATGGTGATCAGCAGCGAAACGGCGGTGACGGCGACGGCGAAACTGGTTGATCTGAAAACCGGCACGACGCTGTGGACCGGCTCGGCGCGGGCGTCGAGCGAAGAGGGCGGCAACAACAGTGGCGGCGGTCTGATCGGCATGCTGATCACGGCGGCGGTGAAGCAGATCATCAACAGCTCCACCGATGCCGGTTATCCGATTGCCGGTGTGGCGAGCAATCGCCTGCTGTCGGCCGGGCATCCGGCGGGCCTGCTGTACGGGCCGCGTTCGCCGAAATACGGCACCGACTAA
This sequence comes from Pseudomonas sp. NPDC087817, assembly GCF_044742875.1. NCBI lineage: Bacteria > Pseudomonadati > Pseudomonadota > Gammaproteobacteria > Pseudomonadales > Pseudomonadaceae > Pseudomonas > Pseudomonas sp. NPDC087817. Next base: position 179,757 of record NZ_JBIUVJ010000003.1, read on the forward strand.
GCCTTGAAACACTGATGCCTTTGTGGCGAGGGAGCAATCGTCCTCGCCACATCTGTTGACCCCTCGCACTGGACTCCTCTGTCCAGGTCGCCCCCCGCACTCGCACGACCGCGCTCTCATTCAACTCTTGATCAAGAACCTGCATCTTCACGCTGAAGGCGATATTCTGCGCGGCAGTTCATGCGCCCGGCTGCGCTGCCAGCATTGAAGGAGCTTTCGAATGACCGAAAAGAAACCGGAAACCACGGTCGACCGCGTCTACCAAGGGGTTTACGAGGCGATCAGCAAGCGCTCGTTGCGCCCTGGCATGAAGCTGGGCGAGGCCTCGTTGGCGGAGTTATTCAATGTCAGCCGCACGTCGGTGCGTGCCGCGCTCAAGCAATTGGAGGCCGATGGACTGGTCACTACCGAGCCCAATAAGGGTGCATCGGTGTCGTTGCCGAGCAACGAAGAGATCCGTTCGCTGTTCGAAACCCGGCGCCTGATCGAGATCGGCATCGTCACCGAACTGTGCCGGCGCAAGGACACGGCAGCGATGCAGGATCTGCGCGAGCACCTGCTGTTGGAAGACCAAGCGCACGCGGCGGGGGATCACCAACGGCTGATTCACCTGCTCGGCGAGTTCCACATCAAACTGGCGCGCAGCCTCAACAACCCGGTGCTGCTCGACTGGTTCCAGAAGCTGATTTCCCGCGCATCGCTGTACGCCGCCGCGCTGGATGACGACAGCCACGAAGCCTGCCGCGACGATGAACACTTGCGCCTGATCGAATACATTGAGGCCGGTAATCAGAGCGCCGCCATCGAGTTGACCTGCGTGCATCTCAATGGCATCGAGAAGGCGATTCTGGACGTCGCCGCGAAGATGAAAACTGGCTACCATCCGCTCAAGCACTTGATCGGGGTCTGAGTTCCGGGTAGAGCGAAATCGGCTATACCTCTAATGAAACCAATGCGTTCGGCGACGCTCGAAACACACGGGCGTTGCGTTGTATTGGGCGTCGCGGATTATCGGGCAACCACCACAGGACACTGAGTCAGTCGATGCAGTTTTTATCGGATAGCCACGGCTGTGGCGGCTGGAAAGGCGAAATGGCCGGACGCATTTGTGCGTTTGACTGGAGCGCCACTGAATTAGGTCCGTTGCAGGACTGGCCGGCCAGCCTGTGCAGCACGGTGCAGATGATGCTCGCTTCGCCGCTGCCGATGGTGATGCTCTGGGGGCATGCCGGTTACATGATCTACAACGATGCCTACTCCGAATTCGCCGGTGGCCGCCATCCGTACCTGCTGGGCTCTCCGGTGGAGCTGGGCTGGCCGGAGGTCGCCGAGTTCAACCGGCATGTGGTGGACACCTGTCTGGCCGGCGGCACCTTGTCGTATCGCAACAAGGAACTGGTGCTGCTGCGCAACGGCGTGCCCGAAGATGTCTGGATGGATCTCTATTACAGCCCCGTGGCTGACGACGAAGGACGCCCGTCCGGGGTGATGGCGATGGTGGTGGAAACCACCGAATTCATTCGTTCCGAGCGTTTGCGCCAGGCCGCCGAGGAAGCCTATCGCGCTGACAACGAGCGGGTGCGGTTGGCGCTGAATGCCGGGGCCTTGCTCGGTTCTTTCGTCTGGGACGTGAAGAACAATGTGCTGTCGGCCGATGAGCGTTTTGCCCGCACGTTTTCCTATCCGCCGGAGCATGACCTGAGCAATCTGGCGCAGCACATTGCCGAATCACGTATTCACCCCGATGACCGTGCCTGGGTACAGGAACGCGTCGCCCATTGCGTGCAGACCGGCGAGCCGTATAACGCCGAATACCGGGTGTTGCGCAGCGATGGCAGTTACCTGTGGGTTCTGGCCAGCGGCGGCTGCGAGTTCAACGAGCGCGGCCAGGCCTTGCGTTTCCCCGGCGTCCTGATCGATATCCATGAACGCAAGACCGCCGAAGAATCGCTGCTGAAATTCACCCGTAACCTTGAGCAGCGTGTGGCCGATGAAGTCGAGGCGCGCCTGACCGCCGAAGAACAATTGCGTCAGTCGCAGAAGCTCGAAGCGATTGGCGGACTCACCGGTGGCGTCGCCCATGACTTCAATAACCTGTTGCAAGTGATCGCCGGCAACCTGCATTTGCTGGCGCGCCATGAGCCGGACAACGCCAACGTACAACGGCGGGTCAGCGCCTCGCTGGCAGCGGTCGAGCGTGGCGCCAAGCTGTCGTCGCAATTGCTCGCGTTCGCCCGCCGTCAACCGCTGTCACCCGCAGTGTGCAATCCGCGGAAAATTTTCGAAGGGGTGGGTGAGTTACTGCAACGGGCGCTGGGCGAAACCATCCAGATCGACGTGCAGTTGCCGCACGAGCCGTGGCACATCAACGTCGACCGCAATCAACTGGAAAACGCCATTCTCAACCTGGCCATCAATGCCCGCGATGCGATGAAGGGCGAGGGCACCATTGAACTCAGCGCGTCCAACGTAAGGCTTGAGCGCGAGTTCTGCATCGGTAAAGGCATTCTCCCGGGGGAGTTTGTCCGCGTAGCGGTCAGCGATACCGGCGTGGGCATCCCGCCGCAGATACTCGAGCAGGTCTTCGAGCCGTTCTTCACCACCAAGGCCGACGGCCAGGGCACCGGGCTCGGCCTGAGCATGGTGTTCGGCTTCGTCAAGCAGAGCGGCGGGCATGTCGAGATCGACAGCACCGTGGGCGAGGGGACGCGGGTGCAGTTGTACTTTCCGCGCAGCCTGCGCACGATCGTTGATGAGTCGCCGAGCATCGACCCGCAGCAGCACGGGGGGCACGAGACGATTCTGGTGGTCGAGGACAACGACGCAGTGCGCGCCTCGGCGATGGAATTGCTGCGCGAGGAAGGCTATCGCGTGCTGACTGCCGCCAATGGCGATGTGGCGATGCAAATGCTGCTGGAGGGCGCCGACATCGACCTGATTTTCACCGACGTGGTCATGCCGGGGCTGATCAAGAGCTCCGACCTGGCGGCGTGGGCCAAGGTGCAGTCGCCGCCGGTGGCGGTGCTGTTCACCTCCGGGCACACTCGCGACATCATTTCGCGCAATCACCAACTCAGCCCCGACACACATTTGTTAGGTAAACCTTATGGCCCCGAAGCGCTGTTGCAGATGATTCGTTCGGTGCTCGGTGCCTGACCTGCGACAGAAGTGTTTTCAGGGGCAGGTGATTATTTGTGGTGAGGGGATTTATCCCCGATGGAGTGCGCAGCGCTCCCAAGCCGTTTTCCAGATGAACCGCCTTATCAGTATCTATGACTGCTGCGCAGCCAATCGGGGATAAATCCCCTCCCCACAAAGGTTTCACTTGCCACAAAGATCTCGGCAATTACGGAGATTGCAACTTTTCAGAAAAGGCCCGCCAATGACCTCCAAACGTTCTTCCAAAGCACCCGACGGCATGGTTCGGGTGCGCGGCGCCCGTGAGCACAACCTGAAGAATGTCGACGTCGACATCCCCCGCGATGCCCTGGTGGTGTTCACCGGGGTGTCCGGGTCGGGCAAGTCGTCGCTGGCGTTCTCGACCTTGTATGCCGAAGCGCAACGGCGCTATTTCGAATCGGTGGCGCCGTATGCGCGACGGCTGATCGATCAGGTCGGTGTGCCGGATGTCGACTCCATCGAAGGCCTGCCGCCAGCCGTGGCGCTGCAACAGCAACGCGGGACACCGAGCACGCGCTCGTCGGTGGGTAGCGTCACCACGCTGTCGAGTCTGATCCGCATGCTTTATTCCCGCGCCGGCAGTTACCCGCCGGGGCAGACGATGTTGTACGCCGAGGATTTTTCGCCGAACACGCCACAGGGCGCCTGCCCCCAATGTCATGGTCTGGGCCGGGTGTATGAAGTCACCGAAGCGCTGATGGTGCCCGATCCGAACCTGACCATTCGCCAACGCGCCGTCGCCTCCTGGCCGCTGGCATGGCAGGGGCAGAACCTGCGCGACATCCTCGTGACCATGGGCATCGACGTCGACATCCCGTGGCGCAAGTTGCCGAAGAAACAGCGCGACTGGATTCTCTTCACCGAAGAAACCCCGACCGTGCCGGTGTACGCCGGGCTGACCCCGGAAGAAACCCGCGTGGCCCTCAAGCGCAAGATGGAGCCGAGTTATCAGGGCACTTTCACTGGCGCGCGCCGCTACATCCTGCACACGTTCACGCATTCGCAAAGTGCGCTGATGAAGAAGCGCGTTGCGCAGTTCATGCTTGGCAGCCCTTGCCCGTTGTGCGGGGGCAAACGTCTGAAGCGTGAGGCGTTGTCGGTGACGTTTGCCGGGTACGACATTGGTGAGCTGTCGCAAATGCCGCTGCTGCAAGTCGCCGAAGTGTTGCGGCCGGTGGCGGCGACGAGTTACCTGGATCATGCCGAGGAAACCGGCGAGACCTTGAGCCATGCGCAGACCCGTGCAGCGCGTCAGCAACGTGTCGCCCAGGGTGCCAGTGGCCACGCCAGCGCGCCGGATGTGCGCCACACGCCGAACCTGTCACTGGAAAAGCGTCTGGCCGCGCAACGGATTGCCGAGGATCTGCTGGAGCGGGTCAGTACCCTGACCGATCTGGGTCTGGGCTATCTGGCACTGGAGCGCAGCACGCCGACATTGTCGTCCGGTGAGTTGCAGCGGTTGCGTCTGGCCACGCAATTGGGCTCGCAGTTGTTCGGGGTGATCTACGTGCTCGACGAGCCTTCTGCCGGTCTGCATCCCGCCGATGGCGAGGCGCTGTTCGAGGCTTTGCAGCGCTTGAAGGCCGAGGGCAATACGCTGTTTGTCGTCGAGCATGATCTGGAAACCATGCGCCGCGCCGACTGGCTGATCGATGTCGGGCCAGCGGCGGGCGAGAAGGGCGGGCGGGTGTTGTACAGCGGCCCGCCTGCCGGGCTGGCCGAGGTTGAAGAGTCGCAGACCCGCGCCTATCTGTTCGCCGACCAGCAGCGCCCGACACGGGCGGCGCGCAAGCCAACGGGCTGGCTGAAACTGGCGGGCATCAGCCGCAATAACCTGAGCAACCTCAGCGCCGAATTTCCCTTGGGCTGTTTCACTTCGGTGACGGGTGTGTCCGGTTCCGGCAAGTCGAGTCTGGTCAGTCAGGCGTTGCTGGAACTGGTCGGTGCGCAACTGGGACGTCCGCCTGTCGAGACTGAAACTGAAGAACCCAGTCTTGAAGACGATGCGCCGCAGGTCAGCAGCGGCCAGGTCATTGCCGGTCTGGAGTCGATCAAACGGCTGGTGCAGGTCGATCAGAAACCTATCGGCCGCACACCACGCTCCAATCTGGCGACGTACACCGGGCTGTTCGACAACGTGCGCAAGCTGTTCGCCGCGACGCCCGAAGCGCGGGCGGCGGGGTATGACGCCGGGCAGTTTTCCTTCAACGTCGCCAAGGGCCGTTGCGCGACGTGCGAAGGTGAAGGGTTTGTCAGTGTCGAGTTGCTGTTCATGCCCAGCGTGTATGCACCTTGCACGACCTGTCATGGCGCACGGTACAACCCGCAGACTTTGGCAGTTTTATGGGAAGGCTTGAGCATCGCGCAGGTGTTGCAACTGACTGTCGATGAAGCGCTGGCGGTGTTTGCCGGGCAGCCGGGTATTCGCCGTTCGCTGGAGGTGTTGCACGATATCGGCCTGGGTTATCTGCGGCTCGGCCAACCGGCTACGGAATTGTCCGGGGGCGAGGCGCAACGGATCAAACTGGCCACCGAGTTGCAGCGCAATCAGCGTGGCGCAACCTTGTATGTACTGGATGAACCGACCACCGGCCTGCATCCGCGCGATGTCGATCGGCTGTTGGAGCAACTGGATACGCTGGTGACAGCGGGGCACACGGTGATTGTGGTCGAGCATGAAATGCGTGTGGTGGCGCAGAGTGACTGGGTGATCGACATCGGCCCGGGGGCAGGGGATCAGGGTGGCAAGATCGTTGTCGCCGGCACCCCGCAGAAAGTCGCCGCCAGCAAGAAGAGCCGGACTGCGCCGTTCCTCACCCGCGCCTTGAGCCGATAACAGCGCCGACCGTTCCGCCCTCATCGCTGGCAAGCCAGCTCCCACAGTGACCGGTGTGTACTGGTATTCCAGGTACACCCAAACTGTGGGATCTGGTTTGTACTGATATTTCAGGTACACCCCAAACTGTGGGTCTGGTGTGTACTGATATTCCAGGTACACCGCAAAACCTGTGGGATCTGGTGTGTACTGATATTCCAGGTACACCGCAAAACCTGTGGGATCTGGTGTGTATTGATATTCCAGGTACACCGCAAAACCTGTGGGAGCTGGCTTGCCAGCGATAGCGGTGGGTCAGGCGCCGTCAATCGTGCGGCGAACCTTGTCGAGCAGTTCGCTGATCTGGAACGGTTTGATCAGCAGCTCCATGCCCTCGCCGAGGAATACCTGGCGATTGATCGCCGTTTCGGTGTAGCCGGTCATGAACAGGATCGGCAGTCCCTCGCGCCAGCCCCGGGCAATGTCTGCCAGTTCGCGGCCGCTCATGCGCGGCAAGCCGACGTCGCTCAGCAGCAGGTTGATCGACGGGTCATTTTGCAGACGCTCCAGCGCGGTTTCGATGTCAGCCGCCTGGGTGCAGCGATAGCCGGCATCCTCCAGCACTTCAGTGACGAACATGCGCACCGACGGCATGTCTTCGACAATCAACACATGCTCGCCGGTGCCTTGCGGATTGACCGTTACCGCTGGAATATCGACTCCGGTCGGGTCGCTGGTGGCCGGCAGCATGATCGTCACTTCGGTGCCGCGCCGGGCCACGCTGCGGATGTGCGCATCGCCGCCGGACTGGCGGGCAAAACCATAAATCGTCGACAACCCCAATCCGGTGCCCTGACCCAGGGGTTTGGTGGTGAAAAACGGATCGAACACCTTGTCGATCACGTTGTGGTCAATGCCGGTGCCGTCATCGCGCACCGACAACGCCACATAAGCGCCATCGGCCAGATTCGGATCGCCGTGGGAATACGCCGCGTAGGTACTGACCCAGATGTTGCCGCCCTGAGGCAGCGCGTCGCGGGCATTGATCACCAGGTTGAGCATTGCGCTTTCCAACTGACTCGGATCGACCAGGGCAATTGCCGGTTTGTTGGTCAGCTCAAGCTTGAGGGCAATCCGTTCACCGATGGTGCGCACCAACAGTTCTTCAAGTGAACGCACGTGTTCGTTGATATCCACTGGCCGCGTGTCCAGCGGTTGCTGGCGAGCGAACGCCAGCAGACGATGGGTGAGGGCGGCCGCGCTCATCGCTGAATTCAGCGCCGCCTCAGCGTACAGCTTGACCTTGTCCGGTCGGTCATCGGCGATGCGTTTCTGGATCAACTCAAGGCTGGTGATGATGCCGGTGAGCAGGTTGTTGAAGTCGTGGGCGATGCCGCCGGTGAGCTTGCCCAGCGCATCCATTTTCTGCACTTGCAGCAGCTGCGATTCGGCACGCGCCAGTTGCGTGGTGGTGTCGTCCAGGCGGGCCAGATGCGAACGTTCGCGATGGCGGTGTTCGGTGACGTCCTCGACGAACACCAAGCTCAGTTGTGGCGTGCGATATGGCGAAATCTGCCACTCGGTTTCGCGAATTTCACCCTGCACGCGCATGTTCAGCGTGCCTTTCCAGCGCTCGCCATCAACCAGGCGCAAACGCAGTTCATTGAGAATGGCGCCTTGTTCGTCGGCAAAACATTCGCTCAGGGTTTGTGAACCCTGGTTATCCAGAATCAGTTGGTTGAATGCGTGGTTGCACTCATGCACCTTGAGATTGGCGTCGAGCACCGCAATCGGCGCGGAAACATTGGCGAAAATCTCGCGAAACCGCGCCTCGCTTTCGCGCAGGGCATTTTCCGTGTCGCGCACCCGCAGCAGCGTGCGCAACGTCGCCAGCAGCACGTCCGGGTCGACCGGATGAATCAGGTAGGCATCGGCCCCGGCGTCGAGGCCAGTGATGATGTCGCCGGTCTGGATCGACGCGGCCGAGACGTGAATCACCGGCAGCAAAGCGGTGCGCGTGTCGGCCCGCAGGATACGGACAATGTCGAAGCCGCTCATGTCCGGCAGGTTGACGTCGAGAATCAGTGCATCGAGCGGTTCGCGCTCGATCAACGCCAGACCATCGGTACCGGTGCCAGCCTCCAGCACCTCATAGCCGTGGCGTTCCAGACGCTTGCGCAAGGCGTAGCGGGTGGCGACGTTGTCATCGACGATCAACAGGCGCATGTCACGTTTCATCGACGTTCTCCTGAGCGATCGCCAACGGAATGATCACGAAAAAGGTCGAACCGACCCCCGGTGCGCTGTCCATGCCGACCTCGCCACCCAACAGTGCGGCGAAGCGTTTGCACAACGACAGGCCCAGACCGGTGCCGCGCAGGCGTTTCTGCAAAGGCGAGTCGACCTGGGAAAAGTCCTCGAACAATGCGCCATGCAACTCGGCGGCGATACCTATTCCAGTGTCGCTGACGGCGAAGCGCACCTTATCTGCACCTTCAAGCCGCGCCGAGACCCGCACTTCGCCACGGGTGGTGAACTTCAGCGAGTTGGAAATGAAGTTGCGCAGGATCTGCGCGAGTTTCTTGTCGTCGGTGTACAGGCGCGGCAGGCCGACCGGTTCTTCGAAGATCAGGTCCACTGCCGTCGCATCGACAATCGGCCGGAACATCCCACGCAGGGCGGAGAACAGGTCGAACATGTCGAACCACGCCGGAGAAATGCTGATGCGCCCGGCCTCGATTTTCGCCAGATCGAGCAAGTCATCGACCATGTCGCTGAGTTCACGGGCAGCACTGCTGACGAACGCCACCTGTTTGTGCTGTTCGGGGCTCAGCGGCCCGTCCAGCTCGTCGGCCAGCAAGCTGTTGACGCTGAGGATCGAACCCAGCGGGGTGCGAAATTCGTGGCTCATGTACGACAGAAAGCGGCTTTTCAGATCCGAGGCCTGACGCAGTTCTTCGGCCTGAGTGTCGAGTTCGGCGTACAGCGCCAGCACGCCCTGGTTGGTTTCGTCGAGTTCTTCACGCAGGGCCGCCGTTTCGCTTTGCAGTTGCGCGATCAGCGCGGCCTGTTCGGCATTGCTCAAGTCGGGCGACTCAGCCATGGGCGGCCTCCAAGGCAACGACCAACACCGTTACATCGTCGCGCCCGCGACAGAAATCGCGGTGCAGGACGCTGGCTATCACGGCGGGATGGCGGTGCACCAGACCGGGGTAGTCTTGAAGATTCCAACGGGACTGCAAGCCGTCGCTGTACATGATCAATAAATGTCCGTTCACGTGAGCATAGTCAAAGGGCTGGGCTTTTCGGTATTGGCCGCCAACGATGCCGGGATGTGAGGCCAGACCGCGCGATTTGTCAGCGGCAATCAGACTGGCGCCGATGTTGCCGACCCCGGCAAACGTCAGGCTGGCGCGGTCGGCGCGAAACTGTGCAAACGCCACGGCGCCGCCACGGGTGCCGATCATCTCGCGGTGCATGTCTTCCATCAGCACCACCGGGGAGCTGAATGGCGCGTCGGCGAAGGCTTGCTCTCCGGCCCGACCGGCGCGCTCGGCGTCCTCGCCGTGACCGAGACCGTCAACGATCAGTGCACTGATGTCGCCACCGTGATACGCCAGATGCCAGACATCGCCGCAGGCTGGATCGTTATGCAGTGAGTGCTGGCTGACGCCGTACAGCAGATCCGCCTGGCGGTCGCTGCGCGGATACAACCGGGCGAGCAGCACGGCGCCGCGATGGTCGGCATACACGTCAAACACGTCGGCCTGGCGTGACACCGCACCCAAGCCAATGCCCTGAGTGCCACCGGTGGAAAAGCCATCGGCCAGACACGACTGCAGATCGAAACCCTTGGCCCGGTCTACCGCGATCAACTCGATACCGGCGTCGCCCTGTCGCGGCAACAACCGCAGGTGCAGTTCGCCGTGACCGGCATGCTTGAGCAGATTGCTCGCCAGCTCGGTGGCTATGAGTGCCACGCGCCCCGCATCGCTTTCACCAAAACCATGTTGTTCGGCGAGGTGTTGTGCGCTACGGCGGGCATGACCGATCTGGCTGTTGTCTTCGATCAGTAATACCTGGGTCAGTGACCCGCTGATGTTCATGTCCATCGGGTAATCGTTATGCGAGTGCCTTTACCAGGCTCGGTGTCCAGTTCGAACTCTTCGACCAGGCGTTTGGCGCCGGTCAGGCCCAGCCCCATGCCGCTGCCGGAGGTCCAGCCATCGGTCATGGCCAGTTTGATGTCGGCAATGCCCGGACCCTCGTCGCGAAAGGTCAGGCGCAAACCGACCTTGTGATCGTCATCGAGGATCTGCCAGTCCATATCGCCGCCGCCACCATAAACCATGGTGTTGCGCGCCAGTTCACTGACCGCCGTGACCATTTTGGTCAGGTCGATCAGGCGCATGCCGCACTCGGTCGCCAGTTTGCGTGCAGTCTGGCGCGCCAGCACCACGTCCTGCTCGATATGGATGGGTTGAGTTCCGCTGCTGCGCACGATCATTGCGCGAGTACTCGTTCTCGCAGCAGTTTCATCCCCCGCTCGACGTTCAGCGCCGTGCTGACGCCGGGCAGGGTCAGGCCGAGTTCGACCAGGGTGATCGCTACCGCCGGTTGCATGCCGACCAGCATGGTTTCGGCGTCCATGATTTTCGACAGCCCGGAGATCGTACTGATCATCCGGCCAATGAACGAATCGACCATGTCCAGCGCCGAGATGTCGATCAACACCCCGCGCGCCGAGGTTTTGCTGATGCGTTCGGACAGATCGTCCTGCAGGGTCAGGGCGAGTTGGTCATGCATGTCGACCTGGATGGTCACCAGCAGGAAGTCGCCCATTTGAAGAATCGGAATACGTTCCATGCTTAACCCGTCTTGACGAGGCTGACACCCAGGCGGGTCAGGGCCAGTTTCAGCGCGTCGGCCAGATTGGCCTTGGTGACCACACCTTGCAGGTCGAGGCCGAGGTGAACGATGGTTTGCGCGATCTGCGGGCGCACGCCACTGATGATGCAATCGGCCCCCATCAGGCGGATCGCCGTCACGGTTTTCAGCAGATGCTGGGCGACCAGGGTGTCGACGGTCGGCACGCCGGTGATGTCGATGATGGCGATTTCCGAACCGGTGTCGACGATGCGTTGCAGCAGCGATTCCATCACCACCTGGGTGCGTTGCGAATCAAGGGTGCCGATCATCGGCAGGGCCAACACACCGTCCCACAGCTTGACCACGGGGGTGGACAGCTCCAGCAGTTCTTCCTGCTGACGCTTGATCACCGCTTCACGGGATTTCTGGAAGGTGCGGATGGTGTGCAGGCCGAACGCGTCGAGCAGCTCGGAGACTTCCCACAGCTGTTCGGCGAGCAGCGCCGGTTGTTCTTTGTAGTGATTCTGCAGCAGGGCAAACAGCGGTCCCTTGAGCGAGAAAATGAAACTGGCGGTCTGTTGCGAATCCTGACCGAGCAGGGCGCGGCTATGCGAAAGCTTTTCGAGGAACTGCCGAGTGGCGTCCCAGCCCGGCGCATTGATGTTGGTGCCGTTGTCGCTCTCAAGACCGCTGACCACCAATTGCAGGAATTCGCTGGTCTGTTGCTGTAGGTCCTGACCTTTCAGATTGCGCGTGCCGCCGCTGGATTCCAGGCTATTGATCCATTCGCCCAGCAGCTGTGCCTGTTTGTTTTTCATCGCATCGAGTGTGCTGTTCTGCAGTGCTGCCATGTGCCTGTTGCTCCGTAGCGAATGAGGGGCCGATTTCGCAAAATTGATCGGCGCGAAGTCAATGACCGTTGCCGTTCGAAATAGTTGTTCGGTCTTGCGAGGATATTTTTGCCCGGGCGCAAGAAACGTCCCGGTAACTCTAGTCGGCATGCCAGCAAGGCGCGATGTTTTGAACGATGGCGCGGTGCCGGATTCGAATCTTCAAGGCCCGGCTGGTTTCAGTCGTGCTGGCCAAGACTTACGAGGTGCTTATGAACGAGCAACAGCAAAATCAGGCCGGGGAGCCGATCAATCGCAATGATCCGGCAATCGACCCGCAAGTGCCGGGGCAACCGGCGCCGACGCAACCTGCGAAACAGCAGGGCGACACTGACCAGGCGCAAAGTGCTGATCCGGCAGTGGATCAGAAGAATCAGCATACCGATAACGACAATGAGTTCAGTCCGGGTTTCAAGCCGAAGCCGGATCGCCCGCAACCGGGTGAGGAGACGGATGCGGATATTGATACTGATGGGGGTTAGTCGGGGTTGAAATGCCAAATGCCGCATTTTTGGATGCGGCATTTTTTTGTTCGGGTTTTGTAGTGCCAATGAAACCCAGCCCCTCACCCCAGCCCTCTCCCAATGGGAGAGGGGGAAAGGGAGCCGATTGGGGGCTTTTCAAAACCGGATTCACCTCGGTGGTTCACTTTAGTGTGCCCGCAGGAACAACGCGGTCAGTTCCCTCTCCCAATGGGAGAGGGTTAAAGGGAGCCGATTGCAGGCTTTTCGAAACCGGATTCACCTCGGTGGTTCACGTCGGTGTATTTCGAAAATACAACCCGGTCAGTCCCCTCTACCTCTGGGAGAGGGTTAGGGTGAGGGCAGGCTTTTTACTTGCTCGGATGCTTGGCCTGCAGCTCTTTTGCCGCGGCCAGGTGTTTTTCCAGCGCCGGCAACATTTTCTGCGCGAACGCCTTCAATTCAGGGGCACCCTTGACCTTGTCGTCGGTCACGGTATTGGCTTCTTTCTTGAACAGCTCGATGGTTTCTTCGTGGGCCTTGACCTGGTTGTTGGCGTAGGCCGCATCGAAGGATTCATCACGCACTTCTAGAATTTTCTCTTTGGCCTGTTTGACCAATGTGGTGGTGTCCGGTACTTCGATGTCGTGAGCCTTGGCAATCGTCGCCAGTTCGTCATTCGCCTTGCTGTGATCGGTGATCATCATTTCGGCAAACTTCTTGATGTCGGCCGACTGGCTTTTTTCCAGGGCGAGGCGGCTGGTTTCTATTTCGGCGATGCCACCGGCAGCGGCGTTATCGACGAAGTCATTGTCGGTGGCCGCGAAGGCGCTGCTCATGCCGGTGCTTAAAGCGACAGCCAGTGCCAGGTGACGCAGGTTGAATCCGTCCATTGTGTTTCTCCACGCAGTTTGTTGTGAGCGTTATGCAATGGAGGCGAGGCGACGGACAAAGGTTTTATCGCATTTGCGACAGGGCGACGAACGGACACCGCTGGTCTGACAGGTGGTCGACAGAACGGCCCGACCGAGGCCATTCTGATAACTGGTCAGCGCAATCGGTCGCGCTGGCCACCCGATCAACTGACGGAGGTGTTCCATGCCGGTTCCCCATGACCTGTTTCAGGACTTGAGCTGCACGAAGGAAGAGATCCAGCAAAAACGCACCCAGGATCCGCGACTGGATTCACTGATCAACAAGTATTCCCAGGCTGATGCCGATGTGGTCAAGGCCGAAACCGCCACCTCGGATGCTCCCAGCGACGACACACTGAAGAAACTCAAAGAGAAACGTCTGAAGGTCAAGGACGAAATCGTCAGCCATTTGCAGACCCCGACCTGACCCCATTCTGATCCGCCGACCTACGGTTGCGGATTGACTGGAACGACAGGCCCGACCGGCACCTCGAATGTTCAGAGTCCTCAATTATCGACTCTTTGCGAGGTGCCTTATGAACGATCCCAAATTTCCCAGTGAAGAGCAGGGCGCATTTGACCCCGTGCCCACCCATCCCGAACCCAACAGCCCGGCGCATACCACCGCCAATCCTGAAGAACCGGACAAGGATCTTCCCGAAGACGAAGACCCCGAAAAGTTCGACAAGTCCAGCAACTGACAGACCGCTATCGCTGGCAAGCCAGCTCCCACAAGGATCGCTGTCGTTAACAGATATTGCGAACGATCCGGTACCTGTGGGAGCTGGCTTGCCAGCGATGGCGTCAGCCAGACCAGCACATATCCGGCGGACTCACTTCAGTGCTTCAACCAACGGCAACCGCGCCATATGTGTCGCCTTCAACGAGCCGAAATACAACCAGTCCCCGTACTCGCGAACCGTGGTAATCGGCGAATAATTGCCGCTGCTGGCGTCCTGCAAATTGGCAATCACCTTGCCCTGCAGATCCAGCCCCAATACAAACCCGCGCTTCTCCACCGGTTTCGGCAGCACGGTCAGCGCTCGGACAATCATCTTGCGGACGAACGGATGGTCGGCTGTGCCATCGAGCAAGGCGTTGCGCGGCGCATACAGCGCTACCCAGAAGCGGTCGCGACCGTTGAACGCGAGGTTGTCCGGCAGTCCCGGCAGGTTGTCGATGAACAGGTCGTGGGTACCTGCCTTGGGCCCGGTCAGCCAGAAGCGGCTGATGCGATAGGCACCGGTTTCGTTGACCAGCACATAGGCGTCATCGGGGCCGAGGGTCACGCCGTTGGCGAACTCCAGTTTGTCCAGCAATACGCTGGTCTTGCCGGTCTGGAAGTCATAGCGCAACAAGCGTCCGTCACCGCCGTGTTCGATAATTGCCTCGCCGTCATGGCCATAGCCCCAACGGCTGGAGGCATCGCTGAAATAGGCGTAGTGCCCGGATTTGTCGATTGCCACGTCATCGGTAAAACCGAATGCCACGCCATTGGCGGCGGTGGTCAGGGCAATCAACTGGCCCTGAGCATCGAGTGACAGCAAGCCCTTGACCCCGTCAGCAATCACCAGCAAACCGTTGGGATGCCGCGCCAGGCCCAGCGGCCGCCCGCCGGTATCGGCCAGCACTTTGCGTTGCTGGCCATCGAGGCTGCTGCGGATCAGTCGGCCGTCATGCAGGCCGGTGATCAAAAAGTCATTTTCCAACAGTAACGCTTCCGGGCCCTCGATGTCGCTCGGCCCGACCTGCGCTGTGTTCTTCAGACGTTGATTTTCTGCATAAACGCCCTCCTTGAGCGAGGGCGCCGGTGACGGTTGCCAGGCGACCGGCTCAACCCGGGTGGGCATCAGCAGTAAAAACGCGATAACCACGGCAATCAGCAGAAATAGCACCCGCTGCCACTTCATGCGCTGGCCCTCACTGACGCCAGATACTGCGCAGCCCTGTCCCGCAACGCGAGCATTGAGGCGCAGGATTCGCGCTCGATGCGTCGTTGCAGCAACAGTCGATTGGCGATGCGCATGCCCAGGCCGTCAAAGCGATAGTCCAGGGTGCGCACGAATCTTGTGCCGTCACCTTCGGCCGCGCATTCATACGTCAGCTCCAGCGACAGGCCGTGATCACCCCGAGCCCGTGCGCACCAGCGCCGGCCCGGCAGGTATTCGGTCACTTGCCAGCGAAGATGACCTGCCCGGCCGCCGGCATGAATGTCTTCTTCAAAACCCGAGCCCGCATGCAGCGGCCCCTGCGGGCCGTCGATTTTCAGCGACGACGGGTGCCACTCGGGCCAACGGCTGACCGTGGCGGCATAGGCGAGTACGGCAATCGGTTCGCCGGCAATGTCGATCGTGTGCTGTTGACGGGTCATGGGCATTCTCGAATAACTCAAAGGGGCGACTTCCGGCTCCCAGTACAGGGTGCCGAACAGGTAGTCCATCAGCGGCAGAACGATGTTGAAATTGCGCTCCTGCATGCGCTCGCGGCGGTGATGCAGTTCGTGCAGACGGCGCATCTGCCGGATCCACGGCAGGCGCGTGAGGGGATTGGCCGGTGGCAGGTGTTCGGCGGCGTGAAACACTTCGTAGGTCAGATAGCCGAGGACCATACAGCCACCGAACAGTCCGGCGACGTTGGCGTTGACCTGCGCGATCAGCCACCACAAGGGCAGGGTAATCAGCAGCGTATGGATCACGATCAGCCACGCCGGAAACAGAATCACCCGCCAGTCGCGGGCGCTGTCGTAGGTCATGTGGCCGGGGGTGAAGAAGCTGTGATGGTCGCCGGCGTGGCGGGCGTAGAACAGTTTCGCAAAGGCTTTTTTATGGTGGCCGAGATGGCGATGGACCATGTACACGCCAAAGTTGAAGAACAACAGCGTCAGTGGCACGGTCAGCCATTCCAGCCAATGGACCTGGTCGACGCTGCTCCAGAATGCGCCGATGGCCAGCACACCGAACAGCAGCACGAAGGCGCCGTGCAGCCACGGGTTGTAGAACGGATGGATCGCCGCACGATAGCGGCTGCGAAATGCCTCGGTGGTCTGCCTCACTGCGTTCACCCGTAGGTATTGTTGTTATACCCGGCAGATTAGCCGATCCGGCCATTTGTGCAGGCCGGACCTTGAGGTCACATGCGCCATGATCCGGTGTAAAACGGCGGATTCAGCTCAATGGATTCCAGCGTTGCGACCAGTCGTCATCGGCCTCGATCACTTTGCGCAGCAGGTCGAAGGCCTGTTGCAGCGTCGCCGAGTCGCGGTCGCGGGAGTACACCAGATAGGTCGGATAGCTGAATTCAGGGGCTTTGGTCACCGGTTCCAAGGCACCGCTTTCCAGATAGGTGCGCACCACGCGGGTGCGGAAATAACCGCTGCCGCCGTGTTCAAGGATGTATTGCAGAGCCAGCGGGCCGAGGTTGAAGCTCAGCGCGGCTTTGGCTTTTTCCGGCAGGGCGGCATCGTGCTGGCGACGGAAGTCCGGGCCCCAGTCGATGTAGACGTAAGGGTCGGCGCGCTCCGGTGTGCGCACCAGAATCAGTTTCTCTTCCAGCACTTGCTCGACTTGCAGGCCGGGCCAGTATTCCGGCTGATAGACCAGCGCTGCGTCGAGCACACCGAGTTCGAGTTGGCGCAGCAGGTTTTCGCCGTCGCGGATTTCCATGCGCAGGGCATGGCCGGGAATCTTTTCACGCAGCTCCGCAGCCCAACTGAGCATCAGCGGATTGCACAGGCTGACTTCGCCGCCGATGTGCAGCACGTTGTGATAGCCCTCGGGCAGCGGCAAGTCGCGACGCGCGGCCTCCCACGTCTGCACCAGTTGATTGGCGTAGACCACGAACGCTTCGCCGTTCGGCGTCAATTTCGCTCCGGCGCGGTTGCGCACGAACAGGGTGCTGCCCAATTGGCTTTCGAGTTTCTGCACCCGGGCGGTGATCGCTGTTTGCGTGACGAAGAGCTTTTGCGCGGCGGCGGCGAGACTGCCGTGGCGGACGATTTCGAGGAAGGTACGGGCGAGGTCGATGTCCATGGGCGGGCCGGTGTTTGAGGTGCACGCATTGTAAGTGCAGCCTGACACCGCGTCATCGTTCATCGCTGGCAAGCCAGGCTCCCACAGGTTTTGCGGTGTACATAGAATCTGGGTACGCCACGGACACTGTGGGAGCTGGCTTGCCAGCGATGGGGCCCTCGTAGACGCTGAAGATCAGTCGGTCAGTTCAATCTCTTGCACCCGCGCCCAATCCTCGACCAACCGCGCCGGCGTGCCACACGCCTTGCGCTTGTACACAAAGTGCCGGCACTTTTCGGCGAAGCTGTTGCGGTTGTAAAGCATGTCTTCCTGCATTTCCTGCAACTCGCTTTCGCGGCATTGCAGGATCAGCACCTGATCAACCCGCGACTTGCGTTCACGCACCGCCGCATAGGTCGGGTCACTCAGCGTGCTGTTGGCCCGTTGCAGCAACCACAGGGAAAACTCATCCGGGCAGCGCGGGCCGATTTCCTGAACCATACCCAGTTGCCACGCCTGCACCGCGCTCACCGGCAGACACGCCTGAGTCAGCTGCTCCGCCATCGCCGGGCCGACGGCACGGGGCAGGCTGTAAGTCCAGTATTCCGAGCCATACAGGCCCATGCTCTTGTAATGCGGGTTGAGCACGATATCGGCCCGGGCAAAGACGATATCGGCGGCCAGCGCGAGCATCACACCGCCGGCGCCGGCATTGCCGGTGACGCCGCTGACCACCAGTTGCCGCGCCGTCAGCAATTCTTCACAGACGTCATCGATCGCCTGAATATTAGCCCAGGCTTCAGCGCCCGGATCCTGCGCTGCCTGAATCACATTCAAATGCACGCCGTTGGAAAAACTGCCACGCCCGCCCTTGATCAATAGCACCTGGGTGTCGCGGGACTTGGCCCAGCGCAGTGCCTCGACCAAGCGCTGACATTGCTCGGTGCTCATCGCGCCGTTGTAGAACTCGAAGGTCAGCTCGCCGACATGCCCGGATTCTCGGTAACGAATCGGCTGATACGCCTCGTCACTGAACGGCTGGCTGGCCACCGACCAGTCCAGCCTCGGCACATCGGCCAATTGATCGGCCAGCACATGCCGCGCCGGTTGCTTGAAGGTTTCTTCGCCGGGCTGCGGTTTGCGCCGCAACGAACCGATCCACACGCTGTGGTCTCCCGCCGCGACCAGTACCGCATCGTCATGCACCGCGAGAATCTCGCCGGGCAGGCCGCTGCGCGAATCCAGATGGGCGTCGTACACGTAATACTGACCGCCGGCCAGACTCGCCAGGACCCCGGGCTGGCCGTCCGCCGCATCGATGCAGCGTTTGATGAAGCGGGCGCAATCGTGCCAGCTGAAACTGCGGTCGACCTGTTTCATGTTCGGCTGCAAACGTCCGCGCACAGCGGAATTGGTGTAATCCAGCGGCACCGGTTGGAAGCCTTCGATGAATTTTTCCACCACTTCGCGAATGCAAACAATGGCCGCGTCGCTGACCCGACCGTTATACAGCTCGGACTTGCGCAGGCCCGTCGGCAGATTGAACTCGCAAGTCGCCCAGACCGGCCCGGCGTCCATTTCCTCGACCGCTTGCAGCGCGGTCACGCCCCAGCTCGACAGCTCATTGGTGATCGCCCAATCCAGAGCACTGGCACCACGATCGCCGACGATGCCCGGATGAATGATCACCACCGGGCGTTCGGTGTTACTCCAGAGTGCTTGCGGTACGCGGTCCTTGAGGAACGGGCAGATCACCAGATCGGCGCCGCTGTGCTCGATGTGTTCGCACACCGAGGCCTCGTCGGTAAACACCACGACGCTGGGCGAATGCCCGGCCTCACGCAGTTCCAGCCAGGCACGCTGGGTCAGGCCGTTGAACGCTGACGACAGCAGAATGATCTTGAGTGGTCGCATGAAAGTTCTTCCTTGAGTGGGATCAGCCGCAGGCTCCCGGTGAGCCTTCCCTGGCCTTCGATGGAGCCGGAAGAGTAATGAGTGGCCACCCGCACACCAGTGATCGAGGTCAACGTTGTGTCAGCCAATGTTTCTGGGGCGATGAAGCGTCATATGTCCAATAGTTCGCTTATGTATATTTTTTATTACTTCAAATGTACGAAGCGCTATTGCACAGTCGCGCCTGATCAGAGCCGGACGATCCCGGCAGAACGATGGTTTTTCGCAGCGGGTGGAGCCCGTTTCAGGGAGCAGGACATGGGTGGGCATAACCCGCATTACCAGATCATCGGGCAGATGTTCCAAAAGGACTATCGCTGGCTGTGCGCTGCCGTCGGCCGCACGCTGGGCTGCCCGTACAGTGCGCAGGACATCGCTTCGGAAACCTTTTTACGGGTTTTGGCATTGCCGGACCCGACGGCGATCCGCGAGCCGCGTGCGTTGTTGACCACCATCGCCCGGCGTCTGGTGTACGAGGGCTGGCGCCGTCAGGACCTGGAGCGCGCCTATCTGGAAAGCCTGGCGCTGGCACCGGAACCGGTGCATCCCTCGCCGGAAGAACGCGCGCTGGTGATCGAGGCATTGCTGGCGGTCGATCGTTTGCTCAACGGCCTATCGGCGAAAGCCAAAGCGGCGTTTCTCTACCACCAACTCGACGGTCTGACCTACAGCGAAATCGGCGAACGCCTTGGGGTTTCCACCAGTCGCGTGCAGCAGTACATGGTCGAGGCGTTCAAACGTTGCTATCAGGCGATGCAGGCATGAGGGCCGACGAAGCGGTGATCGATGAAGCGGCGCAATGGATGGCGTTATTGCAATCGGGCGAAGTCAGCCTGGGCGAGCGCGCCGCGTTCGACGCCTGGCGCACGGCCGATCCACGACACCAACAGATCATCGAGCAAATGGGCGGCGGTCTGAGCCTGCTGCGTAATCCGAGCCTGCGCGGGCTGCCGCGCAACAGTCTGCTGCACAGCCTTAACGCACCATCGAGCCGCCGCCGCTTTATCAGCGGCAGCTTGAGCGTGCTCGGTGTTGCGCTGCTGGCCGGGTTGCTCGGACGGCGCTATGGCTGGTTGCCGGAGGTGGGCGAATTGGCAACTGGCACCGGTGAGCGGCGTGATTTCACCCTGGAAGACGGCAGTGCATTGACGCTCAACGCGCGCAGTCGTGTGCTGCCTGTGTTCGATGCTCATCAACGCTTGCTCGCGCTGCGCAGCGGGGAGTTGCTGGTGGACGTGGCCAAGGATCCGGCGCGACCGTTTGTGGTCGAGACCGAACACGGTCGGATGCGCGCAATGGGGACGAAATTTCTCGTCGAGCAGGGCGAGGATGCCACGCGTTTGGTGATGCTCCATTCGCAGGTCGAAGTGGTCACCTCGGGCGGCGCGCGACAAGTGGTGGAGGCGGGGGAGAACCTGCTGTTCAACAGCCAGAACATCCTCAGTCTGCAACGCAACAAAGGCCATGAAAGTGCGTGGGTGCAAGGACGGCTGGAAGTTCGTGACCGTCCGTTGAGCGAGGTCATCGACAGCTTGCGCCGTTACCGTCGCGGCATTTTGCATGTGAGCCCAGAGGTTGCCGACTTGCGCTTGAGCGGCCTCTATCCGCTGGACGACAGTGACCAGACGCTGCAGTTGCTGGAGCATTCACTGCCGATCCGCGTCACCTGGCACAACCCTTACTGGGTCAGCATCGAACCGCGCTCGTAAATACACCGCCCGGCTGTGTAGGAGCTGCCGAGGGGGAGGTGAGTCCAGATAAAGGGATGCATCAAATTCGGTTATAGGGATATGACTTCTTGGCCTAATTGCCGACCTATAAAAAGTGCCGGCCCGCTGCTCATTCCCTGCAGACGCCTTCAACAGGGAAGCCCCTCGATGTTCTCATTCAAACAACAATTACCTCGACTGACCCTCGCCGCTGCGTTGGCGATGGGCATCAGTCCATTGAACGTTTTCGCCCAGCAACCGGCTGCCACTGTGTTCACCTTCGACATTGCCAGCGGCCCGCTCGACGAGGTGCTGCTGGATATCTCGCGGCAGACCGGCGTGCCGATTTCCTTCAGCCAGAATCTGGTGCAGGGCAAACGCAGCAGCGCCGTACGCGGGGCATTGGGTGGTCGCCAAGCGGTGGAGAAGGCATTGCTCGGCAGCGGTCTGCAAGTCGAGCAGAGCGCTCAGGGACTGAGCATCCGCGAAGGCGAAGCCGTGACTTCCGTACCGGCAAAAGTCACCACTGTGGCACCCACCACCAGCGCCGATTACCGCATGGAGAAAGTCACCGTCACCGGCTCGCGCATTGCCCGCGCACAGAGCGACGGTGCGACACCAGTCAACGTCATCACCCACGAGGAAATGGAAGCGCGCGGCTATAAAAACGTCTACGACGCCTTGGCGACCCAGACGCAAAACACCGGCATGACCCAAGGCGAGGATTACGGCAACACCTGGCAACCGGCGGCGAGTGCGCTGAACCTGCGCGGCCTCGGCCCCAATCACACGCTGGTGCTGATCAACGGCCGGCGCGTCGCCGATTACCCGACGCCGTACGATGGCAAGGTCAATTTCACCAACCTTGCGAACATTCCGTCGGCGGTCATCGAACGCATCGAAATCCTCAGCAGCGGCGCCTCGGCGATCTACGGCTCGGATGCGATTGCCGGGGTGGTCAACATCATCCTCAAAAAGCAAATCAACGGTGTCGACGTCAACCTCAAGGGCGGCACGACAGAGCGTGGCGGTGGCGACAATCAGCGCTTGCAGATCAGTGGCGGTGGCAGCTGGGGCGATTTCGACGGTCTGTTCGGCCTGGAGCTGACCCACCGCGACCCGATCTGGGCCGACGACCGTGGCTTCATGCAAAGCGGCCCGCTGGCGGACGTCGGTTATCGCCGCGACCTGACTGATAGCCGTTATCTGGGGCCGGGGTGCGGTGCCTATCAGGGCACCTTCGACAACAAACTGGTCAACAGTGGTGGCCGCTGCCGCACCGATCAGATGTACAACGATTACTGGACAATCCAGACGCAAAAGGAAAACTACGACGGCTACAGCCGCGGCACCTGGCACTTCAGCGACAGCGGAGAGGTGTTTGCCGACTTGATGTACGGCCTCGACCACATCCAGAACAACACCCGCGGCCCGACCTTCACTTCGCCGGATTTCATCAACCAGAACAGCGGCAATCTGGAGCGCTGGTATCGACGCTACGGCGAAGAGGAAATCGGTGGGCGCACCAGCAATAACAGCAAGTGGCGCGACACTTCGTGGACCGGCACCCTCGGTCTTTCCGACAAGATTGCCGACACTGGCTGGCGCTACGATCTGGCGGCCAACCGCTCGGAATATCGCAGCGTGCGGACAACCCGCTACACGCCGCTGTCATCGATTCAGGATTTCTACCTCGGCCCGCAACTGGGTACCAGCGGCGGTTACCCGGTATTCGCCCCGGACGCATCGCGCCTTGATCGGCCGCTGACGCCGCAGGAGTGGCAGCAGTTTCGCAGCAACCTGACCCAGAGCAGCAAATCGGTGTCGACCAGTTACAACGCCTCGGTCAATGGCGATCTGTTTGATCTGCCGGCAGGCCCGGTGGGATTTGCCGGCGTGCTGGAGGCGGGCAAGCAGGAATACCGTGTCGACCCGGATGACGGCCTTAACGATGGCACGTTCTATGGCGTGTCTCCCGCGCAAAGCTCCGGCGGTTCGCGCAAGCGTTATGCGGCGGGCGGCGAGTTCAGCATTCCGCTCACCGACACGATTCTGGCGACCGCAGCGGGGCGCTGGGACCAATACAAATTCAGCGGCCGCACCGAGCAACAGAAGACCTACAACCTTGGGCTTGAATGGCGGCCCGTTACCAGCCTGTTGTTGCGCGGCAGTTATGGCACCAGTTTCCGCGCGCCGGACCTGAACTACATCTATCAGTCCGACAGCAACGGTTACTACCCGGCACAGATCGACTACTACGGTTGCAGCCAGGGCGTGGAGGGCGCCTGTGATCGCGGGCGGGTCGACTACACGCAAAGTGGCACCGCCGACCTTGAATCCGAACGCGGCAAATCGTGGACCTATGGTTTTGTCTGGTCGCCGTCGCGTAACTTCGATTTCTCCACGGATTTCTGGCGTGTGGAAATCGATGACCTGCTGACCACGGTCGACGAAAACCGCTTGTTGCAGCAGGAGAACGAATGCCGCAATGGCACCCAGGACATCAACTCGGCCAACTGCCAGTCGACGCTGGCGCGTATCGACCGCAATGCCGGCAACGCCGCTGTCGACCCGAACCAATTGCAGCGCGTGCGGGTGAATGCGATCAACGCTGCCAGCGAGCGGGTCAGCGGTCTGGACTTCAAGAGCAACATTCGCTGGGGCGCCGGCCAGTACGGTGCGTTCAGCTCGACGCTGGGCTACACCCTGGTGCTGTCGCATTACTACAAGGAATCCGATGAGGCCCCAACCCAGGATTGGCGCACCTCGCGCACCAACTACGACTGGCGCAGCAAGGTCAACGCCAGCCTGACCTGGGACTATCAGCAAGCCACGGCGACGCTGATGGGCATTCGCTACGGCTCCGTCACCAATGGCGCGGGGGATGGGCGTCTGTCGCCGTGGACAGTGTTCAACGCCAGTGCGCGCTACAAACTCAATGACCGGGCGAGTGTCGGTCTGACCGTGAACAACGTGCTCAATCAGATCAAACACGACGATTCCGCAGGCTGGCCTTATTACCCGACCGGCAACTACGACCCGTACGGGCGTCAGTGGTGGCTGGATGTGAGTTATCACTTCGGCAGCTGATGGCAGGATGCCTCGCGTTTACGTCCTACGGAAAAGGCAGGGTTTTGCGACGGGTAGGGGATATTTCCGACGACTTTTTCAGGTTGGTCGTCGGAAGCGCGATCTATAGCATCAGTCATGACATTGAAGTCGCTGAGCGGCTCGAACGCTCAGACCCCAGACAAAGGATGAATGATGCGAACCCCACACATCGAGATCGAAACCCCAACGTATTCCCCTCGCCATTACTGGCGCGACGATCGCGCCCGATGCCCCATGGAGGATGTCGCGATGCCCGCAGCGAAAACGCCTCGACTCACGGGGTTGAAAAAAGTCGAAGGCAAACCTGTCGACATACTCGTGCATGGTCAGAACGTCGGTGACGATGCCACTTTGATCGTCGAGCTGACAGAACAGGGCTTTGAGCTCAGCGACGTCGTCAACATGCTGTCCACTTCCGAGCTGTACCAGCAAGGCGAGATGGTCAAACGTATCACCGGCAAATCTGTCCGAACCGTGCGCAGGCTCATGAAGGAAGGCTTGTCGGTACGGCTTGACCCGCATCAGAGTGTCGTCGCCTACCAGTATGCCTTGGTGTTGCAGATGGCTATTCGGGCATTTGGGCGTCAATCAAAGGCAGAAGAGTGGCTGCAGCAGCCCACCCCCTACCTGAACGGTTACGTGCCGTCGGAACTGACCCGGCATTCACTGGGTTTCCAGATGGTGGAGCAGTACCTTGGGCAAATCATCTACGGAGTCCACCAATGAATCCATTGCCGTGGGACGGGCAGTGGTATGCCTGGCGGCTGGACCCGGAAGTCTACGGATGCACCTGGGACAGCGGGATTGGTTCAAAGCTGAACGGGGGACGATGGAATGCCCCCGGTCGGCGAGTGGTTTATGCATCGGTCGACCCGTCGTCGGCCATTCTGGAAGTGGCAGCCAATCACAGTTTTGATGTGCTGGACAGTGAGCCTTATGTACTGACCTGTTTCGAGGTCATCAGCGACGCCAAGGTCAGAGTGGTGCAGCCGGAGGAAGTGCCGAATCCTTACTGGTTGAGCCCTGCGCGGCCTTCACCCAATCAACGGGATTTTGCCGACGCTTTACTGGCTGAACATCCGTTTGTGCTGATCCCCTCCGCGGCAACCCGGCACTCGTGGAATCTACTGGTGAGCTGCGAACTGGCGGAGGGGCAGTTCAAAATGGTCTCTCAAGAGCGGTTTGGACTGGATACCCGGTTACTCAGGGAGATGGCATCGGCATGATCTGTGCGGATTTAGTTTTTTGCATAACCTCATCACCCAACGGTCTAACACCAACCCTATAAATCCTTATTCGTCATCGCACATCCCTGCATAAACCAAAACGCAGGGATGGCTGTTCATGATCCATTTTTCACCCGTTAAATCCCCTTTGAGCCTGGCTTTGCTGCTGGCAATCAACACGCTGCCGGCGATTGCCGCCGAGAGCACTGTGACCGAGCCGACCACACAGCTGCAGCGTGTCGAAGTCACCGGCACGGCGATTCGTCGGGTCGATGCAGAAACCGCAGTGCCAGTGACGATTCTGCGCGTCGAAGAGTTGCGCGAGCAGGGCGTCACCACCACGGAAGAGCTGGTCAGTCGCATTTCCGCCAACCAGTCTTCGGTCGGCTCCGGGCGCTCGGTGGGGTCGAGCAGTGGCGGGGCGTCTTACGCGGATCTGCGCGGGATCGGCCCGAACAAGACGCTGGTGTTGCTCAACGGTCGGCGCCTGAGTAACAACGCCACCAACGCGATCAACGGATCTGGCGTTGATCTCAATACCATTCCGTTCGCCGCGATCGACCGGGTGGAAGTGCTGCGCGACGGCGCGTCGGCTTTGTACGGCACCGATGCGATTGGCGGGGTGATCAACTTCATCACCAAGACCAGTCTCACCGAAGGCCAGATCAGCACCAATTACGACACACCGACACATTCCGGTGGTGGCGAAAGCCGTAATTTCAGCGGCAGCTGGGGTTTTGGTGATTTGCAGGATGATCGCTTCAACGTGTTCGGCGTGGTCAGTTACGACAAACAGCAGCGGCTGGCCGCCGAGGACCGTGGTTACACCTACAACTACCAGCCCAATCGCGGCCTCGATTACACCTCCGGCACCGCCTCGCCGGCCAACTGGAGTCAGGGCAGCAACGCCACCAACCCGTTGGCCGGTTCCGGTTGCAACGCGCCCGGTTTGCTCTCGCGCAACGGTATTTGCCGCCAGAGCCTGTGGAACTATCTCGATCTGGTGCCGGAAACCGAAAAGACCTCGGCCTTCGCCAAAGCCACCGGCAAGCTGTCGGACGATCACAACGTCAGCCTCGAATACTTCTGGGCACGCAATGAAAACCGCACGCAGATTGGTCCGGGTACGTTGATGGGCAATCAGGTCAATCCCGGTACCACGTTCTATCCAGGTAACGGCATCACCCCGGGGCCGAACGGTTTTGCCCTCGACCCGACACAACCGGTCGATGTGAATTGGCGAGAAACCGCAGTGGGGGCGCGTCAGCATGAGGACGACAACACCGGTCAGCGTTTGCTGCTGAGTTTTGACGGCACGCTGGTGGGCTGGGACTACAACGTCGGTGCCTCGTACAACCAGAACAAAGTGGTCAACACCATTCAAAGCGGCTACGTGAATGACCGCGCTGTCAGCGCCGGCATTGCCAATGGCGTGATCAACCCGTTCGGTCCACAGACCGCCGCCGGTTCCGCGCTGTTAGCGGCCAATGCGGTGGACGGCGATTACGCCACGGCGGTCGGGCGTGTGAAGGCAATCGACGGGCGGATCAGCCGCGAGATTGGCGACTGGTTTGGTGCCGGTCCCTCAGCTCTGGCCTTGGGAGGTGAGTACCGCAAGGAAGACTTCCATCAGGATTTCGCCCAATTCGCCGGTGATGTGCAAAGCCTCGGTGTCGACCCGAACGGCAGCGTGGCCGGGGATCGCAGCGTCTCGGCCGAGTACGCCGAGGTCAACGTGCCGGTACTCGACAGCCTGGAACTGTCTGCCGCCGTGCGCCACGACAAGTACAGTGATTTCGGCAGCACCACCAACCCGAAATATTCGTTCCGCTTCCAGCCGTTCAAGGAACTGGTGGTGCGCGGTGCCTACAGCGAAGGTTTCCGTGCGCCGTCGCTGTATGAACTGTACAACCCGAACTTCACGACGTTCACCAACGCCAACTACAACGACCCGCGCCTGTGCGCTGGCGGCAACCCGAGCAACGGCGGCATCGCCAACCGCGACTGCGCGCAGCAGTTCAACCGTACCAGCGGTGGCAACACCGACCTGAGTCCGGAGACTGCGCGTAACGTCACACTCGGTTTTGTCTATCAGCCGTTCGAACGCCTGACGGCCGGGCTGGATTTCTGGTGGATCGACATCGCCAATCAGATCGCCGAGTTTCCCGAATCGGCGGTGTTTGAAAATCCCGAGCTGTACCCGGATCGCCTGATCCGCAAGCCTGATGGCTCCATTGACCACGTCGTCACCGGTCTGGCCAACCTTGGCAAGATCAAGACCAACGGCGTCGACGTCAGTTTCGACTATCGCCTGCCGACTACCCCGTACGGCAATTTCGGCATCGGTCTGCAAGGCACTTACGTCACCCGCTATGACTATCAGCAACAGCTCAAGGGCGATTACATCGACAAGCTAGGCGATTTCCGTGGCGGTGACTTCGCCTCGGCCGGCGCCGTGGCCCGCTGGCGGCACAGCCTGACCGGCAGCTGGAATTACGGCCCGTACGGGGTGGCGCTGACCAACCGTTACACCAGCGGTTATCACGATTCGGATCGCGAGTCCCACGACTACGTTGGCTCATACAACGTCTGGGACCTCGCCGGCACCTACACCTGGCGCAAGACCCTGAGCGTAACCCTCGGCGCGAAAAACCTGTTCGACCGCGAGCCGCCGTTCAGTAACCAGACCTACACCTTCCAGAGCGGCTACGACCCGAAATATGGCGACCCGTTCGGGCGGACGCTGTACACGCGGGTCAGTTACAAGTTTTAAAAATGGTCAGTGTTAGCGGGTTTTAGTCACTGATTGATCTAAAGCCTGCCCTATAAAAATCGCCGGCCTGTTGCACATCACAGGTAGGCAGGTTGTGTAGTGATTGCCAGGGCCTCATCGCTGGCAAGCCAGCTTGCACAGGAATTCGCGAGCAGCAGAAAACCTGTGGGAGCTGGCTTGCCAGCAATGAGGCCATTAGCAGCACCGTAAAAAGGGATCTGCCAATGTTCTCCAGACTCATTTTATTCAGCGCCTGTGTGCTTTTAACGCCGTTCGGTTGGGCGACCCCACAACCGGCGCTCACCGTCTACGGCGAAGCCCCCAAGTACGCCGCCGACTTCCAGCACCTGGCCTACGCCAACCCCGACGCACCCAAGGGCGGCACACTGCGCCGGTCTTCGCTGGAAAGCGGACCGTTCGATCATCTGATTCCCTACATCGACAAAGGCACCGGCGTGGCGGATGTCGACGGCTGGCTTTACGCGCCGCTGGCCTATCGCAGCAAGGATGAGCCCTACAGCGTTTATGGTCTGGTGGCGCAGCAGATGGAGCTGGACGCCGATCGGCGCTGGCTGCGTTTCTATCTGAACCCTCACGCACGTTTTGAAGACGGCTCGCCGATCACCGCCGAAGACGTGCGCTACACCTTCGAGTTGCTGACCACCCAGGGCAGTCTCAAATACCGCCAGCAGTTTCGTGACGTCGCTGAAGTGCAGGTGGAGTCGCCGACTCAGGTGCGTTTCATTTTCAAGAACAATGACAGCCGCACCTTGCCGCTGGATCTGGCGACGCTGCCGGTGCTACCCGAGCATTGGTGGCGCACCCGTAACTTCGCCGACGGTGGCGGTTTCGAGATTCCGCCGGGCAGTGGCCCCTATCGAATCAGTGCGGTGGATGCCGGACGCAGCGTGAAATTTCAACGGATCACGGACTGGTGGGCCAAGGATCTGCCGATCACTCGCGGTCTGTATAACTTCGATCATTTGAGCGTGGAATTCTTCGCCGACACCGACGTCGCGCGTCAGGTGCTGAAGGCCGGCGGCTTCGACTACAACCGTGAGTTCTCGGCGACCAGTTTCACCATCGGCTATGCCGGCGCGGCGCTGGAACAGGGCAGATTGCGCCGTGAGCACCTCGCACCCGGCGCGGCCCAAGGCACGCAGGGTTTTGTGTTCAATCTGCAAAAGCCGCAGTTTCAGGACCGCCG
This sequence comes from Pseudomonas sp. NPDC087817, assembly GCF_044742875.1. Taxonomy (NCBI): domain Bacteria; kingdom Pseudomonadati; phylum Pseudomonadota; class Gammaproteobacteria; order Pseudomonadales; family Pseudomonadaceae; genus Pseudomonas; species Pseudomonas sp. NPDC087817. The sequence goes on from NZ_JBIUVJ010000003.1 coordinate 208,872, forward strand.
GGTACGGCAGGCAATCGCCATGCTCTGGGATTTCGAATGGACCAACCGGCAGATGATGCGCAGCATGTACTTGCGTCAGCGCAGCTACTTTTCACACAGCGCCTTGTCGGCCACCGAACTGCCTGATGCCGAGGAACTGAAAATCCTTGAGCCGTTGCGCGGCAAGATTCCCGACGAGGTTTTCACCCAGGTCTTCGAGGCGCCGAAAACCGATGGCAGCGGCAACATCCGCGCCGAACAACTGCAAGCGTTGAAACTGCTGGAGGCGGCTGGCTGGAAACCCCAGGGTGATCAGTTGGTCAACGCCAAAGGCGAACCCCTGCAGTTCACTTTTCTCAATGGCCAGAAGGGCTTCGAACGCTTGCTGCTGCCGTTCAAGCGCAATCTGGCGCAGATCGGCATCGGCTTCGATATCCGTCAGGTCGACACTGCGCAGTACACCAACCGCGTGCGCAATCGCGACTACGACATGATCGTCGTCGGTTACCCGGTGAGTCAGGCGCCGGGGCGCGAGATGTTCAATTTCTTTGGCGCCGACGGGGCCGACGATCCGGGTTCGAACAACTACATGACGCTGCGCGATCCGACAGTCGACGCGCTGCTCGAAGGGCTGGTACAGGCCGATAACCGCGAAAGCCTGCTGCGTCACGCCCGTGCCCTGGATCGGGTGTTGCAGTGGGGGTATTACTGGGTGCCCAACTATTACCCGCCGGGCCTTTCCACCGTTTGGTGGAACCGTTTCGGTCGCCCGGCGATTGCGCCGCTGTACGACGCCGGCCTCGACACCTGGTGGGAAATCAGTCCCACGGCGCTGACCTCGACCCAGATGCAAAACCAGCAAAAGGAGTACGCCCATGTGGGGTTATAGCCTGCGACGCCTGCTGCTGATCGTGCCGACGTTACTGGCGATTCTGCTGGTCAATTTCGTCATCGTTCAAGCCGCACCGGGTGGCCCGGTGGAGCAAGCCATTGCGCGGCTACAGGGGATTGGCGTCGGGGCTGCGGTAGGCTCCAGCCATGTCGAGAGCGTCGGCGGCGAATCCCGCGCGACTCGCGGCCTTGATCCGCAACTGGTGGCCGACATCGAGCGCCAGTATGGCTTTGACAAGCCTGCCAGCGAGCGTTTGTGGCTGCTGCTCAAGAACTACGCGCAACTGGATTTCGGGCAGAGTTTTTTTCGCGGGGCGAGCGTCACTGAGCTGATCTGGCAGAAGCTGCCGGTGACCTTGTCGCTAGGCTTGTGGGCGACCTTGATCACTTATCTTGTGTCGATTCCGCTGGGCATTCGCAAGGCCGTGCACAACGGCTCGGCGTTCGATGTCTGGAGCAGTGCGGCGATCATTATCGGTTACGCGATGCCAGGGTTTCTGTTTGCGCTGCTGCTGATCGTGGTGTTTGCCGGCGGCACGGCGCTGGACTGGTTTCCGGTGCGCGGGCTGGTCTCGGACAACTTCGCCGAGCTGTCGCTGTGGGGCAAGATTGCCGATTACTTCTGGCATCTGGTGCTTCCGGTGACAGCACTGGTGATCGGCGGTTTTGCCACGCTGACAATCCTCACCAAGAACAGCTTTCTCAATGAAATCTCACGGCTGTATGTGGTCACCGCGCGGGCCAAGGGTTTGAGTGAGCGGCAGGTGTTGTACGGCCATGTGTTTCGCAATGCGATGCTGCTGGTGGTTGCCGGATTGCCTCAGGCCTTGGTCACTGTGTTCTTTGGCGGTTCGCTGCTGATCGAAGTGATCTTCTCCCTCGATGGCCTTGGCCGTCTCAGCTACGAAGCGGCGGTGTCGCGCGACTATCCGGTGGTGTTCGGTTCGCTGTTCATCTTCACCCTGTTCGGCCTGCTGATAAAGCTGCTCGGCGACCTGTGCTACACGCTGGTCGACCCGCGCATCGACTTCACTGCGAGGGCTGCCTGATGCTGACGTTATCTCCTATCGGCCAGCGTCGCTGGGCGCGGTTCAGGGCGCATCGGCGCGGCTGGTGGTCGTTGTGGCTGTTTCTCGCGCTGTTCGGCCTGAGCCTGGGCGGCGAACTGGTCGCCAATGACAAGCCGCTGTTGGTGAGCTATCAGGGCGACTGGTACTTCCCGGCGTTCAAGCGCTACACCGAGCAGGACTTTGCCGGCGAACTGCCGTTTCAGCCGGACTATCGCAGCGCGCAGGTGCGTCAGTTGATCGAGGGGCAGGGCGGGCGGATGTGGTTCGCGCCGATCCCGTTCGGTTTCGACACGGTCAATTACGACCTCACGGAACCGGCGCCGAGCCCGCCGAGTAGCGAAAACTGGCTGGGCACCGACGATCAGGCGCGGGATGTGCTGGCACGGGTGATCTTCGGTGCGCGGGTGTCGCTGTTGTTTGCCTTGGCTCTGACCGTCGCCAGCGCGCTGATCGGCATCGCGGCCGGTGCGTTGCAGGGCTACTACGGTGGTTGGGTCGACCTCATCGGGCAACGCTTGCTGGAGGTGTGGTCGGGGCTGCCGGTGTTGTATCTGCTGATCATTCTGTCTGGGTTCGTCGAGCCGAATTTCTGGTGGTTGCTGGGGATCATGGCGCTGTTTTCCTGGCTCAGTCTGGTTGATGTGGTGCGCGCCGAATTCCTTCGCAGCCGCGGGCTTGAGTACGTGAAAGCCGCACGGGCACTGGGGGTGGGTGATGCGCAGGTGATCGTCCGGCACATCTTGCCCAATGCCATGAGCGCGACGTTGACCTACCTGCCGTTCATTCTTACCGGCGCGATTGCGACGTTGTCCGCACTGGATTTTCTCGGTTTTGGCATGCCGGCCGGCAGCGCCTCACTGGGGGAACTGATTGGCCAGGGCAAAAACAATCTGCAAGCGCCATGGCTTGGCTTGACCGCGTTTTTCGCGCTGGCGCTGATCCTTTCCTTGCTTGTTTTTATCGGCGAAGCCTGTCGCGACGCGTTTGATCCAAGGACCTGAAAATGAGCGATAACCTGATCGAAATACGCGACCTGCGAGTGGCCTTCAATGGCCAGAAAGTGGTGCACGGTATCAACCTCGACATCCGTCCCGGTGAATGCCTGGCACTGGTGGGCGAGTCCGGTTCCGGCAAATCGGTAACGGCACACAGCATCCTGCAACTGCTCGACCCGGCCATCACTCGGATCGACGGCAGCATTCGTTACGCCGGTGAAGAGTTGCTGGGCGTGCATGAGCGTTATCTGCGGCAACTGCGCGGCAATCGCATCGCGATGATTTTTCAGGAGCCGATGAGCTCGTTGAACCCGCTGCACACCATCGAACGGCAACTCGGTGAAAGCCTTGCCCTGCACAAGGGGCTGGCCGGCGCGGCTGCCCGCGCTCGTATTCTTGAACTGTTGGAACTGGTCGGCATTCAGCGCCCACGCGAACGGCTGAAGGCGTATCCGCATCAACTTTCCGGTGGCCAGCGGCAACGGGTGATGATCGCGATGGCGCTGGCGTGCGAACCGCAATTGCTGATCGCCGACGAGCCGACCACAGCGCTGGACGTGACTGTGCAGCGCAAGATTCTGCTGCTGTTGAAGCAGTTGCAGACGCGTCTGGGCATGGCGCTGTTGATCATCAGCCATGACCTTAATCTGGTGCGCACTATCGCTCAGCGCGTGGCAGTGATGCGCGGCGGTCTGATTGTCGAGCAGGCGCCTTGCGAACAATTGTTCAGTGCACCGCAGCATCCTTACAGCATTGAATTGCTCAATGCCGAACCGGGGGGTACGGCGCTTTGTCGCGATGCGGCAGAAGATCTGTTGCAGGTGAGTGATCTCAATGTGCGCTTTCGGCTGGGCGGCGGCTGGCTGCGGCCCAGGACTTATCTGGAGGCAGTGAAGGGGATTGGCCTGACGCTGCAGCGGGGCAAGACCCTGGGGATTGTCGGCGAGTCAGGTTCCGGCAAATCCACTCTGGGGCAGGCGATCCTGCGTCTGATCGATGCCGACGGCCAGATTCGCTTTCAGGGCGAGGCGCTGGAGCAACTGAGCGGCAAGCAACTGCGACCCCTGCGCAAACGCCTGCAAGTGGTATTTCAGGATCCGTTCGGCAGTCTCAGCCCGCGTCTTTGCGTGGAGCAGATCATCGCCGAAGGATTACGCGTGCACAGTGATTTGAACGCTGGCGAGCGCGAGCAGGCGGTGATCGATGTGCTCCGCGAAGTCGGCCTCGACCCTGCAACGCGTCATCGCTATCCCCATGAGTTTTCCGGCGGTCAGCGACAACGCATCGCCATCGCCCGCGCACTGGTGCTCAAACCGGACCTGATCCTGCTGGATGAACCGACCTCGGCGCTCGATCGTACGGTGCAAAAGCAGATCGTTGGGTTGTTGCGGCGATTGCAGGAGGAACACGGCTTGACCTACCTGTTCATCAGCCACGATCTGGCGGTGGTGCGGGCGCTGGCGCATGACTTGATTGTGATGAAGGACGGCGAGGTGGTGGAGCGTGGCGCGACGGATGAACTGTTTCGCGAGGCGCGCCATCCTTATACGCGAGAGTTGCTGGCAGCCTCGTTCGCTGCGCCGGATTTGCCCCTTGCAGCCAAGGACAGACTTTTATCCCTGGTCTAGATCCGGTACATTCCGCGGCTTGGCTCTCACAAGGATGTAGATGATGGCAAAACCTGCCGCCCGACTCAGTGATCTCAACGCCTGCCCGGTAACCGGCCACGGCACCAATGCAAGCACCGCCGGTTCACCCAATGTGAACATCAACGGCATGCCGGTGCTGCGCGTCGGCGACGCCACGGCCTGCGGCGATGCGGTCAGCGAAGGCATCGGCAATATCCTGATCAATGGCCAACCCATTGCATTTCTCGGCAGTGCCACCGCCCACGGCGGCATGATCATCACCGGCTCTGGCGACGTCTTCGTCGGCACTCAGGCCGGCGCCGCACCGTTCACTCCGATCGTGACGGTCCCCAAACACAGCGAACGCTTCCAACTGGTGGACGAAACCACCGGCGAAGCCATTCCCGACATGCTCTTTTGCATCGAAACCGGTGACGGCCAACGCCTTGTCGGCCATACCGACAACCACGGCAACGCCGCACGGGTGTTCACCGCCGACCCGACGTCCATTGTCGTGCAATGGGGCAAGGAAGCCGCCGCTCACCTGGATGCACTGGGCATCGCTTACTAAGGAAGGTTCAACGTGGCGACACCGGACAAGAAACAGGGCGAGACGAGCGATCAACACGCGACGACGCAGGTCAAGGGCACACTGGCGCAGGACTATGTGACTGTAGTGGGGGCATCCTACATGTCGCTATACGAGAAGGTTCGCGGCCAGAAAGGCAACAAGATGCGCTTTATCAATCAGGGCATCCGTCAACTCACCAAGTACCCGGCAGGTACTCCTAACTTCTCTGTCCAGCGTGTATTTCTGGTGTTCAAGAATGATTACCCGGATAACTTGCTGGCGGCTTTGAAAGACGTCGTGGAGAACCAACACGGTGCGCAGTATCGGGAGATGGATTCCATCTCTGGTGTTGTCGACTTCATTGCCACCCGGCAACGTCGGGGCCGGGAAATCAAACAACTGGATTTTTTCTCCCACGGTGTAGTGGGCAGTATTGAACTGGGCTACGAACTGGATAAAAACGACAGTTATCGGCTGCGTGATGCGCAGGCCCAGATGTTCAAGCCCGAGGCATTTGCTTACGGTGCCAAGATTTACTCGTATGCCTGCCGTACCGGTTTGGGTATCGACGCCGATTTCAAAGTGAATGAGGGCGAAGATCCTCATTACGAACGCAGTCTGGCGCAGATTCTGGCCAACTCGACTCAGACCACTGTTTGGGCGTTTCCACGACGCAGCAATTACGACACCACCTACGGCACGTCGGCCGAACGCGAGTCCGTGCCGGGGATTCGTAAGCAGGCGAGTAGTGATGCCCAGGCAATGGAGGCATACAGAAGTCAGAAGACTGCCTATCAGCGAAAATTGGCAGCGCATCGCAAGCAGGCGAATGATCCCACTGCGCAAATTCCTGGAGAACAGGCACCGCAGGCACCAAAACCCACGATCACTGATGAACAGCGTGATTTGATGGCGCACGACGACAGTCGGGCGTTTTATGAAAAAAAGGTTGGCTTCCCCCTTGATGCTTTAGGTGCACATCGTGATGTTCGCTCAGGTAACACGCCTGATGGTGTTCCCAAGCAACTCTGTGCCTATAAACCCATATGAAAACAAGGCTGTTATCGGGTAAACAGCGCCTTTTATGCATACTGTTGGCCGTCGTCAGCGCTGCAACACTATTTATTTACGCCAAGGAAGATCATATGTCCGCCAAAGTGATGATGTATTACGGCGCCTGGAGTCCCGAAGAAGTCCGCTTTGACGCCACTCGGTGGTTCAGCTCTGGCATGTACCGCCCGCGTTTGATGGAGACGCCGCCGCAGGCGAGTCCGTTGACAATGCTGCGTAACAAGCCGGAAAGCTTGCAGTCGATTGAAAACGACGTTCTTTTGACCAAGGTTCTGGTGGCGATCGAACAGAAATATCCGAAGGTCGACACAGAAGATCTTGTCCTGAATACCCCGGATTTGCGCCGTCAAATACGCTATGCCTACAGCGCATTCGCTGAACCGGACAAGCCAGTGGATTCCTATTGGCTGTTTGTAACGCTTCAGCACGATACCTACGTCGTCACTCTGGATTGGGACGTCAACGACAAGCAGCTGCTGACCGGAGCCATGGCTTCGCACTTGGTGAAAGGGAGTGATGAAGAAGTCGCATACCTGCAAGTACAGCGCGAGCTTGAAAAAGCGGCTGACGCAAAGCGTTGAACTGCAGAGTTTGAAAAACTCCGCAGGCGAAATTCAAATATCGAACGTAAGTCGTCGACGCAGACGTTCGCAGGTCATCGAGTGAAAAGTCATTTTTTCAGGACCAGGGTCGTTCAAGCGCTCGTGCTGCTTGCTGTCATTCTTCCGTTGAGTGTTTATCTCTACCCTTCAAGGGTTGATATGTATTACGGCGACTGGAGCCCTGAAGAGAACCGCTTTGATGCTTCCAGGTGGTTTCGCAACGGTATGTACCGTCGGGATGTTGTGAATGGCAAGGTCAGTCTCATCACCATGCAACGCACACAGCCACTAATTCTGACCTCGGCAAATAACGATGAATTGGTCGCGACGGCGATTGTTGCTCTGGAGTCTGCGGATCCCGAAGTGAGTGGCGAGTTGCTACAAAAGCACTGGCCAATGCTGGTGCCACGGACCCGCTATCGCTACAGCGCTTTTGCAGCGCCGGATCAGCCGCAGGATTATTACAACATTTACCTGAAGTATCAGGGTGAGCGGTATGTCATCACCTTCGCCCGTGATGCGCAAACCGGTGAAATCATCCCCGGTGGCAGCGTCCAGTTGATGTACCCCGACAGTCAGACCCAGATCGCCGATCGGCAGGTCTTCAAGGAGCTGGACGCCGACGGCATCCAGTGACCCTGAAACGACAAATCCCGCCAATCAGGCGGGATTTGTTTGTAAGCGAACGGCAGTCTTACGAAGGGAACAGCTCGGACAGTTTCATCGCCAGCATCATGTCGCCTTCAGCGCGCAGTTTGCCGCCCATGAACGCCTGCATGCCGTCGGTCGAACCGTCGACGATGCCTTCCAGGGTTTCGCCGTCCATCACCAGAGTGACCTGGGCGTCCGGGTTCTCGCCTTCTTGCAGCTCGCAGGTGCTGTCCTTGACGATCAGCGAGAAGTTTTTGGTCTCGTCGATGCGGAAACCGAAGACCAGATCCAGACCGGCAGCAGCGGCTGGGTTGAACTTGGCTTTCATTGCTTGTACGGCGTCAGCTACGGAGGTCATGGTTCAATCCTTATTTGGTTGATACAGCAAGGTTCACGGTAATCCGGACTCAACGAAAAGTGATGAGTTCCGGGGCCTTCAACAGTTGCAGATGTGCATGACTGTTGAAGGAGGCCAAAGCCACCTCGCGACCGCGGAACTTCAGCTGGTTGAGCGAGGTGTTGACGATTTGCCAGTTCAATTCAAAGGCCTGTCTGGCAGGCATTTGCGTAATGAGGTGGAGCAGGGCGGTGATGGTGCCACCGGAGGTAAACACGGCGATTTTCTGGTTTTTTTCCGCCTGCTCAAGGATGCGATGCAACCCGCCCCGGACTCGCTCGACGAAGCCCAGCCAGCTCTCCAGCCCCGGAGTATCGTAGGTGCCCGCCAGCCAGCGCTCGATGATCAAGGCGAAGATGCGCTGGAACTCACCACGGTTTTGCGCGGCGTTGCGCAGGATGTCGAGGGCCTCGGGTTCTTCCGGCAGCATCGCCGGCAGCAGGGCGCGAATCACCGCGTCGGCATCGAATTCGTTGAAGGCAGAATCGGTTTCCAGCGTTGGTACCGACAGGCCTTGGGCAGTGAACTGTTCCAGCGCGCTGGTGGCCGTGTGTTGCTGGCGCCGCAGATCACCCGACAGGCAGCGATCGAAGCGAATCCCCAGTTCGGCCAGGTGTTGGCCGAGGATTTCTGCCTGGCGCACACCGGTCGGCGACAGGACGTCATAGTCGTCTGCACCAAAGGAGGCCTGGCCATGTCGAATCAGATAGATGCTGCCCACGTCCGCGTCATCCCGGTACGTTGAAGGTTTGGCGAGGTTATGAGGATGATGCTGAGCTGTCAATGAAAAAACATACGCTTGTTTGAAATGCCCGTTACAGGCGTGTTGCCAGAGTTTTCACGGCTGGCCGACGAGCCGGCGCATGGGTATGCTGGAACCATTCCGCGTGTGCCGTACATCCACGCATCGTTTTAAGGAGTCTCTGTGGAGTTTTTCACCGAATACGCCAGTTTCCTGGCCAAGACCGTTACCCTGGTGATCGCCATCCTGGTGGTGCTTGCCAGTTTTGCCGCGCTGCGCAGCAAGGGGCGGCGCAAGTCGGCGGGGCAGCTGCAGGTCAGCAAGCTCAATGATTTCTATAAGGGCCTGCGTGAGCGTCTGGAGCAGACGCTGCTCGACAAGGATCAGCTCAAGGCGTTGCGCAAGGGCGAGGCCAAGTCCGAGAAAAGCGCGAAGAAGCAAAAGAACAAGCCCGAGGCCAAATCTCGCGTGTTCGTGCTCGATTTCGAAGGCGACATCAAGGCCTCGGCCACCGAGAGCCTGCGCCACGAAATCACCGCATTGCTGACCCTCGCCACGCCCAAGGATGAAGTCGTCCTGCGCCTGGAGAGTGGCGGCGGCATGGTGCACAGCTACGGTCTGGCGTCGTCGCAACTGGCGCGTATCCGCGAAGCCGGCGTGCCGCTGACGGTTTGCATCGACAAGGTCGCGGCGAGCGGCGGCTACATGATGGCGTGCATCGGCGAGAAGATCATCAGTGCGCCGTTTGCGATTCTGGGCTCGATCGGTGTGGTTGCGCAGTTGCCTAACGTCAATCGCTTGCTGAAGAAGCACGATATCGATTTTGAAGTGCTGACCGCCGGTGAGTACAAACGCACTTTGACCGTGTTCGGCGAAAACACCGAAAAGGGCCGCGAGAAGTTCCAGGAAGACCTGGACATTACCCATCAACTGTTCAAGAACTTCGTTGCCCGCTACCGCCCGCAACTGGCCATCGACGAAGTGGCGACCGGCGAAGTCTGGCTCGGCGTCGCGGCGCTGGACATGCAACTGGTGGATGAGCTCAAGACCAGCGATGAATACCTCGCTCAGAAAGCCAAACAGGCCGAGGTCTATCACTTGCATTACGCCGAACGCAAAAGCCTGCAAGAGCGCATCGGCATGGCGGCCAGCGGTTCGGTGGATCGCGTGCTGTTGAGCTGGTGGAGTCGTTTGACGCAGCAACGTTTCTGGTAAAACAGTCAGGCATAAAAAACGCCGGTCATTGACCGGCGTTTTTTTGTCCGCAGCTTTTTGTCAGCAGGGAAGGCCGAAAGCCTAGCGACGCCGGAACAGCGGCAGCGGTTCGTCAGTGGCGGCCTGATAGGTCACCGAGAAGTCCTTGAGACCTTCCAGGGCTTCGTAGGGATCTTTGTCCGCACGCACGGCAAAGGCGTCGAAGCCACAGCGGTGCATGTAGAACAACTGGTCGCGCAACACGTCGCCGATTGCCCGCAGCTCGCCTTTGAAACCGTAACGGTCACGCAAAAGACGTGCATTGGAGTAGTTGCGGCCGTCGGTGAACGCCGGGAAGTTCAACGCAATGACCTGAAACTCGGCGACGTCGTCACCGATTTCCTCGGCTTCTTCGTCGGCGTCCAGCCATACGCCCAAGCCACCGTCGCGGGCCTTGAGCATGCGGCTGTGTTCGCGCCACAGTTGCAGTGGAACGATCAGATCGTCGCAATTGCTGATCTCGTCGATGTTGAAATCCTTGGGCAGCAAGTGCCAGGTTTCGTCGACGACTTCGTTGTTCTTAATGATTCGCTGCATAGACGCGTTCCTTGAAGAGGTCGATGCCAATACGCTGATAGGTGTCGATGAAGCGCTCGTCTTCGGTACGTTGTTCCACGTACACGTCGATCAGCTTCGAAATGACGTCAGGCATGGCTTCCTGAGCGAAGGACGGGCCGAGGATCTTGCCCAGGCTCGCGTCACGGCTGGCGCTGCCGCCGAGGGAGACCTGATAGAACTCTTCGCCTTTCTTGTCCACGCCGAGAATGCCGATGTGGCCCACATGGTGGTGACCACAGGCGTTCATGCATCCGGAGATGTTCAAGTCCAGCTCACCGATGTCGAACAGGTAATCGAGGTCATCGAAACGGCGCTGGATCGATTCGGCAATCGGGATCGACTTGGCGTTGGCCAGCGAGCAGAAATCACCGCCCGGGCAGCAAATGATGTCGGTCAGCAGGCCGATGTTCGGCGTCGCGAAACCGCCTTCACGCAGCTCGCCCCACAGGGTGAACAACTGGCTCTGCTCGACGTCGGCAAGAATGATGTTCTGCTCGTGGGAGGTGCGCAGTTGGCCGAAGCTGTAGCGGTCGGCCAGATCGGCAACGGCGTCGAGCTGCTTGTCGGTGATGTCGCCTGGCGCGACGCCGGTCGGTTTCAGCGACAGGGTCACGGCCACATAACCCGGCTTTTTGTGCGCCAGGGTGTTGCGGGTGCGCCAGCGGGCGAAGCCTGGATGTTCCTTGTCGAGTGCGGCCAGCTCGGCGGTCTGGTTGTCCAGCGCCTTGTAGTCCGGATCAACGAAGTGCTTGGCCACTCGATGCAGTTCGGCTTCGGTCAGCGTGGTCTGGCCACCGCGCAGGTGTTCCATTTCCGCATCGACTTTCTGTGCGAACACTTCAGGGGTGAGGGCTTTGACGAGGATCTTGATCCGCGCCTTGTATTTGTTGTCGCGACGGCCGTAGCGGTTGTAGACCCGCAGGATGGCGTCGAGATAGCTCAACAGATCCTGCCATGGCAGGAACTCGTTGATGAACGCACCGACGACCGGAGTACGACCCAGGCCACCGCCCACCAGCACGCGGAAACCCAGTTCGCCGGCTTCGTTATGCACGGGTTCAAGACCGATGTCGTGAACTTCGATGGCGGCGCGGTCAGCGGTCGAACCGTTGACGGCGATCTTGAATTTACGCGGCAGGTAGGCGAATTCCGGGTGGAAGGTGGTCCACTGACGGACGATTTCGCACCATGGGCGCGGGTCGATCAATTCGTCGGCGGCGACACCGGCGAACTGGTCGGTGGTGACGTTGCGCAGACAGTTGCCGCTGGTCTGGATCGCGTGCATCTGCACGGTGGCCAGTTCGGCGAGGATGTCCGGGATGTCTTCCACCGCCGGCCAGTTGAACTGCACGTTCTGCCGGGTACTGATGTGGGCGTAGCCCTTGTCGTAGTCGCGGGCAATCTTGGCCATCATGCGCGTCTGACGCGAAGTCAGTTGGCCGTAAGGCACCGCAACACGCAACATCGGCGCAAAACGCTGGATGTACAGGCCATTTTGCAGGCGCAGGGGGCGGAATTCTTCTTCGCTCAGCTCACCTGCCAGATAGCGTCGGGTCTGATCACGGAACTGCTTGACGCGGTCCTCGATGATCCGCTGATCGTACTCGTCGTATACGTACATATAAGTCCTGTTCTCAGGCTTTGGGCTACTCGGAAAACGCTGCGTTTTCGCTTGCTGGAGTCCGATGGTGCCTCTGCAATTCTGCGCGCACGGCCGCGCACTCCCTAACGGAGCCGGGGCAATATACCCGTTTGCAGTTATGCGCAAAAGTGATGTTTGAGTATATGTAAAGAACCAAATCGCCTAACGAGAACTGTTATTAACTAATCCACATTTGTCGTGCGGACAATCATCGTCTTAACTGTGGACGAGTCTTTCTGCAATCACCGATAAAACCGATAAGAGGCGATGCAATGAGCAATCCGACCAAGGCAAGGAAAAGCGATAGCAGCGTTGATGCATGGGCCATATTGTTCCTGATCATTCTGGTCGTGGGGACAGCGGTATTCTGGGTCAGTCATCAGTAAACGACCCATCCGGGCCCGTGCCCGACGATTGTCGGACAAAAAACGGGATCAGGCGTCAATAGCCGGTGTCTGGATGGCTATAATGCGCGGCCATTTTTCCTTGGGCCCGGATGATTAATGTTCAAGTTTCTCCACGTCAGCTTTCTGCTGCTCGGTGCGGTGTTTTCCACCTGCGCGCGGGCGGAGTCTGTGCTGTTTCTGAACCCGGGCTCGACGCAGGAAGCCTTTTGGCTCAGCTATTCACAATTCATGCAGGCGGCCGCCCGGGACTTGGGTATCGATCTGCAAATCCTCTATTCCCAGCGCCAGCCTGAACTGACCCTGGCGCAGGCGCGTCTTGCGTTGCAGGGCCCGAATCGGCCCGATTACCTGATATTCGCCAACGAACAATACGTGGCGCCGCAGATCCTGCGTCTTGCGCAAAACAGCGGGGTAAAGCTGTTTATCGTCAACGCCGCGCTGACCCCCAATCAGCAGGCCCTGGTCGGTGAGCGCACCGACCGCATCGGCAGTCTGGTGCCGAACGACGAGGAGGGCGGTTATCTGATGATGAAGGAACTGATTCGTCTGCACCCGCCCGTTGCCGCGAATGAGCCGATTGAAGTGCTGGCGTTCTCCGGTCTGAAGATCACCCCGTCGGCGCAGTTGCGCGAACACGGCATGCAGCGCGCTTTGGCCGAGCATCCGCAGGTACGCCTGCGTCAACTGGTCTACAGCGGCTGGACGCAGCAACGTGCCTACGAACAGGCGAAACAGCTGTTCGCCCGCTATCCGAAGGTGTCGCTGGTGTGGTCGGCCAATGATGAGATGGCGTTCGGCGCAATGCGCGCGTTTTCCGAGACCGGCAAGGTCCCGGGCAAAGACGCCCTGTTCAGCGCGGTCAATACTTCACCGGCGGCTTTGCAGGCGATGGTCGACGGGCGTCTGAGTGCATTGTTGGGCGGGCACTTCACCCTGGGCGGCTGGGCCCTGGTGGAAGTGCATGACGATCAGCAAGGCGTCGATCTGAATCAGTTCGGCGGGCGTGACCGGCAGTTGCCCTTGTTGCAACTGATCGACAAAAGGCAGGCCCGGCAAATGCTGGCCATGGGTGAGTCGCCAGACTACGGCGTGAGTTTTCGCAAACTCTCGGCCAAGGGCCGCCCGGCTTCCTACCGTTATCCGTTCACCTTGCAGACCTTGATGCGCTGAAACTCGTCAAACCCCGGCGAAATGCAGCACCAGTTTGACGATGGCAAACAGCGTCAGGGCGAACACCGCCGTGAACAGAATGCCCAGCAGCACGAAATGGCTGGGCTTGCCGTGGGTGAAGTCCCTTGCCCGGTTCTTGCCGCTCTGCACGCCGAACGCTGCCGCCATCACGCTGTGCAACATTTGCCAGAAGCTCGGCGGTTTGTTGTCGACTGGATCGTCCATAAATCCCTCGTAGCGTCAGTTGTCCAGAAGAGCATAGCCAACTTGCCACTGGATGGCCTGCCGGCGCACGCCCATACAGTCGACGGGTTTCCACTCACCGTGCGATATCTATCTACCGCAGATGCGAATGTTCGAGATGGTCTGCTCTTGGCTCCACCAAAAAGGAGCGACCATGACCGTCACCTCATCCATTGCGCCAACAGTCCGGCCAGCGGCAACCCAAAGCCTGCACGGCGACTTCCTCGAACAATCCATCCCCCAATGGCTGACCGACGCTTCGACGCAAAGACGCCAGGCATTCAAGGACATTCATACAACGCTGCCACCGTGGTACCGCAACGCCGCACCTGACCAGCGCGAGGCCTTGAATTTGAGCTTCGTCGCCAGTCTTGAGGCGCAGAACCGTCTGGACCAAAGCATGGCGACGTTTCAGGACGTTGAAGCTTTCGCCCGGCCCCTGTTGATCAAGGCCCTGAAGGACCGATTCCAGCTGCAAGTGGATGTCGACAAGATCCTGCTGTGCCTGCGGCGTCCACTGGAAATCAGCATTTTCGAGATCGAACTGTCATCGTTCGAAGTGCTCAAGCTGTCGATGCTCGACGCCGCACTGCACAATTTCGAAGATTACGAATGCAAACCGGGGGCCTATCACAAGACTTCCGGGTTCGTTAAGCAAACCGCTACAACGGACACTTACGAAGCGGTGCTGGTCAACCTCAGCGTCAGCCAGTTTCTGACGTTGTGCCGCAGCCTGGACATCGGCAAGCAATACCAGGCGTATCTGAAGGGCTTCTTTTCTCCGGCCGCCACGACTGCGCCCACCGCACTTCGCGAACCGTTCATCGCCAGTCAGAAGGCAGCCCTGCGCGCCGCCGCTGAACTGGCGCTGTTGAAAAAGGACATTGAACCGGCGGACTACACGATGATCGTTTCGGTGATCAACGGCGAGAGGCATCCGTGGATGGGCCGCAAGCAGGTCTGGTTCGAAGACCTGGGCCTGATGAGAAAGCGCATGACTGGCTGCGTGGCGTTCTCGATCTGCGAAAAATATCGCTACAGCGACGAAGTGATTCTCTACGTTCCCAACGATCCCGAACATCCGCTCAAGCGCTACTGCGGCGCGCAGATGAAGCAAGAGTTCAAGCGCCTGTTCACTGCAGGAAGCGCCGCGGTCACCGGCGCAGAGCCGACCCCGTACCAACGCTTTTTCAGCCAATTCGTCCCCTACGACCAGCGACCGTACTATTTCAGCCAGTTCACGCAAAAGGCCGCCGACTCCCCCAGCGATCCGTGGCGCTCGCCCTGGCGCACGATTGTCAACGCGTTTACTCACACCGCAGCATTTACCCATATCAGGGAGCTGCCGCCCGAACGTCCGGCGAAACTTGCGCCGGCAGCGGATCCGTATCTCGCACCCTCTACCCTCACGCGCAAGGGGCGAGGCATCTGGGCGGAAAACGAGGATCTCTGGGAATACCTCTACCAGCAACATTGCGCCAAAGTGCTGGCCGATGCGCGCAGTCATGCGGTGCCGACCCAAGAGGTCGACGCCAAGGCCCGAGAGGCGAAGCTGGCCCACCTTATGGAGGTCGGTCTGCTGGGCCTGAACCTGGTGTCGATGTTCGTGCCAGTCCTGGGCGAAGTAATGATGGTAGTGATGGCCGGGCAGTTGTTGTACGAAACCCTTGAAGGTGCGGTCGAGTGGGGGGAGGGCGATCGCCGGGCAGCCAAGGATCATCTGGTGGATGTGGCAGAAAACCTCGTGCAGATTGCGTTGATGGCCGGGGTGGGCGCCGGGGTACGCAAGTTTCAGGCGGCCGAAGCACCCGCAGTGCTCGAAGATCTGCGCCCGGTGACATTGCCCAATGGCAAAACCCGGCTGTGGAAACCGGATCTGCGTGCTTATGCTTCCCCGGTGGCACTGGAGGCCAGCGGCGGTCCGAATCTGTCAGGGCAGCATCGGGTCGATGGAACAACCTACATGCGCCAGGGCGGTCAGGCTTACCAACAGTTCTTTGATGAATCACTGGGCAAATGGCGCATCAGGCATCCCTCCGATCCTGACGCTTACCAGCCATTGCTTGAACACAATGGCCGCGGTGCCTGGCGGCATACCCTGGAACGTCCTCTGCAGTGGGACCGATTGACCCTGTTGCGGCGTATGGGCCATGCCGCCGAAGAATTTTCCGATGCGCAGTTGCTCAAGGTGGCCGATATCAGCGGCGTCAGCGATAACGCGCTGCGCAAGATGCATCTGGATAACGCGCCGCCCCCACCCGAGTTACAGGACGCCATGCGTCTGTTCCGGGCCGATGCGGATTCGGCACGGGTCATCACGCAACTGCGCGGCAGCCAAGCGGTTGATTCGCTGTATCTGTACGCATTGCCGCTGGTGACGGAAATGCCGCGCTGGCCGGCCAGCCGCGTGCTGCAGGTGTTCGATGGGGATCGATTGACCGGCGAGTCGCTCACCTATGGCGCCAGCCCCCAGATTCGCGGCGCGGTCGTCAGGGCGCCGATCAGGGTGAGCCGCGCCGACATCCTGCGCGGCGACCTGACGGCACGCATTCTCGCCCAGCTCGATGAGCCTGAAATCATTCGACTGCTCGGTGAGGGCGGGGCGCGCTTGCGCTATGCCCGTGCCGAAGAATTCAGTCGGCATATTGCCGATTACGCCCGGACTCGCCAGCCGGCGATTTTCGACAGCATTTATCGCGGCACTTCGCCGGCAGACGCGCGCGTCCGATTGCTACGGAGGACCTGTCCGGGACTCGGCGATGCCGCGGCCGAGGAAATCCTCGCGCATGCCCGGCCTGAAGAAATCGAGCGGCTCAACGCCAACCGAGGAGTGCCCCTGCGTCTGCTGGAGGAGGCGCGCTGGTTTCAGCAACAGGGACGCCAGACTCGCGCTTACGCGGGGCTGCGCAGTGAAAATATCGCCACCGCCGATAGCCGGCGTCTGGCGTTGCACACCCTGCAAAACCTGCCGGGCTGGCCGGACACCGTGCGCCTCGAAGTCCGCGAGGGCAGCCAGCGCGGCGCGCTGCTCGACAGCGTCGGCAGCGAGAGCGCCCGCGACAAAAAATACCTGGTCAAAAAAGGCCAACGCTTTCAGGCCTTCGATGAGCGTGGCGAAGCGCTCAACAGCCAGCCAGACGCCGGCGACAATTTCTATGTCTCGATCATGCACGCCTTGCCCGATGACGCCCGACGCAGCCTTGCGGTGCCTGAGGTCAGCCAGAGTGCCGAGTTACGCCGCAGGATCATCGAGCATGCCGTTCAGCATCGCACTGAGGCCGTGACTCTGCTGGAACCGCAGGCCGCCTGGTTCAAACCGCCAACACGGATCAACGAACGATTGTCGGGCTACTACGCCAGTGGTCGCGGCCCTGGCTTGAACCCGCACCTGACCGTGCGCGTGCGCGATGTGTATCCGCAGTTGACCGATCAGCAGGCCAACGGCTTCATCCTCCGGCAGTTGCAGGCGGGGAAAACCGACAAGGATATTTTCAACCTGTTGCAGCACCGGCAGCGCGATTGGGACGGGCTGAATGCCGCGCTTGACCGATGGCTGGGACCTGCGCCGGAGCAGCCGTTGCGCGATGCGCCGGCACGCTCCGACGCACAGGCAACATATGAGCGCAAAACCCTGACCGCACAAGCGCTCAAGGCCTGTTGGCGCCAGGCGCCGTTGGCCGCAGAACCCGGTGCGGATCGCTTGGTGATCAGCAGTCTCGAGCCGTTGCCGGGGTTGACCACCGATTTCAGCCACATCCGCGAGTTGTCCGTGGGCGGGCGCGGGCTGACGGATGCCAATGCCGATGATTTTCTGGCGCGCTTTCCCGACGTGGAAAAACTCTCGCTGGGCGAACGCGGCAACTTTCTCGACACCTACACGGCCGGTGCGCAGCCGCTGACGACCGTACCGCATTCGCTCAGTGCGATGCGCTCGCTGAAGAACCTGCGATTCAGATCCCATGCGTTCAAGTTGGCCGCCGATTTCCCCACACGATTACAGGGACTGACGTCACTTGAAGCGCTGCACATTGAGTGCGAGGGAGTCGATCCTGCCGCCATGCACAACCTCGATCTGACGCCGCTCACGCAGTTGAAGAGCCTCACGATCGATGCGCCGGCCATGACGCAATGGCCTGCCTTTGCGCAGCACCTCCCGCAACTGGAGCGTCTGGATCTGGCCAACACCTCGATCAATGTCATTCCGCAGGCGCTGTACAGCGGACATGAAAAACTCTGGGCGGGGCTGTCGCTGGATTGGTCGAAGTTCACCCATGACGCTTTCAAACCCGCGTACGAGTACGTCAGGAATTACGCCGGGCCGTTGGGGCATCTGGTTGACCTGCCTCTGATGGTTCGCGGTTTCTGCTACGGGGAACTGGCGTTTCTGACCGGTGAGCCCGGTGTCATCAACCCCTTGCCTGAGCGGATCCTCACCCTCTGGGATACGCCCGCGACGAGGCTCGCCGCCGTAGAAGCGTTACGCGCCGAACACGCCGGGATCTTTCGCCAGTTCTATGAGCCCGGCACGTCGGCAGAACTACGCACCGCCCGGCGAGCGTTGCGCTGGACCCAGGAACCCAATGCCAGCGTTCTGCGCGCACTGGAGATCAACTGGCGCGCCGTGGTGCGAGCCCGCTATGGCTTGAATGAAAAAGTGACCCTGTTCGAATTGCCCGCATCGGGCGCGCAAATGTCGCAATTGCTGGGCTATGAAAAGATCAGCGAACTGCCGCCATTGCCGGCCGGGATTTTCGCCGATGTGACCACCTTGCGGCTGGGCTGGCTGGATGCGCCGGTCGAGCAGGTGCGCGGTTTCATTCGGGCTTTCGGCGGCACGCAAACCCTGGAAATCAGCGGCAATGGCTTGAGTGAACTGCCCATCGGACCGGGCGATCTGCCGCAACTTAGCCGTCTCGATATCTCCTACAACAGCGTAGTCGTCACGCCGCACGTGCAGAGCCAGTTCAGCCGCATGTCCAGCCTTGAATACCTGAATGCCAGCCAGAATCCGCTGACTGCCCTGGACGTCAGCGCGCTGACGAAGCTCAAGGCGCTGAACCTGCGCGCCACTGAACTCGAGGCATGGCCCGCAGGTGCCGAGCATTTGCCGCAGCTTGATTGGGCCGACCTGCGCGACAATGCCATCGACTCGTTGCCGCCAGCGGTTCTGGCCGACGATGAGGCGCTGCTCAAAACCAGCCTGAACGGGAATGCCTTCAGTCCCGAAGGCCAAGTCGCGTTGAACGCAGCGCAGCAACGCGTGGAGAACGTCAGGGGGTTGCCGGTAGGGGCGCTGCAGCGATTTGCGCTGGAACCCGTACCGGCAGATTTTCCTCCCGGCGAGACGGCCAGGTCCATCGTCGAGTACCTGTTGCCGCTGCCCCGCAGGGCAAATACCGGCACGCAGGCCTCAGGATTCGCTGAACGTCTGCAGAATCTGAATCCAGTGATCTCGCCCGCGGAAGCCGAGCAATGCATTTCGCGACTGCGCAGCGCGAGGATGAGCGACGAGCAGATCAGCAACCGTCTCGGCGAATGGCAGCAGACCAACGAGTCACTGACGCGCCAGCTCAATGGCTGGATCTTTACCCGCGAGACCCGTTCGCCCCATGCGGTGGTCAGCGCCGATGGGCGCGGATTCGCCGCTCTGAGCATTCGCGAATGCTGGCAGGACGGGGTGACAGCCCTGACCCCCGACGCCGGCCAGGAGCTCAGCCTGATGGGGCCGCGCACCGGCGACCTGCCTTCGCTGACAGCCGAATTCGACCACGTGCGGACGCTGAATCTGACGGGGTCGCGAATCACCGCGCAGGGGTCCAATGGCTTTTTGCAGGCTTTCCCGCAGTTGAGCACTTTGGTGCTCAACGGCAACGAACTGAGTGCGCTGCCGCAAGCGGTGCTCAGCATGAGCCGGCTGCAACGCCTGGAACTCAACGGCAACCAGTTCGCTGATGCGCAATCGTTGTACCGGCTGCCCGGTCGTGATCAATTGCGCTGGCTGGACGTGGGTCATAACCACCTCAATCAATTCGATGCCCGCACCTTCAATCGTCTGGAGACGCTGAATCTGGCCTACAACGGTCTGGCGCAGTGGCCGGAAGGGACGCTGGAGGCGCCGAACCTGCGGACCCTGAACCTGAGCGGCAACGATTTCAGGGTCATTCCGGATCGACTGTTGGACGGCACCCATGAGCCACTGGTTGGCGGCACGCAGCTCGCCGACACTTATCAGTTGTCGCTGATGAGCCTTGAGCAAATGCGCAATTACAGCGCTGCACACGGCGACGTTGCGGTGATGGGGATTTCGCGTCAGGAACTCGATTTGCGCATCAGCGCGATCATCAGCGACTCGGACAGCGATTTCGATTCCGACATCGATTCTCCGGGCGACAGCGACAGTGATGGCGACGATACCCATGCCAATGTGCAACCCATCGAAACCCTGCTCAATCCGTCATTCGAGGTGTCCGACTCAGCCTTGCAGCCGTGGCTCGTCGATACCCGGGCTGAAGTGCGATCCGGCAGAACCAGCCTGTGGGTGCAGCTCGCCCAGGAAGATAACCGCCAGGCGTTTTTTCACTTGCTGTCGACGCTGCGCGATACCAGTGATTTCCGCCTGTCGCGCGCCGACCTGACGCATCGCGTATGGCGTGTCATACAAGCCGCCACGGAAAACACCGAACTGCGGCAACTGTTGTTCATCAATGCCGAGACCCACGGCGCCTGTTCCGACGGGCGCATCCTGTCCTTCAGCGAACTGGAAAGCCGGGTCTATGAGTACAACGCATTGCGCGATATTCCGCGCCAGCGCCCGGAGCAGCGCGGCCGCGCCTTGCTGGATCTGTCGCGCCGGCTCTTTCGTCTGGGCCGCGTCGACCGTCTGGCAGAGCGCGCCGGGCGCGGACAGGACAGGGCAGAAGTACGTCTGGAATATCGAATCGGCATGACCTCGGGCTGGCCCGATGGGCTGGAGCTGCCGGGGCAACCCGAGCACATGATGTTCGGCAGACCGATTCGTGGGCAGCAACTGGCCCGCGCACGTGCCTCGGTGCTCGCCGACGAGGCCTCCGATGTGTTTATCGAGGATCTGATTTCGCGTGATTACTGGGAGCGGTATCTGCGCGAGCGCCATCCGGACGCATTCGATGCGGTTGAGCGCAACGCCTCTAAACGCCAGGATGAGGTCGAGGATGCGCATCCCGACAGAACCGAGGGGCCCGCTCTGGATCAGTACACGAAGGCGCTGCATGAGCTGGAGGTAGAGTTGGCCAGTGCCCGAACCGCTAATCTGATGGAGCTGTCGCGTGCAGAAATGCAGGCGCTGGCCTCGATAGGGGACGCGGTGCCACCCACGCCGCCGTCACCCCAGCCAGGCCCGTCACATCGCCAATGATTGCGCGGTTGCCCGGGCATGAGCGCGAGTTGCGCTCATGCCCGGGCCGGGTCTCAGTTGTCGTAACCCAGATTCGGTGCCAGCCAGCGCTCGGTCACACTCAGTTCCTGACCCTTGCGCGAGGTGTAGCTCTGCACCTGATCCTTGTCGATCTTGCCCACCGCGAAGTATTGCGCTTGCGGGTGAGCGAAGTACCAACCGCTGACCGCTGCCGCCGGGAACATCGCGTAGTGTTCGGTGAGGAACACGCCGCTACGGCCAGCACGCATTTCTTCGGCTTCGGGGTCGAGCAAGGCAAACAGCGCCGCTTTCTCGGTGTGATCCGGGCAGGCCGGATAACCCGGGGCAGGGCGGATGCCGCTGTATTGCTCTTTGATCAGCGCGTCGTTGTCGAGCACTTCGTCCTTGGCATAACCCCAGTGTTCTTTGCGCACCTGCTGGTGCAGCCACTCGGCGCAAGCCTCGGCCAAGCGGTCGGCGAGGGCTTTGACCATGATCGAGTTGTAATCGTCGCCAGCGTCCTGATAAGCCTTGGCGACTTCTTCGGCGCCGATGCCGGCGGTGGTGATAAAACCACCGACGTAGTCGGTCACTTCGCTGTCCTTAGGTGCCACGAAGTCGGCGAGGGAGAAGTTCGGTTTGCCGTCGGTCTTGATGATTTGCTGGCGCAGATGATGCAGCTTGGCCATTGGCTTGCCGTCATCGCCGTACAGCTCGATGTCATCGTCATGCACCTGATTGGCCGGCCAGAACCCGAACACCGCACGGGCACTGATCAGCTTCTCGTCGATCAGTTTGGCGAGCATTTCCTGCGCATCCTTGTACAGCGCGGTGGCGGCTTCACCGACCACTTCGTCTTCGAGGATGCGCGGGAATTTGCCGGCCAGATCCCAGGAGATGAAGAACGGCGTCCAGTCGATGTATTCGGCCAATACCTTCAAATCGATGTTGTCCAGCACCTTGCTGCCGGTGAACGTCGGTTTGACCGGCTCGTAGTTGGCCCAGTCGAACTGTGGCTTCTTGGCGACAGCAGCGGCGTAGCTCAGACGCTCGGTGCGAGCGCTGCGATTGGAAGTGCGTTCGCGCACGTCGATGTATTCCAGGCGGGTCTTTTCGACGAAACCGGCCTTCAATTCTTTCGACAGCAGCTGTGTGGCCACGCCCACCGCGCGCGAGGCGTCGGTGACATAGACCACGGCGTCATTGCTGTACTTCGGCTCGATCTTCACTGCCGTGTGCGCTTTGGAGGTGGTCGCGCCACCGATCATCAGCGGCAGGTGGAAGTCCTGACGCTGCATCTCACGGGCAACGTGAACCATCTCATCCAGCGACGGTGTGATCAAGCCGGAGAGGCCGATGATGTCGCACTTCTGCTCCTTGGCCACTTGCAGAATCTTCTCTGCCGGGACCATCACGCCGAGGTCGACGATGTCATAGCCGTTGCAACCGAGCACCACGCCAACGATGTTCTTGCCGATGTCGTGCACGTCACCCTTCACCGTGGCCATGAGAATCTTGCCCTTGGCTTCCGGCTTGTCGCCTTTTTCCAGTTCAATGAACGGGATCAAGTGCGCTACGGCCTGCTTCATTACGCGAGCGGATTTCACCACCTGCGGCAGAAACATTTTGCCGGCGCCGAACAGGTCGCCGACGATGTTCATGCCGGACATCAGCGGGCCTTCGATCACTTCGATCGGACGGGCGAACGACTGGCGCGACTCTTCGGTGTCTTCAACGATATGCGTGGTGATGCCTTTGACCAGCGCATGCTCCAGACGCTTGTTGACCTCCCAGCTGCGCCACTCTTCGGTCTCGGCTTCCTTGACGCTGCCGTCGCCCTTGTACTTGTCAGCGATGGCGAGGAGGGCGTCGGTGCCTTCTGGCGTGCGGTTGAGGATCACGTCTTCAACGGCGTCGCGCAGCTCGACCGGGATCTGGTCATAGATCTCCAGTTGCCCGGCGTTGACGATGCCCATGGTCAGGCCCGCACGGATCGCGTACAGCAGGAACACCGAGTGAATCGCCTCGCGCACCGGGTTGTTGCCACGGAACGAGAACGACACGTTGGACACGCCGCCGGAAGTCAGCGCGTATGGCAGTTCATCGCGGATGTAGGCACAGGCGTTGATGAAGTCGACAGCGTAGTTGTTGTGTTCTTCGATACCGGTGGCGACGGCGAAGATGTTCGGGTCGAAGATGATGTCTTCCGGCGGGAAGCCGACTTCGTTGACCAGAATGTCGTAGGAACGTTTGCAGATTTCTTTCTTGCGCGCTTCGGTGTCGGCCTGGCCGGCTTCGTCAAACGCCATCACCACCACGGCAGCACCGTAGCGCTTGCACAGTTTGGCGTGATGGATGAACTGCTCGACGCCTTCTTTCATGCTGATCGAGTTGACGATGCCTTTGCCCTGAATGCACTTGAGGCCTGCTTCGATCACTTCCCATTTCGACGAGTCGATCATGATCGGTACGCGCGAGATGTCCGGTTCACCGGCGATCAGATTGAGGAAGGTCACCATGGCCTTCTTCGAATCGAGCATCCCTTCGTCCATGTTGATGTCGATCACCTGCGCACCGGCCTCGACCTGTTGCAGGGCGACTTCCAGAGCTTCGGTGTAGTTGTCTTCACGGATCAGCCGGGCGAATTTCGCCGAGCCGGTGATGTTGGTGCGCTCGCCGACGTTGACGAACAACGAGCTGCGATCAATGGTGAACGGCTCCAGACCCGAGAGGCGGCAGGCCTTGGGAATGTCTGGAATTTCACGCGGGGCATAACCGGCCACGGCTTTGGCGATGGCTTCGATATGCCCCGGCGTGGTGCCGCAGCAACCGCCGACGATGTTGAGGAAACCGCTTTGGGCGAACTCCTCGATGACTTTCGCGGTTTCCGACGGCAGTTCGTCGTACTCGCCGAATTCGTTGGGCAGGCCGGCGTTCGGGTGCGCAGACACATGGGTGCTGGCCTTGTTCGACAGCTCTTCCAGGTACGGACGCAATTCGCTGGCGCCGAGCGCGCAGTTGAGGCCGACCGAGATTGGTTTGGCGTGGGCCACCGAGTTCCAGAACGCTTCGGTTGTCTGGCCCGACAGGGTGCGGCCGGACGCATCGGTGATGGTCCCGGAAATCATGATCGGCAGTTCGATATGCAGCTCTTCGAACACACCTTGCACGGCGAAAATCGCTGCTTTGGCGTTGAGGGTGTCGAAAATGGTTTCGATCAGGATCAGGTCGGCGCCGCCCTCGATCAGGCCTTTGGTGGCTTCGGTGTAGTTCTCCACCAGCTCATCAAAGGTGACGTTGCGGTAGCCCGGGTTGTTGACGTCAGGCGACAGCGAACAGGTACGGCTGGTCGGGCCGAGCACGCCGGCGACGAAACGCGGCTTGGCCGGGTTCTCGGCGGTCTTGGCGTCGGCGACCTTGCGGGCCAGGCGGGCGCCTTCTACGTTTAGTTCGTAGGCCAGCTCTTCCATGCCGTAATCGGCCATGGAAATGCGCGTGGCGTTGAAGGTGTTGGTTTCGAGAATGTCGGCGCCGGCATCCAGATAGGCTTTCTCGATGCCACCGATCACGTCCGGACGGGTGATCACCAGCAGGTCGTTGTTGCCTTTGACGTCACTCGGCCAGTCAGCGAAGCGCTTGCCGCGATAATCCTGCTCTTCGAGCTTGTAGCTCTGGATCATCGTGCCCATACCGCCGTCGAGTATCAGGATGCGCTCTTTGAGGGCTTGCTTGAGAGCTTGAAGGCGGACGCTGCGATCGGACATTTGGACTACTCGGAAAGACCATTACGAAGGAGCGGGATCATAACAAACCTGTGCGGTTTTGGAGCATGTGAGGCTTTTGCATGAATATCGCTCATGTTGGTACGGGCGTCATACTGTAGAATCGCGGCGTTTTTTTCAGGATCGGGATCAAGGGCATGTCGTACCGCGTCATCAGCACTGTGTTGCTGTTATTAAGCTTTGGCGCGGCGGCGCAAGAGCCCTCGATCTCGCCTTCCATTTCCTACACCCGCGACATCCAGCCAATCTTCACCGAGAAGTGCGTGGCCTGCCATGCGTGCTATGACTCTGCCTGCCAGCTCAATCTGGGCAGTGGCGAAGGCGCGGGTCGGGGCGCGAGCAAGATGCCGGTCTATGACGGCGAACGCACACAAGCGGCACCGACCACGCGCTTGTTCTACGACGCCTTCGGCAAACGCGCCTGGCAGCAGAAGGGCTTCTATTCGGTGCTTGATGCCCTGGGCAGTCAGGCCGCGTTGATGGCGCGCATGCTTGAGCTGGGGCACAAAACCCCGTTGACGCCGAACGCCAAACTCCCGGAAGACATCGTGCTCGGTCTCAATCGCGAGAACATGTGTGCGATGCCCGCCGAATTCGAGGGCTATGCCGGGGCGCATCCGAAGGAAGGCATGCCGTTGGCGGTGACCGGCCTCACCGATCAGCAGTATCAGACGTTGCAGCGTTGGCTGGCCTCAGGTGCGCCGATTGACGAGCAAGGGCTGGCGCCGAGTGCCAAAGAGGCGATGCAGATCGTTCAGTGGGAAAACCTGCTCAATGCGCCGGGCGCTCGCCAGAGTCTGGTCGGGCGCTGGTTGTTCGAGCACTTGTTTCTGGCGCACATCTATTTCAAGGATGGCGAGCCGGGGCACTACTTTCAGTGGGTGCGCTCGCGCACCCCGACAGGTCAGCCGATCGACCTGATTGCCACCCGTCGCCCCAACGATGATCCGGGCACCCAGGTGTATTACCGCTTGTGGCCGGTGCAAGGGGTGATCGTGCATAAAACCCACATCACCTATCCGCTCAGCGCGGCGAAGATGGCACGGGTCAAAAGCCTGTTCTACAACGGCAACTGGCAAGTCAGCGCGTTGCCCGGCTACGGCCCGCAAAGTCGCGCCAACCCGTTTGCCACGTTTGAAGCGATTCCGGCGCAGGCGCGTTATCAGTTCATGCTCGATAACGCCGAATACTTCGTCCGCACCTTTATTCGCGGTCCGGTGTGCCGTGGGCAGATCGCTACCGACGTGATCCGCGACAACTTCTGGGCGCTGTTCCAGGCCCCTGAACATGACCTGTACATCACCGACCCCAACTATCGCGGCCAGGCCACGCCGCTGTTGGCCATGCCGGGGCAGAACGACGATGTCGGCAGCGTTTTGAGCCTGTGGCATAACTACCGCAACAAACGAAACGAGTACGAGGCTTTGCGCCGCGACAGCTACGCCGATATTCCCGCGCCGAGCTGGTCGACGTTGTGGGCCGGCAACGACAACGCGCTGTTGAGCATCTTCCGCCACTTCGACAGCGCTTCGGTGACCAAAGGCCTGATCGGTGAAGTGCCGCAGACGATGTGGCTGTTCGACTATCCGTTGCTGGAACGCACGTATTACCAGTTGGCGGTCAACTTCGATGTATTCGGTAACGTCTCCCATCAGGCGCAAACGCGTCTGTATTTCGACCTGATCCGCAACGGCGCCGAACAGAATTTCCTGCGCCTGATGCCGGCCGATTCCCGCGAGGACTACCTCAACGATTGGTACCAGAGCAGCGGCCAGTTCAAGATGTGGCTCGACTATGAAGCCATCGACGACGACAAGCCGACCGCGCTCAAGCTCGACGAGAAAGACCCGAAATACGACTTCGCCATGCAATTGCTCGCACGTTATGGCGACCTCAATGCGCGGCCCGATCCGATCAACCGCTGTGATGGCGCGTATTGCTCGCGGCCGAACATTGATCCGGCGCTGCAAAATGCCGAACAGGCCCTCAGTCGCCTGGCTTCGCGTCCGGCCGCTGGCCTGAAAGTCATCGATCAATTGCCGGAAGCAACCATGTTGCGCATCGCAACGGCCAGCGGCAAACGCGAGGTCTACAGCCTGTTGCGCAACCGTGCCCACAGCAACGTGGCGTTTTTGCTCGGTGAGTCGCTGCGTTATCAACCGGGGCTGGATACGCTGACCATTTATCCGGGCGTGCTCAGCAGTTATCCGAACTTCATCTTCAACATCCCGACCGATCAGGTTCCGGCGTTTGTCGATGCGATGGAAAACGCCAAAGATGCCAATCGTTTCGAGAAAATCGTCGAACGCTGGGGCATTCGCCGCAGTCACCCGCAATTCTGGTTCTATTTCCACGATCTGAGCCAGTACCTCCACGAAACCGATCCGGTGGAAGAGGGCGTGCTGGACATGAACCGCTACGAGAATCTTTGATCGTTTGAGAGTGATCTGCTGTCCCAATTTCTAACTAGACCCAAATTCCCTGTGGGAGCTGGCTTGCCAGCGATGAGGGCGGCGCATTCAACATTTATGTGGCCTGACACTCCGCCATCGCGGGCAAGCCCGCTCCCACAGGGTTTAGTGGCACTTCAGGAATTGTGGACGGGAGCGGTCGATGTTGATTTCAGTGCAGGCCCTGCGTGCGCTCGCCGCGTGGACGGTGGTCTGCCATCACTTCATGCAGATTTTCTTCGACTTTGAAGCGCGAGGCCCGGTGGGCCAGTGGTTCATTGACAAGGGCGCGGTGGGCGTCGACATTTTCTTCGTCATCAGCGGTCTGGTGATTTTCCTCTCGACCGAAGACAAAACCCTGCGGCCGGGGCAATTCCTGCTGTATCGATTGTTTCGCATCGTCCCGGCGTATTGGCTGTACACGTTGCTGATGGCGTTGCTGGTGGTGTTCGCCCAGCCGTTGCTGCCGGATCAAACGGTGGATTGGGCTCATCTGCTGCTGTCGCTGCTTTTCATTCCGACCGAGAACCCCGGAGGGTATGGCATCTATCCGACGCTGAATGTCGGTTGGACCCTCAATTACGAAATGCTGTTTTACGTGCTGTTCGCCTGTGCCCTGGTATTTCGCTGGCAGGTTCGCTTGCTGGTGGTGGCGGCGCTGCTGTTTAGTGCATGCCAGGCATTCGGCTGGATCAACGAGTTTTACCGGGCGGACATCGTCTACGAATTTTTGCTGGGGATCGGCATTGGCGTGCTCTACCGTCGTGGGTGGATCGGCGCGGGATTGTGGCTACCGTTGCTGGGGATCGTCGGCGCCTTGTTGGCGATTTATCATCTGGCTCCGGCACCACGGCTGCTGAACTGGGGCGTGCCGAGTGCGGTGCTGGTGATGGCCTGTATCGCACTGGAGCGCTATGTCGAGCGCAATCGAGTGCTGAAATTGCTCGGTGATTGTTCCTATTCGGTTTATCTGATGCATGTATTGGTGCTGTCGGCGGGGGGATTTATCGCTCGACGCTACGGGATCAATCCCTATCTGATGTTCGCCGTGTGTGCGCTGGCGATCGGCGTCGGTTCGTGGTTGAGCTACGAATGGGTGGAAAAACGCAGTTACCGTTGGCTCAAGGCACGGATTGACGACGCGCCTGTCGAGAATCTTTCCCGACAAAAATACTAGGACTTTGTCCGGCGCAACGATTGGCGTAAACTCCGCCACAAGCCTGCGAGGAGTTTCCATGACCGCTATTACCATCACTGACGCCGCCCACGATTACCTGGCCGATCTGCTGTCCAAGCAGAACACCCCGGGCATCGGTATCCGCGTCTTTATCACCCAGCCTGGCACCCAGTACGCCGAAACCTGCATTGCCTACTGCAAGCCGGGCGAAGAAAAACCCGAAGATACAGCGCTGGGGCTGAAAAGCTTCACCGCGTATATCGATTCGTTCAGCGAAGCGTTTCTCGACGACGCCGTCGTCGACTACGCCACCGATCGCATGGGTGGCCAACTGACCATCAAGGCGCCAAACGCCAAAGTGCCGATGGTCAACGCCGACAGCCCGGTCAACGAGCGCATCAACTATTACCTGCAAACCGAAATCAACCCGGGGTTGGCCAGCCACGGCGGTCAGGTCAGCCTGATCGATGTGGTTGAAGACGGCATCGCCGTGTTGCAGTTCGGTGGCGGTTGCCAGGGCTGCGGCCAGGCCGACGTGACCTTGAAGGAAGGCATCGAGCGCACGCTGCTTGAGCGCATTCCGGAGCTCAAAGGCGTTCGCGACGTGACCGACCACACGCAGAAAGAAAACGCCTACTACTAAGGTGTTCGCTGCGGACATGAAAAACGGCGCCCCGTGAGCGCCGTTTTTTTATGCCTGTTTCTGCATGCACCAGAGTGATCATGGTCTGGCTACTTTGTGGCGAGGGGATTTATCCCCGATGAACTGCGCAGCAGTTCCTCTTTTTTGGGCTGCTTCGCAACCCGTCGGGGATAAATCCCCTCACCACAGGTTTTGTATCCAGCCACAAAAGTCATTCAATTCACGGTCTGTAAAGGTGAGCATGCCCAGCGCGATACAACGATGACTCGCTAAACACCTCACTCCCTAGCACCCGTCCAACCAGAATCAACGCCGTGCGCCGAAACCCTTTGGCCGCAACCTTTCCGGCAATATCCGCCAGCGTCCCCATCACCCAATCCTGATCCGGCCATGTCGCCCGGTGAATCACCGCGATCGGACAATCTGCGCCGTAATGCGGCAACAGTTCGGCGATGATCTTCTCCAGGTGATTGACCCCCAGATGAATCGCCATGGTCGCGCCATGTTGCGCCAGATTTCCGAGTTCTTCGCCGGCCGGCATCGCGGTCTTATCGGCATAACGCGTCAAAATCACGCTTTGCGACACGTCCGGCAGCGTCAGTTCGGCGCCGAGCAACGCCGCGCAGGCGGCGGTGGCGGTGACGCCGGGGATGATTTCGAATGGAATATTCAACTCGCGCAGATAGCGAATCTGCTCGCCAATCGCGCCATAAAGGCTCGGATCACCCGAGTGTACCCGCGCCACATCCTGACCTTTGGCATGGGCGGTTTTGATCAATTCGATGATCTGCTCCAGGTGTAACTCCGCGCTGTTGACCACGGTTTCAGCCTGATGACCGTCAAGCACTGCCGCCGGCACCAGCGAACCTGCGTAGATGATCACCGGGCAACTGCGGATCAGCCGCTGGCCTTTGACGGTGATCAATTCGGGGTCGCCGGGGCCGGCGCCGATGAAGTAAACAGTCATCGTTGAATCCTTTGAAAAAGAAGCACGGCAACGCTTCAGATGAAGATTGCTCATGATCGATGGCGGGGATTATCGGGATTTTACGCGGCACCGGCCAATGCCAACGTTGCCTGTGCGTATTTTTGTCGAGAAATCAGCAGTTTTGCCGGGGCCTGAATCAGTTGCTCGGCGAGGGCCAGTGCCGCGCTTTCCGCCACGCCGTAGCAACCCGTGCGTTCGTAGGCGATTTGCGAATGGTGGCTCAGTCGCTGTTGGTAGCTGGCCAGTTCTTCACTGCTGAAGTACAGCAGGGGCAGGGCCAGTTGCGCGGCGAGCTCTTGTAAACCCGGTTCATCGCGCTTCAAGTCGATGCTGGCCAAAGCCTTGACTGCCAGAAGGTCGATGCGATGAGCCTGTAAGGCTTGATCGAATAACGCGCGCAACGTGCTGGCGGGGCAGCCGCGCTGGCAGCCCAGGCCGACCACAAAGGTCGGCGCTGCGCTGTCATTGCTCATGCGTGGTATTGACCATCGCTTTTGCGGCGGAACAGCCAGGCGCTGATCAGGCCAAGAGCCAGCCAGAACGCGACGTTGGTCAGCTGCGAAGCGATTTTGAACTGGGCTTCGAGGGCTTCCGGAGCCAGCATCGAATGCACTTCCGGTTGTGGTGCGCCGATCACATGTGGCACGGCGAGAATTGCCACGCCGAGGACTTTCATCAGCCAGTGCCGGCTGAACGCAATCAGCGCCAGACCGGCAGCGGTGGAGGCGGCGGTGCTGATCCACCAGATCTGCCGCGAAGCCAGATCCGCTGCGGCAGTGCCTGGCAGTTCAGGCGGCAAGCCCAGGGTCGGCGCCAGTACGAAAGTGGCGTAACCAGCGAGGCCCCAAAGCAGACCTTGCGAGGTCTTGGTCGGCGCGCGCAGGGTGTAGAGACCGGCGAGCATCAAAGCGAAACCAACGGCCACTACCAGATTGCCGCCAGTGGTCGAGACGACGCGCTGCCAGCCGTTTTCCGGCTCCCAGGCTTCGGCATCGTGGGTGTGTGCGGCGGTGCCGGCGGCGTGTTCGTGAACTTCCGCCACAGGTTCGGCTTTCTCGAAGGTTTCGGCCTGCAGAATCAGCGGCGACACCCAGAAACTTTGCAGCAGCGTGAGGAGCAGGGCGGCCAGCAGGCCGGTGAAACCTGCGGTTTGTGCAATTCGCTTGATCATGTCGGCAGGTCTCAGTGGCACGGGAATGCGGCGCTGTGGCGGGTATCGTGCGCAGCGTTATGGACCGCTTCGATGTGCGAGAAACCGGCGAAATAGACGAGGCTGGCGCCGAGAATCGACGCGAAGATGGCGGCGGTCAGACGTTGGCTCAGCGTGCTGCTGCTGGCGATTTTGTCTGTGTTGCTGCCGGTGCTGGTGATGATCGACATGGCGCTTCCCTCTGGAGTGTCAGCGGGTGAATAGAGCGCATGAAAACCCCTGCGAGTCGGGCACGCAGAGGTTCGAACAGCGCCCGCCCACCGCGGGTTTGTTATGTTCAGCGACGCACAAATGCGCGGCTGTGTGTTATGGGCCGGTCTCCGGGCTCACGAGGGGTTGGCGTCAAGCCGACCTGCAAGCGTCACCTTCCCATGCCTTGCGGGCACAGTGGTTTTGACGCTTCGCTCGCTTACCGTTGCGGGGGCAGCACCGGACTGACATGGCTTAAGAGTAAAGCACATGATTCACCGGTTTCCCGTTTCACCCTGTGAAGGGCACCCGTAACAAGTTGTGTAGGAGAGCATGGGGGTGGGTTTTTAGTCAATTTTTTGCGGGGGTGGATCCGGTGCTGCGGTAACGGCTGCCTATGGTTCCGCCCTTACGGCGGGTCACTTTTTCCAGACGCCGAAAAAGTAACCAAAAAGGCTTTACCCTGACGTACGGCCCTCGCTGTGGCTCGGGTTCCTTCGCTGCGGGATCGATCCGGGGGTCATCGCCTCCGGTTTGCTGCGCTGCACCTCCTCTCGATGTGTTTGGCTGCGCCAAACGGTCGCTGCGCTCCCACCCCCGGATCAATCCCTCCGCTCAGCCTTCCGACGGGCGCTGAGATCAAGAGCGGTACTCGAGCTAACGCTCATTGTGTTGAGTGGTGAAGATCAAGAGCGGTACTTGAGCTAACGCTCATTGTGATGAGTGGTGAAGATCAAGAGCGGTACTCGAGGTGACGCTCATTGTGTTGAGTGTTGAGAAGCTTGCGGTCGGCTTTGGTTTTGTGTTGGATTTGCCCCTCACCCCAGCCCTCTCCCCAAGGAGAGGGAGCTGATTTTTGAGCCTTTCAGAATCTGAGTTCGACTCGGTATTTCATGTCGGCGTAGCTCTCCCAAACACCTCGGTCAGTCCCCTCTCCCTCCGGGAGAGGGCTAGGGTGAGGGGCTCTTGATCTGGCTTTTGATCCTGCTCTTGATCTTCAGGCCCATCGGCAGGCCGAGCGGAGGTGTTCATCCGGGGTAGGCGCGCAGCGCCGTTTGGCGAAGCCAAACACATCGAGAGGAGGTGCAGCGAAGCAAACCGGAGGCGATGCCCCCGGATGGACACCGTAGCGAGGGAACACTGAGCCTAGGCGAAGTGCCGTACGTCAGGGAGCAGCCCTTTTGGTTACTTTTGGGGCGTTTGCCAAAAGTGACCCGCCGTAAGGGCGGAACCCTAATCAGCAACACCCGCAGCAACGGATATACCCCCAAACCTAAATTTTTCGTCGTCTGCAAAAAGTGACCCGCCGTAAGGGCGGAACCCTAAGCAGCCATCACCGCAGCAACGGATATGCCCCCAAACCTAAAACCCAACCCCATTGACCCGCCACCACACCATGCGTAGCCTTGCGCTTTCGAGGTTCTCCGGCACAAACCGGAGCTAAGAAGGGAACGCGGTCCAAGCCGCGGCTGCCCCCGCAACTGTGAACGGTGAAATTCACTGCCACGCCACTGCCAGCTCAACCCATGAGCCAGCGGGAAGGCGCAGCGAATACCAGGCCCAAGGCCTGAACACCGTCAGCCAGGAGACCTGCCTCGTCAAAGATTCTCACTACAACCGGGCGGGGTGATCCGGTGGCGAATTCTTCCGCGCGCGTCTGCGCCGCGGATCTCGTCCCGTTTGCCCGCCACCTTGCCAAAGGGCATCCGATGAAAACACTGGCCAAACTCCCCGTCACCATCGTCACCGGCTTCCTCGGCTCGGGCAAAACCACACTGCTGCGGCACATGCTCGACAACGCTCAGGGCCGCCGTATTGCGGTGATCGTCAACGAGTTCGGCGAGTTGGGCATCGACGGTGAAATCCTCAAGCAATGCACCATCGGCTGCACCGAAGAAGAAGCCACCGGTCGCGTTTACGAACTGGCAAACGGCTGCCTGTGCTGCACCGTTCAGGAAGAATTCTTCCCGGTGATGCGCGAACTGGTTGCGCGTCGTGGCGACCTCGATCACATCCTCATCGAAACTTCCGGCCTGGCCCTGCCGAAGCCATTGGTTCAAGCCTTCCAGTGGCCGGAAATCCGCAGCGCCTGCACCGTTGACGCGGTGATTACCGTGGTCGACAGCCCGGCCGTGGCCGCTGGCACTTTCGCTGCGTTCCCTGATCAGGTCGATGCCCAGCGCAAACTCGACCCGAACCTCGACCACGAGTCGCCGCTGCACGAACTGTTTGCCGACCAACTGGCCAGCGCCGACCTCGTAATCCTCAACAAGGCCGACCAGACCAGCCCGGAAGATCTCGCTCGCGTCCGCGCTGAAGTCGCCGAAGAGTTGCCGCCAGCGGTGAAAATCATCGAAGCCAGCAACGGTCGCCTGCCGCTGGACGTGCTGATCGGCCTCGGTGCCGGTTCTGAAGAACACATCGACAGCCGCCACAGCCATCACGATCACCACCACGGTGAAGGCGATGACGAACACGATGACCACGATCACGACGCCTTCGATTCGATCTCCATCGAACTGCCGCAAGCCGACGAGAGCCTGCTGCTCGACGCGCTGACGCAACTGGTGGTCAAGCACGGCATCCTGCGCGTGAAAGGCTTCGCGGCCATTCCGAACAAGCCGATGCGCCTGCTGATTCAAGGTGTGGGCACGCGTTTCGACAAGCACTTCGACCGTCAGTGGGGCGCCGAGGAATCGCGCGTTACGCGCCTGGTGTTGATCGGTCAGGAGCTCGACGCGGCGCAACTCGAAGCGCAACTGCGCGCCGCGCTCAGCGTTTAAACCATGCACCTGCTCAGGACCCAGCCCGGCGGTTTCGTGTCGGATGACAACATTGCCGACCTTGGACAAACCCCCGCCGAGCTGGTGATCCTGTGCAGCGGCGACTCCAGTCTGGCGCTGCTCGCCGAAGCCGTGCAGCAGTTGCCCGAGGATTATCCGAGCCTGCGTCTGGCCAACCCGATGCAGGTGCAAAATCATGCTTCGGTCGATTTGTACGTCGATGAAGTGCTACGTCACGCCAAGGTCATTCTGATTTCGCTGCACGGCGGCATTGCCTATTGGCGCTACGGCGTCGAGCGTTTGATCGAACTGTCCGAGCGTGGTGTACAGGTGATTCTGGTGCCGGGTGATGATCGCCCCGATCCGGAACTCAGCGACTTGAGCACCGTCGGCGCCGAGGATCGTGATCGTCTCTGGCAATTCTTGCGTCAGGGCGGCATGGGCAATGCGCTGGATTTCTTCCGTTGTCTGGGCAACCGCTGGCTCGGCCGCGATTACGCCTGGGGTGAGCCGCAGACCCTGCCGCGCACGGCGATTTACTACCCGAACAAAAACACCGCTGCGCTGAGTGACTGGCAAGCCGATTGGCTGCCGGAGCAACCGGTCGCGGCGGTGCTGTTTTACCGTTCGCACCTGCAAGCGGCGAACACCGCGTTCATCGATGTTTTCTGTCAGCGCTTGCAAGCGGCGGGGCTTAATCCGTTGCCGATTGCCGTGGCCAGTCTGAAAGAGCCCGGCTGTCTGTCGGTCGTCGAAGATTGGCTGGATGAGGTCGAGGCAGGGGTGATTCTCAATACCACCGGTTTCGCCCAGTCCAGCCCTGAAGCGCCGCATTTACGGCCGTTTCGTCGCAATATTCCGGTGATCCAGGCCATCTGTGCCCAAGACAACGAGCCCGGCTGGCGTGACAGCGAGCAGGGCCTCGGTCCACGGGATCTGGCGATGCACATTGCCTTGCCGGAACTCGACGGGCGCATCATCAGCCGCCCGATCAGCTTCAAGGATCTGGCCTGGCGCAGCGAGCGCAGCCAGTCCGACGTGGTCTGTTATCGCGCGCAACCTGAGCGTATGGATTTCGTCGCCGAACTGGCGCGGCGCTGGATCGATCTGGCGCGGGTGCCGAATGCCGGGAAACGCATTGCGCTGATTCTCGCCAACTACCCGACTCGTGACGGACGCATCGGCAACGGTGTCGGTCTGGATACGCCGGCGGCGGCGCTGAATATCCTGCGCGCCTTGCAGGCCGAAGGTTATCCGCTCACGGCGCAGTTGCCGGAGAGCGGCACCGAGTTGATCCAGCAGTTGCTCGGTGGCGTCAGCAATGACCTCGATACGCTTGACCTGCGCCCATGCCAGCAAAGCCTGGCGATGGATGAATACCTGACCATGTTCAACGCGCTGCCTGAGGCCAATCGCGCTGCCGTGATCGAGCGGTGGGGGCCGCCGCAAAACGATCCGATGTGTCGCGGCGGGCGCATGATGATCGCTGGCCTGCGCTTTGGCCTGACCTTCGTCGGCATTCAACCTGCGCGGGGGTATCAGGTCGATCCGAGCGCGGTGTATCACGATCCGGATCTGGTGCCGCCCCACGGATATCTCGCCTTCTACTTCTGGCTGCGCAGTAACTACGCTGCCCACGGCGTGATCCACGTCGGCAAACACGGCAACCTCGAATGGCTGCCGGGCAAAGGCGTCGGGCTTTCCGAGAACTGCTGGCCGGATGCATTGCTCGGGCCGCTGCCGAATATCTATCCATTTATCGTCAACGACCCGGGCGAGGGCGCCCAGGCCAAACGGCGTACGCAAGCGGTGATCATCGATCACCTGATGCCGCCGCTGACGCGCGCCGAAACCTACGGCCCGCTGCGTAATCTGGAACTGCTGGCCGACGAATATTACGAAGCGCAACTGCTCGATCCGCGCCGCGCCCGTGAACTGCAGCGGGACATTCTGCAACTGGTGCGTGACACGCAAATCGACCGCGAGCTGCAACTCGATGCGGCGCTGGACAGCGATGCCGATGCGGCGATCTGGCTGCCGCGTCTCGATACCTATTTGTGCGACTTGAAGGAATCGCAGATCCGCGATGGGTTGCATATTTTCGGTGAGTCACCGACCGGGCGTTTGCGTATCGATACGCTACTGGCGCTGCTGCGCATTCCGCGCGGCGATGGCAAGGGTGCGCAGTCGAGTTTGCTGCGGGCGTTGGCGAAGGCGTTTGAATTGGGTTTCGATCCACTCGATTGTGCACTGGCCGATTCGTGGCTTGGCCCGCGGCCGGAGGAACTGGTATCGGTCAGCGACGAGGTTTGGCGCACCGCCGGCGATACCCGAGAACGCCTCGAATTGTTTGCCGCCGAACTGATCTCCCAGACATTGCACAACCCCTGTAGGAGTGAGCCTGCTCGCGATAGCGGTGTGTCATTCAAAACTGAATTGTCCGACCTGACGCCATCGCGAGCAGGCTCGCTCCTACAGGGGCCGCGTGGGGCTGAAGTCGACGCGATCCTCGAAAACCTGCGCGAAGTCGTCGCCCCACGCCTCGACGCCTGCGGCCCCGCCGAAATGCGCGGCCTGCTCGACGCCTTGAGCGGGCGTTTCGTCCCCGCTGGCCCGAGCGGCGCTCCTAGCCGTGGCCGTCTCGATGTGCTGCCAACCGGACGCAACTTCTACTCGGTGGACGTGCGCAACCTGCCGACCACCACTGCCTGGCGCATCGGTTTTCAGTCGGCCACGCTGATTCTTGAACGGCACTTGCAGGATCACGGCGATCACCTGCGCCAGCTCGGCCTGTCGGTCTGGGGCACCGCGACCATGCGCACGGGCGGCGATGACATTGCCCAGGCCATGGCGCTGATGGGTGTGCGTCCGGTGTGGGCCACCGGCAGCCAACGGGTCGATGACTTCGAGATTCTGCCGCTGAGCCTGCTCGACCGTCCGCGTGTCGATGTGACCCTGCGGGTTTCGGGTTTCTTCCGCGACGCCTTCGCCAACCTGATTCGCCTGTTCGATGCTGCAGTGCAAGCAGTCGCTGCACTGGACGAGCCGGACGATCTCAATCCGCTGGCCGCCAAAGTCCGCGCCGAACGCGAGGCACTGCTGCAATCGGGCCTCGATGAAGACGCTGCACGGCGTCAGGCCGGATGGCGGATCTTCGGCGCCAAACCGGGTGCCTACGGCGCAGGCGTGCAGGGCGCCATCGACGGTCGGCTGTGGCAGAGCCGCGAGGATCTGGCCGAGGTTTACCTGAACTGGGGCGCCTACGCTTATGGCGGTGCGGACGAAGGCACCGCCGCTCGCGAACAGTTCGTCCAGCGTTTGAGTCAAGTGCAAGCGGTGCTGCAGAATCAGGACAACCGCGAGCACGACTTGCTCGACTCCAACGACTATTACCAGTTCCAGGGCGGCATGCTCGCCGCCGTGGAAACCCTGCGCGGCGAAGCGGCGGCCAGTTATCACGGCGATCACAGCCAGCCGGATCTGCCGAAGATCCGCACCTTGAAAGAAGAGCTGAACCGGGTGATCCGTTCGCGGGCGGCGAACCCGAAATGGATCGACGGGGTCAAGCGGCACGGCTATAAAGGCGCGTTCGAACTGGCGGCGACGGTCGATAATCTGTTTGCGTTCGATGCGACCACGCAGTTGATCGACGATCACCAGTACGCATTGTTGGCGGACGCGTATCTGCTGGATCCGGCGACCCGGGAATTTGTCCGCGAGCATAATCCGCATGCATTGCGCGACATGACCGAACGCATGCTGGAAGCGCAGCAGCGGGGGATGTGGCAGGAACCTGGTGCTTATAAAGAGGCGCTGGAGAATCTGTTGCTGGATATAGAAGAAGAGATGTAACGCACTCAAGAACGCCACCCCCTCACCCCAGCCCTCTCCCCCAAGGGGGAGAGGGGGAAAGGGAGCCGATCTGTGTGCTGTTCAAAACTGGAGTTCGACTGGATAGTTCAGTCGTTGGACCTCAAAAGAGCACCACGGGAAAGGGAGCCGATCTGTGTGCTGTTCAAAATTTGAGTTCGACTGGATAGTTCAGTCGGTGAACCTCAAAAGAGCACCACGGGAAAGGGAGCCGATCTGTGCGCTGTTCAAACTTGAGTTCGACTGGATAGTTCAAGTCGGTGGACTTCAAAAGAGCACCACGGTCAGTTCCCTCTCCCTCTGGGAGAGGGCTAGGGTGAGAGTATTTCTACCTGACACCCTGCAACCCTCAAGCACACCAAAGACCACGAAAGAGAAAAGCCCAAATGACTGACACCCCACATTTCCCGCTCTCCGCCGTGGTCGGCGCCGATGACCTGAAACTCGCCCTGTGCCTCACCGCCATCGACCCGAAAATCGGCGGTGTGCTGATCGAAGGCCCGCGTGGTATGGCCAAATCCACCCTGGCCCGAGGCCTCGCAGATCTGCTCGCCAGCGGCCAGTTCGTCACCTTGCCGCTGGGCGCGACCGAGGAACGCCTGGTCGGCACGCTCGATCTCGATGCCGCCCTCAGCGACGGCCGCGCGCAGTTTTCCCCCGGCGTGTTGGCCAAGGCTGACGGCGGCGTGCTCTATGTCGATGAAGTCAATCTGCTGCCCGATCATCTGGTCGATCTGTTGCTAGACGTCGCTGCCAGCGGCACCAACCTGATCGAGCGCGACGGTATTTCCCACCGGCATTCGGCGAAGTTTGTACTGATCGGCACCATGAACCCGGAAGAGGGCGAGTTGCGCCCGCAGTTGCTTGATCGCTTCGGCCTCAACGTCGCGCTCAGTGGCCATACCGCGCCGACCGAGCGCGGGCAGATCATTCGCCGGCGGCTGGATTTCGACAGCGATCCACAAGGATTCTGTGCCCAGTGGGAAAGCGCACAACAGGCCCTGCGCGAGCGTTGCGAAAACGCCCGCAGCGCGTTGGCCGGCATTCCTCTGGACGATGCCGCGCTGGCGCACATCACCGAGCGTTGTTTCGCCGCCAGCGTCGATGGCTTGCGTGCTGATCTGGTGTGGTTGCGCGCGGCTCGCGCTCACGCGGCATGGCGTGGCGCCACGGCCATCGCCGAAGAGGATATCGACGCTGTCGCCGAATTTGCCCTGCGCCATCGTCGTCGCGAACAAATGCCTTCCACTCCTCAACAACCCGCGCAATCCCCGGCAAACGCGGCGGCCAGTCCGGACCCGAGCGAAGGGCAGGGCCAGTGGGGCGACATGCCGGCCCCGGCACTTGCCACCGGTGCCCGCCGCGAAGTGCCGAGCTGGCCACTGGAAAAAAAGCCCTAGGCATTCGCCCCCGGTCTGACGCGGGGGCGAATGCCAGACCCCGCGCCGGACGGTTGGATAACGGACGCCAGGGCAAACGTCATGCGGCTCGCAGTGGCGCGGTGAACTGGCCGGGAACGCTGCTTAACGGCCGCCCGCAAAGCCGGGAAGATCTGTTGTTTCAACTGCGCACTCGTTCGCCCCATGAGTTGTGGCTGGTGATCGTCGATGCTTCGGCCTCGACGCGCCGCCATCACGCGCTGCGCGATGCCAAAGGCCTGCTCGCGCAACTGTTTGATGACGCCTATCGCCAGCGTGCGCGGCTGGCGTTACTGACCGCCAGTGGCGCGGCGCCGAAGTGGCAGGTGCAGGGCTTGAAGGCGTCCAGCGGTTTGCGTGTCTGGCTCGATGCTTTGGGCGCGGGGGGCGGGACGCCGTTGCTCGCGGCACTGGCGCAGGCGCAGCAATGGCTGACGGTGCGGCGCAAGCGTTTTCCGGCCGAGCAGCAACGCTTGCTGGTGGTCACGGACGGGCGTTTGAAAGCCTGGTCAGGCTTGCCGACGCTGGATTGTCCGGGTCTGTTGATCGATATCGAACGCGGGCCGATTCGCTTGGGCCGAGCGCGGGATCTGGCGGGGGCGTTAGCAGCGGATTATCGGCACATCGACGACCTCTGATTCAGGTGTCGTCTGACCGGGCCTCAGCGCGGGCAAGCCCGCTCCCACAGGTTTTTCTGTTGACCCCAGGCATTGTGTCCGCCTCGGGAACTGTGGGAGCCGGGCTTGCCCGCGATGGCCTCCACTCGGACTCGGATCTGTTGACCACAATTCGCAGCACTGCTCTATGCTGCACCCCAGCCGCAATCACAAGGAGTGAGCGATGCGCATTCTGGTCAAGAACCCTCAGGACGACTTCCGCGTCAAAGCCTACGCAGGTACCAACGGCGTGCTGCTGGCGATGGATCTGGCCGAACCCCGGCGCAAAGGTCTGCTCGGATTCGCCATCGCAAAACAGCAAGGCGACAAGCCTTGGCTGTTTCTCTTCAACAGCCTGACCTTCCCCGGTAAACCCCACACGTTCCCGCAGTTTCACGCCACCCCCAGCGATAAGGCTCCGCTACAGAAATTCCGCTGGGCCGATTACGCGGTGAATCCGGGGATGACCATTCACTATCGCGTCCACCTCGCTTATGGCACGCCGGATGCTCCCCAACTGGGTGAGTTTCTGGAACTGACCGTCATCAGCGACGACGGTCATCCAGCCGATCAAAGCGTGATTTTCAATCGTGCCGTGGCCGCCAGTCAGGCGTTCCAGCGCAAGTTTCCCGACCTCGATGCGCAGATCAGCGCCAACAAAAACATGCCCATCGAAGCCTGGCCTGATGCGGCGCGACAATGGCTGGAGAACGGCTTACTCGCACGTTTGCTGGGGTTTATCGAGCGCGCGGTCGATGGGCAGTGGGCACTGGACATCGCCATTTACGAATATCAATTGCAAGCCATCGTCGACGCCGTGAATGCAGCCTTCGAGCGTGGTGTACGGATTCGCGTTCTGTATCACGCCCGACCCGATGACGAAGACACCACAATCAACGAGGCGAGCCTGGCCAAACTGCCCGCGTCGAGCAAGCGCGGGCGCGTCACACACAACATCTTCCACAACAAATACATCGTTCTCAGCCGACTGGATGCGGCCGGTCAACGCCAGCCCCAGGCCGTGTTGTGCGGCAGTACCAACTTCACTTCGAACGGTGTTTACCGTCAGGCCAACGTCGTGCATGTACTGGACGAGAAGGCGATGGGGGCCAGTTACCTGCAAGTCTTCGAGCAGATCTGGGCGCTGCCCGACGACGTCGGCAAGACCCGCGACTGGATCACCGAGCACAACCCGATGGACCCTGCGCAGCCACTGTTTGCCGGGTTCTCGCCGCGTACCGGCGGCGGCGATCTGCACGAGTTCGTCAAAATCATTGAAGCGGCCCGCAAGGACGTCTTGTTTGTCACGGCGTTTACGTTGCCCGATGCGGTCCTCAACGCCTTGCTCGGCCAGCCACATGACGACATTCTGCGTTATGGCCTGCAAAACACGGTCAGTCGCATCACCGGGTTCCATGCTGATCGAACGGCTGAATTCGCTGCAACCGCGTTGCTGAATACCGGTCTGGAAGGCTGGCTGCGTGAAAACATGAAAGGCCAGAAAGGTAATTTGCTGGTGCACACCAAAGCCGTGGTCACTGACTTCACCACGGACGCTCCGACCATCATCAGTGGCAGTCACAACCTCAGTGCTTCGGCCAGCAATGGCAACGACGAGAACTACCTGATCATTCGCGGTGATACCGATCTGGCCGATCGTTATGGCCTGGAGCTGTTGCGGTTTTATGAGCATTACCGCTTTCGTTATTTCGCGAAAAAACTGGCGTTGAAGCAGGTCAGTCCGTTGGCGGTGGATGACCATTGGACCAATGATTATTACGTCGAAGGCGATTTGCGCGAGCTGTCCCGATTGCGCTTTGCCGGACGTTAGTCGTTTTCTCTCTGGCCCCTTCGCGAGCAGGCTCGCTCCCACGGGTGACCGCGTTCCCATGTGGGAGCGGGCTTGCTCGCGAAGAGGTCATCAGTAACCCCCCACCTTTACGGCGTACAGATTTTGAAATGATTTCGCACTGTAGGAAAAGTCACTCCTGCCTGTACGCTTCAAGGCCTTTTTTCATTCAGGATTTACATGAACACCCTCTCGGAGCCTCCCAGTCGTACCT
The DNA here is from genome assembly GCF_044742875.1 of Pseudomonas sp. NPDC087817. Lineage (NCBI taxonomy): Bacteria > Pseudomonadati > Pseudomonadota > Gammaproteobacteria > Pseudomonadales > Pseudomonadaceae > Pseudomonas > Pseudomonas sp. NPDC087817. The sequence goes on from NZ_JBIUVJ010000003.1 coordinate 251,365, forward strand.
TTCCTTCGCGCCACGGCGCGGTCTTGACGCACTCGCAGCATCCAGTTTTCCGACACCTGACTATCGTTGATAACGCGGCTTCACAGCCTTCGCGTTGCGCTTTGCCGTGTCCGGCAGCCTGAATTCACTGAAGAGAGATAGAGACATTTTATGGAATGGTTAGCGGATCCCACGGCCTGGTTAGGCTTGTTGACCTTGATCGTGCTGGAACTGGTGCTGGGTATCGACAACCTGGTGTTCATTGCAATCCTTGCCGACAAACTGCCACCGCATCAGCGCGACCGAGCCCGAATCATCGGCCTGTCGCTGGCGCTGATCATGCGCTTGGGCCTGTTGGCGAGTATTTCCTGGCTGGTCACCCTTACGCAGCCGTTGTTCGAGGTGTTCGACAAGAGCTTCTCCGGGCGTGACTTGATCATGCTGTTCGGTGGCGTGTTCCTGCTGTTCAAAGCCACCATGGAATTGCACGAACGGCTGGAAGGCCATGTCGGCGAGCGCTCGACCAACACCGCTTATGCGCTGTTCTGGCCGATCGTCGCGCAGATCGTGGTGCTCGACGCGGTGTTCTCGCTGGACGCGGTGATTACCGCCGTGGGCATGGTCGATGAACTGGCGGTGATGATGATCGCCGTGATCATCTCCATTGGCCTGATGATTGTCGCGAGCAAGCCGCTGACCCGCTTCGTCAACGCACACCCGACGGTGATCATGCTGTGTCTGGGCTTCTTGATGATGATCGGTTTCGCCCTGACCGCCGAAGGTCTGGGTTTCCACATCCCGAAAGGCTATCTGTACGCGGCCATCGGTTTCTCGATCCTGATCGAGGTGTTCAACCAGATCGCCCGGGCCCGACGCAAACGTTCGATGCAGGGCTTGCGGCCGATACGTGAACGTACGGCCCATGCGGTGATGCGTTTGCTGGGCGGTCGCAAGCTGGCGGTGGAGGAGGTCGGCGAAGAGATTTCCGACCTGCTGGACGATGGTGACGCGCCGAGCGCCGAGCTGTTCGACCGCCGTGAGCGCGTGATGATCAGCGGCGTGCTGCAACTGGCCGAGCGGCCGATCCGCAGCCTGATGACCGTGCGCGCCGACGTCGACACCATCGATCTGGCGGACGATGCCGAGGCGATTCGCACGAAGTTGATGCACTCGTCCTACTCGCGTCTGCCGCTGATCCGCGACGGTGTGGTGGATGAACCATTGGGCTTCGTGCACAAGAAAGAGTTGCTCAAGGAATACCTGGCTGGCGCCGAGCCCAACCTGGAGCATCTGGCACGCAAGACCATCAACCTGCTCGACAGCTTTTCGATCCTCAACGCACTGGAGCAGATGCGCGCGGCGTCGACCCACATTGCTTTCGTGGTCAACGAATTCGGTGACTTCGTCGGCGTGCTGACCATGACCGACATTCTCGAATCGATTGCCGGTGAGTTGCCCGATGCCAGTGAAATTGAAGGCCCGGATGTGCTCGAAGAGCAGGGCGGTTTTATGGTCAGTGGTGCACTGAACCTTGCGCGAGTTCGCCAGCGCACCGGCTTCGGTGCCGAGCCGACCGAGGACTATCAGACGATGGCCGGGCTGGTGATGAGCTTGCTGGATCGGCTGCCGGTGATTGGCGATCGACTGGAATATGCTGACTGGCAGATGACCGTCGTCGCCGTCGAGGAACGGCGGGTAACGCGGGTCATGTTGGTGCGCGCCGCCGCATAAAAGAAGGGCAGGGCGAAAGGCCCCATCGCTGGCAAGCCAGCTCCCACACAGTTTGTGCTGAAGACGCTTTTCGCGAATTCACCCGAGTACCTGTGGGAGCTGGCTTGCCAGCGATGACAATCTGTTTGTCTGAGTCGATGCCACGAGAACTATGCAGCCTGCACGTTCAATACGGACTTCGAAGGCGTGCCCGGGTGGCAGTACGCAGAGTACGCATCGTTCGGCGCAGCCAAGGCAGATCATGCGAGCGTTTACGCGGGGCTGAGGGGGCTTTGGTCCTGCCGATATGCTCGGCGAAATCCCGTGCGAGGGTTTCTTCAGTGCCGATGCCTTTGAGGTTTTTAACCAGCCTGCCGTCCTTGTAGAACAGCACCGTTGGCGTGCCCGTCACCTGCGGATGGCGCGGCGATTCGCTGGTGTTGAGCATGTAGATATTGGCGCGATGCCGATAAGGCTCGGCGATCTGCCGGAACACCGGCCCGGCCCATTCGCACGCGGGGCAGTGTTCGTTGGCGAAGTAGAGGATCACCGGACGCCAGGTTTTCAGGGCTTTGCGGTAGGTCGGCGGCAGCATTGAGTGAAGGCCTGTCGAACTCATTGGAAACTCCTTTTCTCGCTACGTCGGCAATGCATACCCAGGACGAAGAAACGAGTCACCGTTGGCCGATGACCCCTTTTGTCAGACTTCAGTGTCAGAGCAGTTTCGAGAGCGTCACATCGCCAAAATAAGAGCCTGGGACACCAAACTCGCCATCACTGGCTTCCAGTGTGACCCTGAAAGCGATTGTCGAGATCTGTACCTCGAATTTCTCCGACAGCACTACCCACTCCGCACCGCCATGAAGGTCAAGGTGAACTGGCTCGCCTGTGGGAAGCGGCTGCACAGTGATACGAGCAGCATGGCCAGAAAGTGTTTTCACTCTGGCGAAAAGCATGAATTGTCCGCCGCCGCCAGCGCCAGTGGGAACGTCCTGACTGATTGAGTCTGGTGCAGCAATAATGCAATGACCGGTTACAAATCTCACATTCTCTGGATCGGTCGCCGTCCAATGCGCGCCTTGCTGAGAAAAATCGCCGTTCTTAATGAGATTAGCCATTACGAATATCCTTATCGGGAGTGGTTCAAGCCATGATTGGCCTGCGAAGTAGGCTCGTAAACCTGGCACTCGACAACTGTCAACTCTGACAGGTGCAGCCGTAAATCCGATGAACGGCTGTCGCTGCTCAGACGTCTTTTAATTCCCGAGTTGGGTTTGGTCGTGGACTCAATCGAGCAACCAGATGCACACAAATGTGACGTTACTTCCCATCGGGTTGCCTTCGGTAGCGCGAACCCGGGAAATGTTTCGGCAGCTTTTGCATTCCCGAATTTTTCTAACCGTTTGAACTGATTGGTTTTTCGATTCGCCGAGGATTTTGAATCAATCCTGTGGCACACTTTCTGCTGTCTATTCCGTAGTAACAAACCATGTTCCGGTATAGCGGAATAAACACCATCCTGGAGTGCTTGCCATGCATCGCCGTCCTTCGTTGTTCAAAGCGTGTGTTTTTGTTCTTGCGGCTTCGTCCGCTGCCATGGGTATGGCCCAGGCAGCCGACAGCAAGCTCGATGCGGTTCTGGCCCGTGGGAAATTGATTGTGGGCACCGGCAGCACCAATGCGCCGTGGCACTTTCAGGGCGCGGACGGCAAGTTGCAGGGGTTTGATATCGACATCGCCAGGATGGTGGCCAAAGGTCTGTTCAACGACCCGAGCAAAGTCGAGTTTGTCGTGCAGTCGTCCGATGCGCGGATTCCCAATCTGCTCACCGACAAAGTCGACATGAGCTGCCAGTTCATCACTGTTACTGCCAGCCGTGCGCAGCAAGTTGCGTTCACCCTGCCGTACTACCGCGAAGGCGTTGGCCTGCTGCTGCCTAACAACAGCAAGTACAAGGAAATCGAAGACCTGCAGACCGGCGGCGACAGCGTCACCGTAGCGGTGCTGCAAAACGTCTATGCCGAAGAACTGGTGCATCAGGCACTGCCCAAGGCCAAGGTCGATCAGTACGACAGCGTCGACCTGATGTATCAGGCGGTTAACTCCGGCCGTGCCGATGCCGCCGCCACCGACCAGTCTTCGGTCAAATACCTGATGGTGCAGAACCCTGGCCGCTACCGTAGCCCGACTTACGCCTGGAGCCCGCAGACCTACGCTTGCGCGGTCAAACGCGGCGATCAGGATTGGCTGAACTTCGTCAACACCGCGCTGCATGAAGCCATGACCGGCGTTGAATTCCCGACCTATGCGGCATCGTTCAAACAGTGGTTCGGCGTTGATCTGCCGTCGCCCGCAATCGGTTTCCCTGTCGAATTCAAATGATCCCGTGAGAGTGGGGCGAGCCCATCGCCCCGCTCAAGGTACTGCTGACCATGAACTATCAGTTGAACTTTGCCGCCGTGTGGCGCGATTTCGACACCTTGCTGGCGGGGCTCGGTCTGGGTCTTGAACTGGCGCTGGTGTCGATCGCCATCGGCTGCGTGATCGGCCTGCTGATGGCGTTTGCCTTGCTGTCAAAGCATCGCGCCCTGCGGGTGCTGGCCTCGGTGTACGTCACGGTGATCCGTAACACGCCGATTCTGGTGTTGATTCTGTTGATCTACTTTGCGTTGCCGAGCCTGGGGATCCGGCTGGACAAGATTCCGTCGTTCATCATCACCCTGTCTCTGTATGCCGGGGCGTACCTGACGGAGGTGTTTCGTGGCGGTTTGCTCAGCATTCCCAAGGGCCAGCGCGAAGCCGGGTTGGCGATTGGTCTGGGCGAGTGGCAGGTCAAGGCCTACGTCACCGTGCCGGTGATGCTGCGCAATGTGTTGCCGGCGTTGTCGAACAACTTCATCTCGCTGTTCAAGGACACCTCGCTGGCGGCCGCGATTGCGGTGCCGGAGCTGACCTATTACGCGCGCAAGATCAATGTCGAGAGCTACCGGGTGATCGAAACCTGGCTGGTGACCACGGCGCTCTATGTCGCGGCCTGTTACCTCATTGCCATGCTGCTGCGTTACCTCGAGCAGCGACTGGCGATCCGCCGATAGGAGGCTGCGATGTACCAATCACCTAGTTGGTTGCATGAGTTGTGGGTGGCGCGGGAAACGCTGCTGCAAGGTTTTTTGACCAGTGTGCAGGTGTCGGCGCTGGCAATTCTGTTCGGCACGCTGCTCGGTGTCGTCACCGGTCTGGTGCTGACTTACGGCAGGTTCTGGATGCGCGCGCCGTTTCGCTTTTACGTTGACCTGATTCGCGGCACCCCGGTGTTTGTACTGGTGCTCGCGTGCTTCTATATGGCGCCGGCGCTGGGTTGGCAGATCAGCGCGTTTCAGGCCGGCGCTTTAGGCCTGACGCTGTTCTGCGGCTCGCACGTTGCCGAGATTGTGCGCGGGGCTTTGCAAGCCTTGCCTCGTGGGCAAATGGAAGCCAGCAAGGCCATCGGCCTGACGTTTTATCAATCCCTTGGCTACGTGCTGTTGCCTCAGGCACTGCGGCAGATCCTGCCAACGTGGGTCAACTCGTCCACCGAGATCGTCAAGGCCTCGACCTTGCTTTCGGTGATCGGCGTCGCCGAATTGCTCCTCAGCACCCAACAGATCATCGCCCGAACCTTCATGACCCTGGAGTTCTATCTGTTCGCCGGTTTTCTGTTCTTCGTCATCAACTACGGCATCGAGTTACTCGGCCGGCACATTGAAAAGCGGGTGGCCTTGCCATGACTGAAGCTCAAGTTTCCAACGTTCCAAACGGCCAGCCACTGCTGGACATTCGTGGCCTGCACAAACAGTACGGCGCGGTCGAAGTACTCAAAGGCGTCGACCTCAGCATGCAACGCGGCAACGTGGTGACGCTGATCGGTTCCAGTGGCTCCGGCAAGACCACGCTGCTGCGCTGCGTGAACATGCTTGAAGAGTTCCAGGGCGGGCAGATCCTGCTCGACGGCGAGTCCATCGGCTACGACGAGGTCAACGGCAAACGCGTACGCCATGGCGAAAAAGTCATCGCCCGCCATCGTGCGATGACCGGCATGGCGTTTCAGCAATTCAACCTGTTCCCGCATTTGACGGCGTTGCAGAACGTCACGTTGGGCCTGCTCAAGGTGAAGAAAATGCACAAGGACGAAGCCGTGGTACTGGCCGAGAAATGGCTGGAGCGGGTTGGTCTGCTGGAACGCCGTAATCATTTTCCCGGCCAGCTGTCCGGTGGTCAGCAACAGCGCGTGGCGATTGCCCGGGCGATTGCGATGAACCCGAGCCTGATGCTCTTTGACGAAGTGACCTCAGCCCTCGACCCGGAACTGGTCGGCGAAGTGCTCAACGTGATCAAGGGCCTCGCCGAAGACGGCATGACCATGCTGCTGGTGACCCACGAAATGCGTTTCGCCTTCGAGGTTTCGGACAAGATCGTTTTCATGAATCAGGGGCGCATCGAAGAGCAGGGGCCTCCCAAGGAACTGTTCGATCGCCCGCAATCGCCGCGTCTGGCTGAGTTTCTGAAAAGCACGCGGTTTTAATTTTTCGTTTTGTAATCAGGAGAAATACCCATGAGCATTACGCGTTACGGCACCGGCAGCACCGCCGCTGGTGGTCAGCCACGTCCTTTCGCCCGCGCTGTTGAAGCGGATGGCTGGCTGCATGTGTCCGGGCAGGTGCCGGCGGTGGATGGCGAGATCATTATTGGCGGCATCGTCGAGCAGACCCACCAGACCATGAAGAACCTTATCGCGATTCTCGAAGAGGCCGGTTATGGCCTGGAAGACGTGGTGCGTGCCGGAGTGTGGCTGGATGATCCGCGGGATTTCAGCAGCTTCAACAAGGTGTTTGGCGAATACTTCAAACCGGAACACGCCCCGGCGCGGGCCTGTGTGCAGGCGAGCATGATGGTCGACTGCAAGGTCGAGATTGATTGCATTGCGTACAAGAAGAAGGCTTGAGTCAAAGGCTCTCCCTCACCCTAACCCTCTCCCGGAGGGAGAGGGGACTGATCTCTATCGATGCAGACTCCAGCGTTTGTCAGCTAGTCATGCATCGATACGGTCAGGCTCCCTCTCCCCCTGGGAGAGGGCGGGGGGTGAGGGTGACGATCCAACTGACACAACTTCACGAGCCCGTTACCATCCCGGCAACTTTTATGGGAACCACTGACATGACCGAAGACACCATCAAGCGCCGGGCCCGTGGTCTGGACCGGGCGTTCGATATCCTCGATTTCCTCAAGGAAATCGGCCAGCCGCTGCGTCCCAACGACATCGCCAACGGTATCGGCAGCCCGAAATCCACGGTCTACGAACTGGTCGCTTCCTTGCTGGAACGGCGGATTCTGGAACCGGTGGGCAAGGACGGTCACGTCTATCTCGGCCGTCAGTTGTATTTCCTCGGGCAGGCGCATTTGCGTCATTTCGACCTCAGTCGCGAGGCCGATCACGCTTTGCAGGAGATCGTCAGCCAGACCCGCGAGACCGCGCAGATGTGCCTGCTCAACGGGCGCAAATACACGGTGGCGTTGATGAAGGAGGGCGAGCGGCATTTCCGCATTTCTTCCGACATCGGCGAAAACGCGCCGATCCCGTGGACCGCCTCCGGGCGCCTGTTGCTGGCGCATTTGAGCGACCAGCAGATCATCGACCTGATCGACGAAGACGACTACATCCTGCCCGACGGCGAACGCTTGCCGCTGGAACGCTTTCTGGCGGAAATCCGTCAGGCCGGCATCGACGGATTCTTTTCTTTCGACAGCGTCGCCGACACCTTCACCCATTGCTTCGCCGCCCCGGTCAAAGACCTTTACGGCGTGGCCATCTGCACCCTGTGCATCGTCGCTCCACGGGCCGATGCGAAGAACAATTACAACGACTATCGCCGGGTACTGATCGAGAGCGCCAACAGCCTCGCCCGGCGGATCAACGAATAATCGCGACTGCCTGCGGCCGCGAATGAACGCGAGGAGTTTGACCATGACGACTGCCATCAATACTGCTGTGGAAAAGGGCGACGCCGCCATCGGCGCGCACCTGGTGCGTGACGTCAGCCTGCCGGCGCTGGTGCTGCACCGCGAAGCACTGGAGCACAACATTCGCTGGATGCAGAAGTTCGTCAGCGACAGCGGCGCCGAACTCGCGCCTCACGGCAAGACCAGCATGACCCCGGCACTGTTCAAGCGTCAGCTCGACGCCGGCGCGTGGGGCATCACCCTCGCCAGCGCCACCCAGACCCGCGCTGCTTACGCCCACGGTGTACGGCGGGTGCTGATGGCCAACCAATTGGTCGGCACACCGAACATGGCGCTGATTGCCGATCTGCTCGCCGCCCCGACGTTTGATTTCTATTGCATGGTCGATCACCCGGACAACGTCGCCGATCTTGGCGCTTACTTCGCCTCGCGCGGCGTGAAGCTCAACGTGATGATCGAGTACGGCGTAGTCGGCGGCCGTTGCGGTTGCCGCAGCGAGCAGGAAGTCATCGAGCTGGCCAAGGCGATCAGCGCGCAACCGGCGCTGGCCCTGACCGGTATCGAAGGCTATGAAGGCGTGATTCATGGTGATCACGCGGTCAGCGGCATTCGCGAATTCGCCGCGTCACTGGTGCGTCTGGCCGTGCAGTTGCAGGACAGCGGCGCGTTTGCCATCGCCAAACCGATCATCACGGCTTCCGGTTCGGCGTGGTACGACCTGATTGCCGAATCGTTCGAAGCGCAGAATGCCGGCGGCCGCTTCCTCAGCGTGTTGCGTCCGGGCAGCTACGTGGCGCACGACCATGGTATCTACAAAGAAGCGCAATGCTGCGTGCTCGACCGTCGCAGCGATCTGCACGAAGGCCTGCGTCCGGCGCTGGAAGTCTGGGCGCACGTGCAATCGCTTCCCGAGCCTGGGTTTGCAGTGATTGCCCTGGGCAAGCGTGATGTCGCATTCGATGCCGGTCTGCCGGTGCCGTTGTTGCGTTACAAAGCTGCAATGGTGCCAGCGGTGGGCGAGGATGTCGGTGCGTGCAAGGTCACGGCGGTGATGGATCAGCATGCATTCATGACCGTAGCGCCGGGGGTTGAACTGCGCGTGGGCGACATCATTTCCTTCGGCACTTCGCACCCGTGCCTGACCTTCGACAAGTGGCGTGTGGGATTGCTGGTGGACGAGCAGTTGTCGGTGATCGAAAGCATGGAAACCTGTTTCTAAGTCTCGAAACCGTGTAACGGCCATCGCTGGCAAGCCAGCTCCCACAGTTTTTTGGTGTACACAACATTTGTGAACGACCGAAACCCTGTGGGAGCTGGCTTGCCAGCGATGAGGCCAGACCAGACACCATCGATCAACCAGAGACACCACAAGATGACCAGCCTGAGCCCATTGGGCCCCAACACCCCGCGCATCGCCCTGATCGGCGAATGCATGATCGAACTCCAGCAGCGTGCCGACGGCAGCCTGCAGCAAAGCTTTGGCGGCGATACCCTCAACACCGCCGTCTACCTGTCCCGCGCCTTGGGCGACAAGGCTCAGGTCGACTACGTCACGGCGCTGGGCGATGACAGTTTCAGCGACGCCATGTGCGCCAGTTGGGCCGACGAAGGCATCGGCCTGCAAAGGGTGCAACGCCTGCCCGGGCGGCTGCCCGGCCTGTATTGCATCCAGACCGATGCCAATGGCGAACGGCGTTTTCTCTACTGGCGCAACGAAGCCGCCGTGCGCGATTGCTTCACCACGCCGGCCGCCGAACCGATTCTGGCCGCGCTGGCGGATTACGATGTGCTGTATTTCAGCGGCATCACCCTGGCCGTTCTTGGTGCCCAGGGCCGCGACCGTTTGATCCAGACCCTGATCGAAGCCCGCCAACGCGATGCGCGGATCGTCTTCGACAACAACTACCGGCCCCGTTTGTGGGCGTCACCGGAAGAGGCACGGGCGGCTTACCGCAGCGTTCTTCCGCACATAGACCTGGCGTTATTGACGGTGGATGACGAGCAGGCACTGTTCGGTTTTGCCGATTGCGCTGCGGTATTCGAGGCTTACGCGCAGATCGGCACGCCGGAAGTGGTGCTCAAGCGCGGCGCCGAAGCATGCCTGATCCGCTGTGATGGCGAAGCGTTTGAAGTGCCGGCGCAGAAGGTTGAAAAGGTGGTGGACACCACGGCGGCGGGGGACTCGTTCAGTGCGGCGTATCTGGCCAGCCGTCTGATGGGTGGCAGTCCGGCCGAGGCGGCAGAGGCAGGGCATCAGTTGGCCAGTCGGGTGATTCAAGTGCCGGGGGCATTGATTCCGAAATAGGCGGTGAGTGGCCGCTTGTTGCGCAATCGATTCGCGGGCAAGCCCGCTCCCACATTGGAATACGTTCTCCTGTGGGAGCGGGCTTGCCCGCGATGGGGTCCTAAAGACAACCCTAATCCCGGTAAAACACCTGCACCAGGTGATAACCAAACTTGCTCTTGATCGGCCCATGCACCGTGCGCAAGGGCTTCTTGAAAATCACCGCATCAATCGCACCGACCATCTGCCCCGGCCGCACTTCACCCAGATCACCGCCGCGCTTGCCGGACGGGCAGGTCGAGTATTTCTTCGCCAGCACATCAAACGCTTCGCCCTTGGCAATGCGTTGTTTGAGCTGTTCGGCCTCTTCGGCGGTTTTCACCAGAATGTGGCGGGCTTGGGCTTTCATCTTGCGGTACCTGATAACGGGGTGACGGCGGGGCGCGGATTATGCCTCAACTCAAGGCGTTTGGCTGATCATCGTGCGGATCTTGCTGGCCAGCAGTTCAATCGAAAACGGTTTGGCCACCATGTCCATGCCATCCTCCAGGAAGCCCTGACGCTCGGCGGCATTCTGCGCATACCCGGTCATGAACAGCACTTTGAGCGTCGGGCGACGCTGGCGGGCGATCTCTGCCAGTTGCCGACCATTCATGCCCGGCAGGCCAACGTCGGTGACCAGCAGATCCACGCGCAAATCCGATTCCAGCAGCGGCAGGGCGGTCTTGGCGTCTTCCGCTTCATGAGCCTGGTAACCCAGGCTCTTCAACAGATCGGTGACCAGCATGCGCACCGCCGGGTCATCTTCGACCACCACCACGGTTTCACCTGTTGCAGTGGGTGACGTCTGCTCGATCGGCTCGACAGACGGGCATTCAGGCTCGATGCCATGCAAACGCGGCAAGTACAGGCGCACGCAAGTGCCCTGGCCCGGCAAACTGTCGAGGCTGACATGGCCGCCGGATTGCTGGGCAAAACCATAAATCATCGACAACCCGAGGCCGGTGCCCTGGCCGATGGGTTTGGTGGTGAAAAACGGATCGAAGGCCTTGGAGCGCACCGAAGGCGTCATGCCGGTGCCGTTGTCGCTGACCGCCAACATCAAGTAGTCGCCAGCCTTGACCGGTTCCAGCGTCGTAAGGTCACTGCCATCGAGATAGACGTTGGCCGTCTCGATCAGCAGCTCACCGCCCTCGGGCATGGCGTCGCGGGCGTTGATCACCAGATTGAGCAGGGCATTTTCCAGTTGGCTGACATCCGTGCTGACCGGCCACACGTCTTCGGCCAGACGCAAGGTGAGTTCGATCGGATCGCCCTTGGTGCGACGGATCAGATCCTCCAGCGAATGGATCAGCTCGTTGACGTTCAGGGTCTTGCGATCCAGCGACTGGCGCCGCGAAAACGCCAGTAAACGGTGAGTGAGGGCGGCTGCACGGTTGGCCGAGGACACCGCTGCTTCGGTGAAACGGCCGATCTCGTCGGCCCGACCATTGGCGATATAGCGTTGCATCAGGTCGAGGCTGCCGATGATCCCGGTGAGCATGTTGTTGAAGTCATGGGCGATGCCGCCAGTGAGCTGGCCGACCGCTTCCATCTTCTGCGCATGGCGCAACGCATCTTCGGCGCGCTCACGCTCGAACATCTCGTTCTGCAAACGTTGATTGGCCTGCGCCAGTTGATCCGTGCGGGCACTGACTCGCTCCTCAAGGGTCTCGTTGAGATTGCGCAGTGCTTCTTCGGTCTTTTTACGTTCGGTTTCGTCGATCACGAAAATGTAGAAACCGTTGACCGCGCCATCGGGGCCGTGACGCGGCAAGTAATTCATCAGCGCATGCCGGGCGCTGCCGTCACGGTGATGGGTATAGAGGCTGAACGAGCAGGGGCGGCCAGCCAGCGCTTCGGCGATATACGCTGCGCGCAGAAAATAGGCCTCTTCGCCGATCACTTCGCGAATCGTGCGGCCGTACAACTCCTGCGGAGTCAGCCCGTACCAGTCGAGATACGCCGCGTTGTTCAGGCGAAAACGTTCTTCGTGGTCGACGTAACTGATCAGGATCGGCATGGCGTTGATGATCAACTGCAGCTCGGTCTGGCTTTGGCGCAACGCCTGTTCGGTATGTTTGCGTTCGGTCAGATCCAGGGCAGCACCGAGGAAGCGCATCGGGCGGCCATGGTGATCCTTGTAGCAGCGCCCGCGGGCAAACACCCAACGCTGTTCGCCACCAGGCAGCAACAAGCGGTATTCCTCCGCATATTCAGTGCCGTGAGTGATGCAATGCTTGATGCTGCGGGCGACCAGCGCGCGGTCTTCGGGATGCACGCCGTGCAGGTAATCGCTGATGGGCAACTGCGCGGCGCGCGCCGGATCGATCCCGTGCAACTGGGCGAAGTGGGCGTCGGCAATGAAGCGATCTTCGCCGATGTCCCAGTCCCAGGTGCCGACTGCATCAGTTGCGGCAAGCGCCAGTTGCAGGCGCTCTTCGGTTTCGCGCTGGGCCTTGAGGCTGTCATCGGAGCGTTGTTGCAGTTCCAGCGCGATGCGCCGGCGCTCGTTGGTTTCGATGGCGGTCACCAGAATCCCGGCGACTTGCGCGCTCTCATCGCGGATCGGACTGTAAGTCAGATCAAGCCAGAAATCCGATTCCTTGCCCTCACGCTGCAAGGTGAAACGCCGCTCACTGTAGGTGCGCACCTGGCCTTGTAGGACGGCGCTGTAAATCGGGTCAGTAAAGTCTCGAAGTTCTGGCCATATCTGGTGCGCAGGTTGTCCGAAAGCGTGCGGATGCTTGCTCCCGGCGAGCAGGGCAAAGCCGTTGTTGTAGATCTGCGTCAGCTCCGCACCCCACAGCAGCAACATCGGCATCGGCGAGTGAATCACGATGTCCACCGCGGTTCGCAAGCTCTGCGGCCAGGTGCCAGACGCGCCCAACGGAGTACGACTCCAATCCGTTCGGGCGATCAATACTTGGGCATCGTCGGTGGTCGGTACAGCGTTCATTACATCAGTCCTGAGCATCAGTCGGTGAGACGGCGTCTACTATCCTAGTTCGGTAGACGCGGTTTGGCCCCTTGCGTCACGGCGCGGGCCCTCTCTGTTCATTGCAAGCTTCACGGGTGCTTTTTGTCATGGAAATCGACGCACTGCTTAAACAACTGGCAAGCCGGCACGGTTCGGACCTGTTTCTGTCCACGGGCGCGCCACCCAGTGCGAGGTTCGACGGCGTGCTCACGCCGCTAAGCGAGCAACCCTTCAAACCCGGCGAGGTGGCGACTGTCGCCACCTCACTGATGGACGCCGAGCAGCGCCGGGAGTTCGACCGGGATCTGGAAATGAACCTGGCAATCTCGCGTACCGGGATTGGCCGCTTCCGGGTCAACATTTTCAAACAGCGCAATGATGTGTCGATCGTGATCCGTAACGTCAAACTCGACATCCCGCGTTTCGAAGATTTGAAGTTGCCGGCCATACTGCTTGAAAACGTGATGCTCAAACAGGGCCTGATCCTGTTTGTCGGCGCCACCGATTCCGGTAAGTCGACATCATTGGCAGCGCTTATCGACCACCGCAATCGCCATAGTAGCGGGCACATCGTCACCATCGAAGACCCGATCGAGTACATCCACCGGCATCAACGTTCAATCATCAACCAGCGTGAAGTCGGCGTCGACACCCGCAGTTTTCACGCCGCATTGAAGAACACTCTGCGCCAGGCGCCGGACGTGGTGCTGATCGGCGAAATTCGTGACCGCGAAACCATGGAGCATGCGCTGGCGTTTGCCGAGACCGGGCATCTGGTGCTTTCAACGCTGCATGCAAACAATGCCAATCAGGCGCTGGACCGGATCACCAACATGTTCACCGAAGAGCGTCGCCCGCAGTTGTTGCATGCGCTGGGCAACAATCTGAGGGCCTTTGTCTCACAGCGGTTGGTGCGCACGCTGGACGGACAGCGCAGGGCCGCGGTCGAGGTCATGCTGGGTACACTGACAGTGACGGATCTGATTCGTCGAAACGAATTCACCGAGTTGAAGGGCATCATGGAGAAGTCTGCCGAGCTTGGCATGCAGACGTTTGATGCCGCACTGTTTGCGCTGGTGGTGGAGAAAGTGATCAGTGAGGAAGAGGCGCTCAAACATGCGGACTCGGTAAACAACCTGCGGTTGCGTTTGAAATTGCATGACGATGCCGGCCCCGGGTTGCCGCCATCCTCCTCGGGTGAGTGGGGATTGATGGACTAGAGGATCAACAGCTCAATTCACTTCTGTCGCGAAATTGTTCTAACGCTTGCGGGTTGGCCAGTGCATCAGTGTTTTTCACCGGTTCCCCGTGCACCACGTTTCTCACGGCCAGTTCCACGACCTTGCCGCTGATGGTGCGCGGAATATCCGTGACCTGAACAATCTTCGCCGGTACATGACGGGGTGTGGTGTTCGCGCGGATCACCTGACGGATCTGCTCCTGCAGGGGTTCATCCAGTGCAACGCCATCCTGCAACCGCACAAACAGCACCACGCGTACGTCATCCTGCCACTGCTGCCCGATCGCCACGCTGTCGAGCACTTGCGGGACTTTTTCCACCTGCCGATAGATCTCCGCTGTACCAATGCGCACGCCGCCGGGATTGAGCACGGCGTCGGATCGACCGTGAATCATCATCGCGCCGTGGGGCAGTTGTTCGGCGTAATCGCCTTGCGCCCAGACGCCGGGGAACAGGCTGAAATAGGATCTGCGCAGTTTTTCTCCGTCGGCATCGTTCCACAAACCGATCGGTATCGCCGGGAAATGCCGGGTGCAAACCAGTTCGCCTTTCTCGCCGATCAGCGGTTGGCCGGCGTCATTCCACACCTCAACCGCCATGCCCAGACTTTTGCCCATGATTTCGCCGCGACGTACCGCCGACAGCGGATTGCCGTTGACGAAGCAGGAAACGATATCGGTGCCGCCGGACATCGAGGCCAGGCAGACGTCGGGTTTGAAGTCGCGGTAGACGAAGTCGTAGCTCTGCGGTGACAGCGCCGAACCCGTGCAAAGCAAGGTTTTCAGATGGCTCAGATCGTGGCTTTCGCGAGGCTTGAGGCCGCTGCTCTCCAGCGTCGCGAGAAATTTCGGGCTGGTGCCGAAGACACTGACACGTTCGTCCTGAAGCAGATCCGGCAAGCGCTGTTCGTCCGGATGAAACGGCGAGCCGTCGTAAAGCACCACAGCACTGCCCACCGCAAGCGCCGAGACCAGCCAGTTCCACATCATCCAGCCGCAAGTGGTGTAGTAGAACAGGCGATCGCCGGGGCCGAGGTCGACATGCAGCCCGTGTTCCTTGACGTGTTGCAGCAGGACACCGCCGGTGCTGTGCACGATGCATTTCGGCACGCCGGTGGTGCCGCTGGAATACAGCACGTATAGCGGATGCGCGAACGGCACCGGCACGAAATGCGGCTCGCCGCCGGATTGGTAAAAATCCTCCCACAGCGTGACATCCGCCTGTGTCTGGTAATTCTTCACGCGAGCCTGCGGGCGCGAGTAGGGCACGATGATCAACTGTTGCAGCGTCGGCAGTTGCGCCAGAATTTCATTGAGCTTGGTTGTCTGGTCGATCTCTTTGCCAGCGTAACGATAACCGGCGCAGGTGATCAGCACCTTCGGCTCGATCTGGCCGAAGCGGTCGATCACCCCGTGGGTGCCGAAGTCCGGAGAGGAACACGACCAGATCGCTCCGAGGCTGGTGGTCGCCAGCATCGCCACCAGCGTCTGCCAGGTATTGGGCATGCATGCCGCCACCCGGTCGCCGAGGCCAACGCCCGCTGCTTGCAGACTGGCTTGGAATCCTGCGACCTGACTGGCCAGTTCGGCCCAGGTCAATTGCTCGCGCTGACCGTTCTCCGCCACGCTGATGACCGCAACGGCATCGTCGCGCCGCCGCAACAGGTGTTCGGCGAAGTTCAGGGTGGCGCCGGGAAACCATTCGGCACTGGGCATTTTCGTGCCTTCACGCAGGACCGCGTCGGGTTGGGTATGGAAGCTGATGCCGAAAAAATCGACGATGGCCTGCCAGAACGCTTCACGCTGATCGATGCTCCACTGGTGCAGGGCAGGGTAGTCTTCAAGGTTCAGCGAATGGCGCTGATTGACCAAGCGCCGGAACGTGTCCATGCGCGAATGGGCGATACGGTTGGCGTCGGGTTGCCAGAGGATGTCGGACATCGTTTGCCTCTTGTTATCTGATTCACGCACAAAGTCAGGATCACACAGGGTCAGTTGAAGATTTACTGCGCCAGCCACCCACCATCAATATTCCACGCCGCCCCGCGCACCTGACTACCAGCCTCGCTGCACAGGAACAACACCAGTTCACCCAGATGCTGCGGCGTGACGAACGCCAGTGACGGCTGCTTCTCGGCCAGCAAATCGTGTTGCGCCTGCTGTGGATCGACACCCGTGGCAGCACGGTCGTCGATCTGCTTTTGCACCAGCGGCGTCAGAACCCAGCCCGGGCAGATCGCGTTGCAGGTGACGTTGCTGGTCGCGGTTTCCAGACCGACCACTTTGGTCAGGCCGATCACCCCGTGTTTCGCCGCAACGTAAGCAGCCTTGCCGGTTGAGCCGACCTGACCGTGCACGGAGGCGATATTGATGATTCGGCCCCAACCCTTGGCGCGCATGCCCGGCAAACTCAGGCGCGTGCTGTGAAACACCGACGAGAGGTTGATGGCGATGATCGAGTCCCAGCGCTCGATCGGGAACTCTTCAACGGCGGCGACATGCTGGATGCCGGCGTTGTTGACCAGAATGTCGACGCCGCCAAATTCGCGCTCGGCGTAGTCGACCATGTCGGCGATCTGCGCCGGATCGCTGACGTCGGCCGGGTGATGGCCGACCTTGCCGCCGAACTGCGCGACCTCGGCAATCACCGGGGCAGCATTGCCGAAACCATTGAGAATCACGTTGGCCCCGGCCTTTGCCAGCACGAGGGCAATGCCCAGACCGATGCCGCTGGTGGAGCCGGTGACCAATGCAGTCTTGCCAGAAAGAGTCGTCATGAATGCCTCACACAATGCCAGTGGCGTAGAAAGTGCCGATCACTACAAAAACCGCCAGGGTCTTGATCAGCGTAATACAGAAAATGTCTTTATAAGCTTCGCGATGGGTCAGGCCGGTGACCGCCAGCAGCGTGATGACCGCGCCGTTGTGCGGCAGGGTGTCCATGCCGCCGCTGGCCATCGCGGCCACGCGGTGCAGCACTTCCAGCGGAATGTTCGCTGCGTGTGCCGCGCTGATGAACTGCTCGGACATCGCCGCCAGCGCAATGCTCATACCGCCCGAGGCAGAGCCGGTGATACCGGCCAGCAACGTCACGGTGATGGCCTCGTTGACCAGCGGATTGGGGATTTGCTTGAGCCAGTCGGCCAGCACCAGAAAGCCCGGCAGCGACGCAATCACCGCGCCGAAGCCGTATTCCGAAGCGGTGTTCATCGCCGCCAGCAGTGCACCGCCGACCGCACTTTTGCTGCCCTCGGCGAGTTTGCTGCGAATCGCCTGAAAGCCGAACGCCAGCACCATCAGAATCCCGACCAGCAATGCCGCCTGCACCGCCCAGATCGCCGTCAGTTTGGCGATTTCGGTGGTGACCGGTGTGGCCATGCCCGGCAGTGCGAGGCTGTGGGTCTTGCC
This sequence comes from Pseudomonas sp. NPDC087817, assembly GCF_044742875.1. Taxonomy (NCBI): domain Bacteria; kingdom Pseudomonadati; phylum Pseudomonadota; class Gammaproteobacteria; order Pseudomonadales; family Pseudomonadaceae; genus Pseudomonas; species Pseudomonas sp. NPDC087817. The sequence goes on from NZ_JBIUVJ010000003.1 coordinate 269,001, forward strand.
GTACCACTGTGGAATCCACTGGGTGAACAACAGGTTCATGATGCCCACCGCCAGCAGGGGCGACAGCGCAATCCATGGGTTCGGCAGCTTCAGGTCTTCGGCGGTTTCCGGTTCGTTGCGCAGCTCGGTGCCATAGCCTTCACCGGCGCGCTGGGCCTTGTTGCGTTGGCGCTGGAGAAACAGCATGCCGGCGCAGAACACGAAGATCGTGCCGATCACCCCCAGCCACGGCGCCGCCCATGCAGTGGTGTTGAAGAAGGTGCTGGGGATGATGTTCTGGATTTGCGGCGTGCCGGGCAGGGCATCCATGGTGAACGAAAACGCGCCGAGGGCGATGGTGGCCGGGATCAGGCGTTTGGGAATATTGCTCTGGCGAAACATCTCTGCCGCAAACGGGTAGACCGCGAACACCACCACAAACAGCGAAACGCCGCCGTAGGTGAGCAGGGCGCAGACCAGGACGATCACCAGCATCGCCTGCTTGGTGCCCAAGAGGCGAATCGCTGCCGCAACGATCGAACGCGAGAACCCCGAGAGCTCGATCAACTTGCCGAACACGGCGCCGAGCAGGAACACGGGAAAGTACAGCTTGATGAAACCGACCATTTTTTCCATGAACACCCCGGTGAAGGCAGGGGCGACGGCGGAAGGGTCGGTGAGCAGGACCGCGCCGAGGGCGGCGATCGGGGCGAAAAGGATGACGCTATAGCCACGGTAGGCCGCCAGCATCAGCAGCGCGAGGGCTGCCAGGGCAATGATCACACTCATGGTGTGTCTCTCCGGAATTGTTATTTTTGTGGTTGAAACGGGTGTAGGAGAGCGCTTAGCGAGTTTTGTGCCAGATAGGTAAGCTATTGAAATATATGGATTTAATGGGGTTTCTGGAGGGCGGGAAAATTAAATTGTCTCTGTATAGAGATTTTTTTTTGATTTGCTGACGTCATCGCTGGCAAGCCAGCTCCCACAGGAACTGTGATTAACCTGTGGGAGCTGGCTTGCCAGCGATGCTTTTGATGGTGTCTTTTTTTTGAGAGAAAAGTCTCTTTATTGAGACTCGGCGATTCCCAGTGCCACCATTTTTTTGTACAGGGTCGAGCGTCCAAGCCCCAGTCGAGCCGCTGTCTCCGGCACCTTGCCTGCGCATTGCGCGAGGGCAGATTGAATCAACTGCCGGTCAAATCGTTCCCGCGCCTGAGCGAAGGTTTCTTCGGTCAGCGCTTCAACCATCGGTGCCGAGGTTCGCTCCACCGGGGAAAACGTGCCAATGGCCGCGCGTATGTCATTTTCCGTCAGCATCAGGTCGTCACTGAGCAGCGCCGCCCGTTCCAGCACATTGCGCAACTCGCGAATATTGCCCGGCCAGGCATGCTGGCCAAGCAGGGCCAGCGCTTCGCGGTTCAGTTCATGCTGGCTGCGCAGCTCTTCAAGAATGGCTTCGCTGAGCGCTGGCAGGTCATCCAGTCTGTCCCGTAACGGCGGCACATTGATCGGCAACACGTTGAGTCGGTAATACAAGTCGGCGCGGAACTCGCCGCGTTTGATCGCCGCTTGCAGATCCGTTGACGTGGCGGCGATCACCCGCACATCGCTCTGAATCACTTCGTTGGAGCCCACAGGCTCGAACTCCTTTTCCTGCAGCACGCGCAGCAGTTTGCTTTGCAGTGGTAGCGGCATGTCGCCGATTTCGTCGAGGAACAACGTGCCGCCCTGAGCGATTTGCAGTTTGCCGGTGCGGCCCTTGCGATCGGCCCCGGTGAAAGCGCCTGGCGCTGTGCCAAAAAATTCCGCTTCCAGCAGGGCTTCGGGAATCGCCGCGCTGTTGATGCTGACAAAGGCTTTGTGCGCCCGGGGCGAGGCGCTGTGGATGGCCTGGGCCAGCAACTCTTTGCCGGTGCCGGTTTCGCCGAGCAGCAACACCGGGGACTCGGCGCTGGCACTGCGCCGAGCACGGCGTTTGACTTCGAGGCTGGCGGCGCTGGTGCCGATGAAATGCGCAAAGTTGTATTTGGTCTGTCGCGCCCGCAGCAATGAACGAGTCGACGCCAGTTCTTCCTGCATGCTCAGATAACGCTTGAGCATCGGCGAGAGGGTGCGCAACTCATCGAACAAGGCAAAACCGATGGCGCCGATCACGCTGCCGGCGTCGTCGTGAATCGGCAGACGCATGACCACCAACGGCTCTTTTGGCGTGTCCTGCATGTCGAGCAAGATCGGCCGGCCGGTGCGCACCACTTCGCGCAAGAGACTGCCGGGGATCACACTTTCACACGGCTTGCCGATGGCGCCTGCGGCGGATTCCAGACCAAACCGTCGCGCATAGCGCTCGTTCATCCAGACGATGTTGGCATCGCGATCGACAATCACCGTGCCTTCGCTCGATTGCTCGATGATCTCGAACAACGAGCGGATCGCCAGGGTGCGAACCCGTTGGTAGTCCTTGAGGCTTTCGGTGGTGTTCATGAAGGCTGATCCGCAGTTTTGGTTGACAGTGCCGACGCCATCGCTGGCAAGCCAGCTCCCACAGTTTTTCTGGTGAGCACAGTATCTGTGAGCGACCGAAAATCCTGTGGGAGCTGGCTTGCCAGCGATGGCCGCGACTCGGTTTCAAATCGAGTGCCGATTATGCCTACCCCGGATGCGCCGCCGCCAACAGCTCTTTGGTGTACGGATGCTGCGGCGAATCAAACACCTCGTGACTGGCCCCGCGCTCGACCACTTTGCCGTCCTTGATCACGATCATGTCGTGCGCCAACGCGCGGACCACCGCGAGGTCGTGACTGATGAACAGATAGGTCAGACCATGTTTCTCCTGAAGCTGGCGGAGCAGGGCGACCACTTGTTTTTGTACCGTGCGGTCGAGTGCCGAAGTCGGTTCGTCCAGCAGGATCAGCGCCGGTTTCAATACCAGTGCCCGGGCGATGGCGATGCGTTGGCGCTGACCGCCGGAAAACTCGTGGGGGTAGCGATGGCGGCTTTGCGGATCCAGGCCCACTTCTTTCAGTACGCGGATCACTTGCTCATCGCATTCATCGGCGGTGGATTCGCAATGCACTTCCAGGCCTTCGCTGATGATTTGCGCCACCGACATTCGCGGGCTGAGGCTGCCGAACGGATCCTGAAACACCACCTGCATCTGCCGCCGCCACGGGCGTAGCTGTTTCTGGTTGAGGCCATCGAGCGCTTCGCCCTGGAAGCGGATGCTGCCTTTGGAATCGAGCAGCCGCAGGATCGCCTGGCCCAGCGTCGACTTGCCTGAACCGGATTCACCGACAATGCCCAGGGTCTTGCCGCGCTGGATGTTCAGGCTGATGCCATCCACTGCGCGCAGGTATTGTTTGCGTTGAAACAGCCCGCCGCCGACGACGAAATCAACCCGCAGATCATCGACTTCAAGCACGTTTTCACGCTCATCCCGGGGCAGGGCTTCACCCTCGGGTTCGGCGTTGAGCAGAACGCAGCTGTAAGGATGTTTCGGTTCGGTGAACAGGGTTTCGCAGGGCGCTTGCTCGACGATCTCACCGGCCTTCATCACACAGACGCGCTGAGCAATGCTGCGCACCAGATTGAGGTCGTGGCTGATCAACAGCAGCGACATGCCCAAGCGTTGTTGCAAGGATTTGAGCAGCAGCAGGATCTTGCGTTGCACGGTGACGTCGAGGGCGGTGGTCGGCTCGTCGGCGATTAACAGCTCCGGTTCGCAGGCCAGTGCCATGGCGATCATCACCCGTTGCCGTTGTCCGCCAGACAGTTGATGCGGATACGCCTTGAGCCGTTCCTCGGGTTTCTGGATGCCGACGAGGCCAAGCAGTTCAACAATCCGTTGTTGCGCCGCTTTGCCACCGAGGCCCCGGTGCAGCAACAGGGTTTCACCGATCTGCTTTTCGATGGTGTGCAGCGGATTGAGCGAGGTCATCGGCTCCTGAAAGATCATGGCGATGCGATTACCGCGCAGCGCGCGCAAGACCTTGGGGGCAGCCCCGACCAGTTCCTGCCCGCGATAGCGAATGCTGCCGGTGGTTTGCGCTTCCGATTCGGGGAGCAATTGCAGAATCGAATGGGCAGTTACCGATTTGCCCGAACCGGATTCGCCGACCAGGGCCAGGCACTCGCCGGCGCGAATATCCAGGCACAGGTCGCGCACCACGGTCTGGCCATGGAAGGCGACATTGAGATTTCGGATTTCAATCAGGTTGTCAGTCATGGCTACGCTTCAGGATCGAGGGTCGAAGGCGTCACGCAACGCTTCGCCGATGAACACCAGTAAAGAAAGAATCAGCGCCAGAGTGAAAAACGCTGTCAGCCCCAGCCAGGGTGCCTGCAGGTTCTGTTTGCCCTGGCCGATCAGTTCGCCCAGTGAAGCACTGCCGGCCGGCATGCCGAAGCCGAGGAAGTCCAGCGCCGTTAGCGTGGAAATGGCTCCGGTCAAAATGAACGGCAAATAACTCAACGTCGCATTCATGGCGTTTGGCAGGATGTGCCGGACAATCACTTTGCGGTCAGTCAGGCCCAAGGCGCGCGCGGCTTTGACGTATTCCAGATTGCGCCCGCGCAGGAACTCGGCGCGCACCACGTCGACCAGTGCCAGCCAGGAAAACAACGCCATGATCCCCAGCAGCCACCAGAAATTCGGCTCGACGAAACCGGAGAGGATGATCAGCAGATAGAGCACCGGCAATCCCGACCAGACTTCCAGCAGGCGTTGCCCGAGCAGGTCGACCCAGCCCCCGTAGTAGCCCTGCAAGGCACCGGCCGCGATACCGATCAAGGCGCTGACAAACGTCAGCATCAACGCAAACAGAATCGATACCCGCGCGCCGAAAATCACCCGGGCCAGTACGTCCCGCGACTGATCGTCGGTGCCCAGCCAGTTGACTGCAGTCGGCGGGCTCGGTGCCGGTTTGTTGAGGTCATAGTTCGGCGTGTCGTCGCTGAACGGAATCGGCGGAAACAGCAGCCAGCCACCGTCCTTGCGGATCAGGTTCTGCACATAGTCGCTGCGGTAATCGGCCTGGAACGGCAGTTGCCCGCCGAACTCCTGCTCGGTGTGGCGTTTGAAGACCGGGAAATACCATTGGCCCTGGTAGCTGACCACCAACGGCTTGTCGTTGGCGATCAACTCGCCACCCAGCGTGACGACAAACAGTCCGATGAACAGCCACAACGACCACCAGCCACGGCGGTTTTTCTTGAAACGCTCGAAGCGGCGACGACCCAACGGCGAGAGCTTGAACATCAGGCATTCCTCGCGGCGAAGTCGATGCGCGGATCGACGAGGGTGTAACACAGGTCGCCGATCAGTTTTATCAGCAGGCCGAACAGGGTAAAGATGAACAGCGAGCCGAACACCACCGGATAATCGCGCGACACTGCCGCTTCGTAGCTCATGCGGCCGAGGCCGTCGAGGGAGAAAATCACTTCGATGAGCAAGGAGCCGGCGAAGAACACGCTGATGAACGCCTGGGGAATACCCGACACCACCAGCAGCATGGCGTTACGGAATACGTGGCCGTAAAGCACGCGACGCTCGCTCAAGCCTTTCGCCCGGGCAGTGACGACGTATTGGCGGGTGATTTCATTGAGAAACGAGTTCTTGGTGAGGATGGTCAACGTCGCAAAACCACCGATGACCAATGCCGTCACCGGCAAGACCAGATGCCAGAAGTAGTCGGCGATCTTGCCCAGGGTCGACAGCGATTCAAAGTTGTCCGAGACCAGGCCGCGCACCGGGAACCAGTTCAGCGAAGTGCCACCGGCAAACACCACGATCAGAAACATCGCGAACAGGAACGCCGGCATTGCGTAGCCGATGATGATCGCCGTGCTGCTCCAGATATCGAAATGACTGCCGTGATGTACAGCCTTGCGGATGCCCAGCGGGATTGAAACCAGATAGGTAATCAGCGTCGCCCAGAGACCGAGGGAAATGGTAACCGGCATTTTTTCCAGGATCAGGTCGGTGACCGTTGCGCCACGGAAGAAGCTCTTGCCGAAGTCCAGTTGCGCATAGTTCTTGAGCATCAGCCACAGGCGTTCATGGGCCGGTTTGTCGAAGCCGTACTGTTTTTCGATGTCCTTGATCAGTTGCGGATCAAGGCCACGGCTGGCGCGCGATGTGCCGCTCATGGTTTCGCTCGAACCGCCGCCGACATTGCTTCCGCCAATGCCTTGCAGGTGCGCGATCGCCTGCTCGACCGGGCCACCGGGCGCCGCTTGAATGATGACGAAATTGACCAGCAGAATAATCACCAGCGTCGGAATGATCAGCAGCAGGCGCCGCAGTATGTAACCCCACATCAGCGTGGTCCTCCGGGTCTGCCACGGGCGATTTTTTCAGCCGTCATCTGTTGATTGGTCAGCGGCGTGCTGCTTATTTCCCACCAGCTCTCGATGGCTTCGTCGTTGCTGGCCTGCACCGACGGAATGCCGAAACGGTTCCACCAGACTGTCGAGGTGCCCGGCGGGTAGTAATTGGGGATCCAGTAGTAGTTCCATTGCAGCACCCGGTCCAGCGCGTGGGCGTAGTGCAGCATGTCGGATTGGGTCGAGGCGCGGATCAGGCCATTGATCAACATGTCGACCGCCGGGTTTTTCAGCACCATGTAATTGTTGGCGCCCGGATCGTTGGCTGACGCCGATCCGAAGTAATTGAGCAATTCGCCGCCCGGAGAGGTGGTGACGGGGTAGCCGGTGACGATCATGTCGTAGTCGCGGCTCATCAAGCGGTTGACGTACTGCGAGGAGTCGATGCGGCGGATATTGAGGTCGATGCCGATCTGTTTCAGTGTGCGTTTATATGGCAGCAACAGGCGGTCCATGCCGTTCTGACTGACCAGGAAGGTGAAGCTCAGCGGTTCGCCCTCGGCATTCACCAGTTGATCGCCATCCGGTGTCCACCCGGCCTGCTCAAGCAGTTCAAGAGCCTGCAATTGTTTGTCGCGGATCAGGCCGCTGCCATCGGTTTTCGGCGCCTCGAAGACTTTTGTGAAAACTTCGTCGGGAACCTGTCCGCGCAGCGGTTCAAGGATTTTCAGCTCTTGGGCATCGGGCAGTTCTCGCGCCGCAAGGTCGGTATTGGAAAAGTAGCTTTGCTGGCGGATGTACAGGTTGCGCATCATCTGCCGGTTGCTCCACTCGAAATCCCAGAGCATCGCCAGTGCCTGACGCACGCGACGATCCTGGAACATCGGTTTTTGCAGGTTGAACACAAAGCCTTGCGCCGATTGCGGTGCTTCGGTGGCCAGATGCGCCTTTTGCAGGCGGCCGTCGCTCAGGGCGGGGCTGTCATAGCCGATCGAATAACCGGTGGCGGAGAACTCGCGGTTGTAGTCATAGGCACCGCCGCGCAGCACTTGTCGCGCAACATCGGTGTCGCCGAAATACTCGATGCTGAAGTGGTCGAAATTGTACAGGCCGCGGCTTACGGGCAAATCCTTGCCCCACCAATCGGGATTACGTTCGAACGTGATGCTGCGCCCCGAGTCGACTTTGCCGACGCGATAGGGGCCACTGCCCAGTGGCGGTTCGTATCCGCCACCGCCAGCGAAATCGCGACTCTTCCACCAGTGTTCGGGGAATACCGGCAGGGTCGCGATATCAAGTGGCAGGGTGCGGTTTTCGTTGCTTTTGAAATCGAAGCGCACGGTCAGCGGCGCTTCCACTTCGACACCTTTGACGTCGGCGAACTGAGTGCGATAACGCAGGCTGCCCTGGGTCATCAACAGGTCGTAGCTGTAGCGCACATCTTCGGCGGTGATCGGTTTGCCGTCAGCGAAGCGGGCCTTGGGATTGATGAAGAAGCGCAACGACAGACCGTCGTCCGAGCGCTCCATCTTCTGTGCGACCAGACCGTAAACGGTGTAAGGCTCGTCCATCGAGCGCTGGGCCAGCGGCGAATACAGCAGGCCGTCGATCTGGGTGACACCGATGCCCTTGTCTATATAAGGAAGCACATGGTCGAAGTGACCGATTTCGATCGCCGAGCGGCGCATCGTCCCGCCTTTGGGGGCTTGCGGATTGGTGTAGTCGAAGTGACTGAAGCCTGCGGGGTACCTGGCAGGTTCGCCATACACGGTCAACGCATGTTGCGGTGCAGCGTTCACACCGGCGGCGCCCGACAGCAGGGCGAGGGCGGTGAGCATCAATGTGGGGAAAACCAGTCGCATTGTCAGCCTTGGAACGGGTAGTCGATATGCGCAAGTTGTACGCGAGAGGCGCGCCAGTCGCCAGTCGTATGTGTTGCTGAAATACAACGGCCCACCAAAAGGCGGGCCGTTGGCACAGCAATCAGACGATGGATCAGTCCTGACGGCTGGTGACTTCCAGCAGGTGATAACCGAACTGGGTCTTCACCGGGCCTTGCACGACGTTGATTGGCGCGCTGAACACGACAGTGTCGAATTCCTTGACCATCTGGCCAGGACCGAACGAGCCCAGATCACCGCCCTGACGGCTGGACGGGCAGGTGGAGTTGGCCTTGGCAACTTCGGCGAAATCAGCTCCGCCTTCGATCTGGGCCTTGAGTTCGTTGCACTTGTCTTCGCTGGAAACCAGGATGTGGCGGGCAGTGGCTTTAGCCATGGGAAAACTCTCCAATCTATTTCAGTAAAGTGCGGAGCCTACCGGATTCAGTGGGCGAATTCTCGGCAAAGTTCCGTTCGTTTGTCAGCAGCCTGTTCAGAGATTCACTGCTCGCAGGCGCGCGGCATGTTCGACGTAAAGCGCAATCGGGTCGAGCAGGCTGGCGACGGTGCCGGCACTGCGGCGCAGAGTGCTCAAGTGGTCCAGCGGATAGTCGGAACGGATAACCTGGCCCAAATGCGAGCTGAAGCGCCCGACGAAGCCGTCATTCTGATCCCCTTCGGTCATGAAATATTGCGAGAGCGCCTGACAGGCGCCTTGAATCGGGTCGAATGATGGCAGGCCTGTTGCAGGCAGGACGCCGCTCCAGGAGTAATAGCGCACACCATTGACCTGTGCGGCACCTTGCCCGCCCCACGTGTGGGGCAGGCCTTGCGGAAACCTGTCGTTGAAGGCACCCACGCCCTCGGTTGTCAGTGCATTGAGTGCCGCCAAGGCGTTCTGCGGCAGGGTGGGGCTACCACTGACCAGCGAAATGAAATCAGCGAACAGTGTCGCCACGTTTTGCGCCACAACTTCCGGCAGTCGGCCCGGCACCAGCGCCTTGCGCAGGAAGTCAGCCAGTTCCGAGCCGTGGTTCGGGCCACTGACCGATGTCACCGAGGCCACGCTGTGTGGCGCAAGCGCCGCAGCATAGCGAGCGGCCAATGCTCCCTGACTGTGTCCGATGAGGTTGACTTTGGCGGCTCCTGTGCCTCTCAGGACGCTTTCGATTTGCTTCAGTAGTTGCTCACCTCTTACTTCGTTGTCGTGAGTGGCGGAGAGGTGGGGAACAAACACTCGGCTGCCTGCTGTTTTCAGAGCGTCCTTGACCTCATGAAACAGCTCGAAATGGCCGATACGCTCGAATCCGAACAGGCCGTGTACCAAAAGCACGGGATAACGAGTTGTAGCATTCCGTTGCATGTTCTTACCTTTTTCGCAGAAGTTCATTGGGGAAATCTGTGGGTCACTCTAAAACACCCGTCCCGCTGAGGAAGTACGAAGAGGCTTCACTTGGCCGTTGAATATGGACTAGGGGCTGTACGACGTTTCGGATACATGTGAAGTCCGAATCGGAAGTTCTGGCCGTCTTACGCCTGCAGTGAGTCGATTTTGCGTAGGTTGCCTACTGCGCTCGTAGCCTTTGCGTCATGTATGCGGCGTATTGGGCTGATATCGGTTGCATCAGCAATCTCGTTCAATGTGGGCTGTCGACGCCGTCATGAAGGCAGCGTTTTGTCCAAGGAGTCGAGCCACGAATGAACACCCATGAAATCGAGTTTTGCTACCGGATGCGCCACCCCGTCAGCCCCTGCACAACAAATCAGCTATTGCCTGCCGCAACACTCGACTCACTGGAGGGCGATGTGCTCGACCCTTCGCTGAGTCAGGTCGTCGTTCGTATTGCTCCTTATACAAATATGGCGTGTGGAGATCGGTTGCTGCTGAGCTGGGAGGGTCTGGATATCGAGGGCTTTGTTTACCAGCATGAAAAGGTTCGCTATGTCAGCGCGGCGCAAGTTGGCAAAGACGTCATTTTCGTGATCAAAGGCATGCACGTTGCCGCTTTGGATGGCGGCGCTCTGGATATCTACTGGACGCTTGCCAGCGCGGGTCTGCCCGAGCCCGCATTGTCTGCGCCCCTGCAATTGACTGTGGGAGATATGCGTGCGCAGTTGCTTGCTCCGCAGGTCGAGGGAGCAATAAGCGGGACACTGGATCCGGCACGGGTGGTGGAAGGTGTACTCGTCACTCTCCAGCCGTACGGCAAAATGGCGGTAGGTGACCAGGTGTCGTTGATGTGGTCTGGGGACGCCTCGCCGTTGGCGTTCAGCGATCGATTGAAGGTCGAGGCCTTTGCTGTCGCAGAAACCCTTTCCTTCTGGGTACCTGCCGAGTACATCGCAGCGCACCTCGGTGGCGAGGTGACGGTTCGTTACCGAGTCGAGCAGGCGAATGGTGCGGTTCGCGAGTCCGATACTGCGAGAGTTCTCGTCACCCCGTTCTTGCAAAGCGAGCTGGACGCGCCCGATGTGCTTGAGGCAGAAGATGGCGTGCTGTTGGCAGAGGATTCAACTGATGGCGTCACCGTGGTGATCGGCAATGCCCGGACCCAGGAGGGTGAACTGGTCTATCTCAAGTGTGACGGTGATTTTTTCAGTCACAGGGATGATCGCGACATCACTCGGGAAACCGCAGGGAAACCGCTGATTTTTATCGTTCCACAGCGCTTCTGGCGCGAACACCAGGGATCGACTGTACGTGTTTCCTACACGGTAGAGCGATTGGACGATGTCAGTCAGCCTTCCGCGGCGACACAGGTGCGTGTAGAGGCGTAGGTTGAACCTGGCCCACCCTCCGATTCTCTGCTGAACCGGAAGGTGGGCCGTGCGATCAGCCTCTGGTGCACGCGCCAAGACGTCGAGCTGCCTGGAGCAGAAGTTGCTCCGTTGCGCTGAAACCCAGGCAACCATCGGTAATCGAAACGCCGTAACGCAGCGATGCACTCAGCGGCTGACAGCCCTCGAAAAGATGAGACTCCAGCATCATGCCGATCAGTGAGCGATCACCCTGCAAGCGTTGCTCCAGGACCTCGTTGAAGACTCCCGGCTGGCGCAATGGATCCTTGCCGCTGTTGGCGTGGCTGCAATCGACCATGATGCGGCTGGGGATTTTCAATCGGTTCAGGTCAGCGTGGATTCTGGCCACGCTCTCACGATCATGGTTGGGTCCGTGGTGCCCGCCGCGCAACACCAGGTGAGTATCCGGGTTGCCTGGCGTTTGAATAATCGCCGGGTGTCCCTGACTATCGACCCCGAAATGCCGATGTGGATGGGCTGCCGAACGCATGGCGTCAACCGCAACGGTCGCTCCGCCGTCGGTACCATTCTTGAAGCCCACCGGCATGCTCAGGCCGCTGGCCATTTCACGATGTATTTGTGATTCGGTGGTACGTGCACCAATGGCCACCCAACTGAGCAGGTCATCGAAGTAACCCGCAGCCATGGGTTGCAACAGTTCGGTGGCCACTGGCAAACCGAGGCGGATCATTTCCAGCATCAGCTCGCGGGACAGTGTCAGGCCGCCGGCCATGTCGTCACTGCCATCCAGGTGCGGGTCGTAGGCCAGACCTTTCCAGCCGACGGTGGTGCGCGGTTTTTCGACATAGGCACGCATCACCAGCAGCATCTCGCCGCTGACGGCTTCAGCCAGTCGGGCGAGCTTGCCAGCGTATTCAAGGGCGGACTGAGGATCGTGGATGGAGCAAGGGCCGACGATTACCAGCAGGCGCTGGTCTTCACCATTGAGAATCGCGCGAACCGCTTGGCGGTGGGCGGCGACTTGTTGGCTCAAGGCGTTGCTCAATGGCAACTGCTGTTTGAGTTGCAACGAGCTGGGCAGACGCAGGGTCAGTGCTTCGTTGGCGGAATTGAGGGTGGACAGCGGCAGAGCAGAAACGGACGAGTTCATATTCGGTCTTCCTGGGCAGGCGGCGGGTTGTTCCCGCTCGCTCAGCCCTACTGGGGTGTTCGACAATTGGCCGTATTGGCTACATGGGCGTGTTTGCCACCTGTGGGTGACCGATCGGAGGTGGCAGGCTGTCCCGAGCGGAGGCTGGTAAATCGCCAGGCGCTAAAGCTGTCGTAACGGTAATAAGTGGCGTAGTTCATTTTGTGAATCCTCAAAAGTTCTGGTGTGTTGCGGAAAAAGTCTGGGCCTGAAAAAACAAAACCCCCGATCGGGAAGCCGACCGGGGGTTGAGAAATCTCTGGTAGGCGACCCGTTTTCATGGGCGCCGTGTTGGTATCAGGCGCGCCAGTGGCTAAACCAATACCCAAAATAAAAGCTGACCGGAGCGCAAACGTCGTTCACCCGGGCAGCCGTAACCGAGCGCATGGCGCTGACGGCAAGAAGCTGTGAAAGGGCGTTGAACATGGTCTGTCTCCGATGAATGCGCCGAGCTTACTAGAGCCCGATATGCCTCAGCAATCAGAAATTGCTATCGCGTGAGCAACAAAACGCCTATTGCTTGAGCGCAGCGTCAGTTGTGCCACACTCGGCACTTTGCCTGATGACCATGGAAGAATCATGTCGACACTGACCATTGCCGCTGCCCAGGCAACCTCCATTGCCGGTGATCTTGCCGCCAACATTGCTCGCCATATGCGCTTCATCGAAGCTGCAGCGGGGCAGGGCGTGCAGCTGCTGGTTTTTCCGGAGTTGTCCCTGACGGGCTATGAAGGCGAGGAGGCTGCAGCATTGGCCGTCGACCCGCAAGACGCAGTCCTTCAGCCGTTGCGCGAAGTTGCTCGTGAGCTTGGCATAACGACGGTCGTCGGTATGCCTGTCCGGTTGGAAAATCATCCTGGAGTGTTGATTGGTGCTCTGATTCTCGGTGCTGATGGCTCGCTCGTGGTGTACAGCAAACAGCATTTGCACCCGGGCGAAGAGCTTGTTTTCGCCCCTGGGTTCGGAGGGCCTGCCCTGGACATCGGCAACCACAAGGTTGCGCTGGCGGTCTGCGCCGATTTTTCCCACGCCAGTCACGCGGCTGCGGCGGCTGAACAAGGGGCTGACCTGTACGCAGCAGGCGTATTGATCAGCGAAAAAGGTTACGCGGCAGACACCGCGCTGCTTCAGGGTTATGCACGGCAACACGCGATGGCCGTGTTGATGGCCAACCACGGTGGCCTTACTGGCGGATGGCAGTCGGCAGGGCGCAGCGCGATATGGTCCGAAAACGGTTCATTGGTCGCTTCCGCGCCGGGAGTGGGTGACCTTTTGCTGGTTGCCCAACGAGACGCCGGAACCTGGCAGGGGCGGGTCGTTCCTGTGATGGCGGGCTGAATGACATTCCAGTTGCGGAAAGCGGCGCCAGAGGATCTGGCATTTTCACGCAATCTCACTTGCCAGAACATGCTGCGTTACTACATTCATCATGATCTGTTGTGGCAGGACGAAGCATTCGACGTAGCCTGGTCGGGACGCGAGAACTGGCTGATATTGCGTGATGATGTGGCGATAGGTTTTTCAGTCTCAGCCGGGACAGGCGGGCGTTATACATTCGTGAACTGCAGATTGCTCAAGCCTTTCACCGCCAGGGCGCGGGTTCCTGGGCGATTGATCAGGTTATCGGCATGGCCCAGGAAGAGCTGCGGCCGGCTTTGCGCCTGACAGTCTTCGAAAACAATCCGGCGAAACATTTGTATGAAAGAAAAGGACTACACGTACAAGGCGAGGACGAGTGTTTTCTGCGAATGCAGCTGGATATCAGTACACCTGTGCTCTGAAACCCACGGCCGGCAAGCCTTCGATGATGAATTGAAACTTTTTAAATGCTGCTTGCCGCTAGGTCTGTCGGGCACTTTTTGCTAAGGTGTCCGGCATCCCAATAAGACCATATCGCGAGGTGTCTGCTTGATTAGGGTGCTAGTGGTCGATGACCATGATCTCGTTCGTACAGGCATTACACGGATGCTGGCCGATATTGATGGCTTGCAGGTAGTGGGCCAGGCCGAGTCCGGGGAAGAATCCCTGATCAAGGCCCGAGAGTTGAAACCCGATGTGGTCCTGATGGACGTCAAGATGCCTGGCATCGGCGGCCTGGAAGCCACGCGTAAACTGCTGCGCAGTCACCCTGACATCAAGGTGGTCGCGGTTACTGTATGTGAGGAGGACCCTTTTTCTACTCGCTTGCTGCAAGCCGGCGCTGCGGGTTATCTCACCAAGGGTGCCGGGTTGCCGGAAATGGTGCAGGCCATTCGGCTGGTGTTTGCCGGGCAGCGCTACATCAGCCCGCAGATTGCTCAGCAGTTGGCGATCAAGTCCTTTCAACCGTCCAATGATTCTCCGTTCGATGCGTTGTCCGAGCGAGAAATCCAGATCGCGTTGATGATTGTCGGCTGCCAGAAGGTTCAGATCATTTCCGACAAGTTGTGTTTGTCGCCGAAAACCGTGAACACCTATCGCTACCGTATTTTCGAGAAGCTTTCGATCAGCAGCGACGTCGAGTTGACGCTGTTGGCGGTTCGTCACGGCATGGTTGATGCCAGCCTCTGACCATGACTGAAGCATTCGATTCCAGCGCCTTCCTGTCGACCGTCAGCGGGCGCCCCGGCGTGTATCGCATGTTCGACAGCGATGCGCGTCTCTTGTATGTCGGCAAGGCCAAGAACCTCAAGAAACGCTTGGCGAGTTACTTTCGCAAGACCGGTCTGGCGCCGAAAACCGCTGCGTTGGTCGGTCGCATTGCGCAGGTCGAAACGACCATTACCGCCAACGAAACCGAAGCGCTGTTGCTTGAGCAGACGCTGATCAAGGAATGGCGGCCGCCGTACAACATCCTGTTGCGCGACGACAAATCCTATCCTTACGTGTTTCTCTCGGACGGACAGTTTCCGCGCCTCAGCATCCATCGCGGGGCGAAAAAAGCCAAAGGCAAATATTTCGGGCCTTATCCGAGCGCGGGTGCCATTCGCGAAAGTCTGAGCCTGCTGCAAAAGACGTTTTTCGTCCGACAGTGTGAAGACAGCTATTACAAGAATCGAACCCGCCCGTGCCTGCAATATCAGATCAAGCGTTGCAAGGCGCCTTGCGTCGGTCTGGTCGAGCCTGAGGTTTATGCCGAAGACGTGCGTCACTCGGTGATGTTTCTCGAAGGGCGCAGTCACGCACTGACCAATGAGCTGTCCACGGCGATGGAAGAGGCAGCGATCAACCTGGAGTTCGAACGCGCCGCTGAGTTGCGCGATCAGATTGCATTGTTGCGCCGCGTTCAGGATCAACAGAGCATGGAGGGCGGCACTGGCGATATCGACGTCATCGCTGCATTCGTCAACCCGGGTGGTGCCTGCGTCCATTTGATCAGTGTCCGTGGCGGACGCGTATTAGGTAGCAAAAACTTCTTTCCGCAGGTCGGTATCGAAGAGGACGTATCGGAAGTCATGGCCGCGTTCCTTGGCCAATACTTCATCAGCAGTCCGGAACGCGACTTGCCGAGTGAACTGATTGTCAACGTCGTACACGAGGATTTCCCGACGCTGATCGAAGCGATTCATGAATTGCGTGGCCGGGAACTGGCCATCAGTCATCGGGTGCGGGGCACGCGCGCACGTTGGCAGCAACTCGCTGTCACCAATGCGGAGCAGGCGTTGGGCGCGCGGCTGGCCAATCGTCAGCACACCGCGGCACGCTTTGAGGCCTTGGCTGAAGTACTGAAGCTGGATGAGCCTCCGCAGCGCTTGGAATGCTATGACATCAGTCACTCCAGTGGTGAGGCGACGGTCGCGTCCTGCGTGGTGTTTGGTCCGGAAGGTGCAATCAAGTCGGACTACCGTCGCTATAACATCGAGGGTGTCACGGCGGGGGATGACTATGCCGCCATGCATCAGGCCTTGACGCGGCGTTTCAGCAAACTCAAGGACGGCGAGGGCAAGTTGCCGGATATCTTGCTGGTCGACGGCGGCAAGGGGCAGCTATCGATGGCCCGTGATGTTCTCAACGAACTGGCCGTGCCGGACCTGATCTTGCTGGGTGTCGCCAAGGGCGCGACCCGCAAAGCTGGTTTTGAAACTTTGTATCTGAATGATGCGGCGCACGAGTTCACGTTGCGCGGTGACTCCCCGGCGCTGCATCTGATCCAGCAGATTCGCGATGAGGCCCACCGTTTTGCAATTACCGGACACCGAGCCCGTCGCGGCAAAACCCGCCGGACGTCAACGCTGGAGGGCGTTGCCGGCGTCGGCCCAACCCGTCGTCGCGACTTGTTGAAACATTTCGGTGGATTGCAGGAGCTGTCTCGTGCAAGCATCGAAGAGATCGCCAAAGCCCCGGGGATCAGTAAAAAGCTCGCAGAGTCGATTTATGCAAACCTGCATAGCGAGTAGAATGCCCCTTCACCTCGTAGCCAGTTGTGCCGATGAATATCCCTAATCTGATTACCGTTCTACGCGTTCTGCTCATCCCGATCTTTATTTTGCTGTTCTATCTGCCTTATCAGTGGAGCTACATGGCCTCCGCCTCGGTGTTTGCCTTTGCGGCAGCCACGGATTGGCTGGATGGTTATCTCGCCCGCCGTCTCGAACAAAGCACTCCCTTCGGAGCGTTCCTTGATCCGGTCGCCGACAAGCTCATGGTTGCGGTTGCGCTGGTACTGCTGGTGCAAGAGCACGGCAATCTCTGGCTTACGTTGCCAGCTGCCGTCATCATCGGTCGCGAGATTGTCGTCTCGGCATTGCGCGAGTGGATGGCCGAGCTCGGCGCTCGTGCTCATGTGGCCGTTTCAAATCTCGGAAAGTGGAAAACCGCTGCGCAGATGCTCGCGCTGGTGATTCTCTTGGCCAATCCAAGGGATTTCAGCTTCTGGGTTGTGTTGGGTTATGCCTTGCTGATGGTGTCGGCCGGCCTGACTTTGTGGTCGATGGTTCAATACCTTCGTGCCGCCTGGCCACATCTGAAAACCGATGTTGAAAAGAAATAAAACTTTTTTGAATCAAAGGGTTGACGGGGCTTCTGAAATCTATAGAATGCGCCACACCAAGCGGGAATAGCTCAGTTGGTAGAGCACGACCTTGCCAAGGTCGGGGTCGCGAGTTCGAGTCTCGTTTCCCGCTCCAATTTGTACAGTGTTTGTTGTTGTGCTACTGACAGCAAATGCTTTGAGGCCGAGTAGCAAAATGGTTATGCAGTGGATTGCAAATCCACCTACGCCGGTTCGATTCCGACCTCGGCCTCCACTATAAACAAGCTCCGTAGATCCATGATTTACGGAGCTTTTTTATTTCCAGTGTGCTGCAAGATTTAGTCTTGAAAATCGGCCATTGCGAACTTGCTTCACCGGGGAGTGATGTATATATTTCCCGCACTGCCGCTAGAGCCTGATCCTTTAGGATTACGACTCGGCAGTTGAACAGAGCAACACCGCGCTACCGCCCGAATGGCGAAACTGGTAGACGCATGGGACTTAAAATCCCCCGCTCGTAAGGGCGTGCCGGTTCGATTCCGGCTTCGGGCACCATCTTAAATCAAGGGTTTGCGGGCGAAAGCTGATGCAAACCCTTGTCTGTTTCCGGCTCGCAATTTTGGCCATGGTTCGCTATTCGCCTTATAGGCATGACTTTTTTGCCATTACGATTGCGGATGTACTGCTCAAGCGTGTTCGCATCTCTTTGTTCGGTTAAATGCGCAACATCCATCGAGGCCTGCAGCCCTGAGTCCGGTTTGTCGTCTCACCGTGCCGCGCGTGCTGGCAGGAGGTGTGATGGCATTCGGAAATTTTCCCGATAACGTCTTCAAGGCAGTCAATTTAAAAGTAATAAGGAAATTATGTGCTACGGAAGCTCATGCTGATTTTCGCCGCGTCTCAAATCGGTGGATGTGCCTTCCTCATTGCGGATTCTTACGGGGGCTATAGCTGCTTCGAGGGGACGAAAGTGGAGTTCACAAGCTTGATGCCTTTGGTGGGGCCTCTCATCATTCTTGATCTGCCCTTCACACTGATAGCAGACACTATCGCTTTTCCAACGTGCTTGTAACTTCCAGGGCTTTGGCATCCAGACGACCTGCGGCCAAGCCGTGACAAAAACCGGAGGATAGATGAAAGGAAGCTGCGCCTGTGGGGCTGTAGGTTATGAGATCGACAGCATTGATATGCCGATCAGCCATTGTCATTGCATGACTTGCCGCAAGACCCATGCAGCGGCGTATGTCTCTACGGCTGGAGTTCGAAGGGAGCATTTCAGATGGACTCAGGGCCTGGCGGCACTGAGGGCTTTCGAATCGTCTCCGGGGAAGATCCGACACTTCTGCTGCCACTACGGATCGCATCTCGCGGCTGAGCGAATCGGCTCAGCCGCTATGATCGTGCGAGTTGCCACGTTGGACGAAGACCCTGGCAGCCAAGCTGAGTATCACATCTGGACCGAGCATGACGCCGCCTGGCTGGAAGGAGAAGGTCTCCCCAGGTATTCACAATGGCAGCCTGATCGGTGAGGGCGATTTTTCCGGGGCCGGGCAACGTGGTCTCCGTCATTTCTTGCCAAAACCAAAGATCGAACGCCACTTGCTCACTTGTTTGCGTTCGTAGAAAGGCGTCGTTTGTTCAAGGAAATAGTCGCTAAGCCCTGACTCGCTTTCAGACACGCGATAGAGGTCTACGGGCTCACCGTCGGGAGCCGTATCTCCCGCGACATTGCCCGCTTCGCGCATGACCAGTTCAATATCGCCATCGGCCTCGATACCGACGATCAGATGCGGTTTCTCGTCCACCGAGGTGTCGTGCATCAGCGCAAGAAATGCACGCTTCACGTTGCGGTGGCTGGCCAGTAGTTGCGTCAGCGACTGCACCATCTTCGACGGGTACTGGGCCGGTTGCCCGAGCAGCACTTTGGTTTCTTTTTCTACCTTGCGGACTGTCGCCTTTTGGCCGACTTGGTCAGATAGCAGATTGCGTACCTCTTCCGGGAAGAACTCTTTTCCATAAGGCGATTTCGGATTCAGGAAGAGGTGGGTGCCTTGCGTCATCTCGAACAAGGATCTGGCCGGGAGCTCGAGGTAGGACTCCTCGCTGTCTATCGATTTCTGTAGCGTTTGCAGCGAGGAAAAAAACGGGATGACAGAAGTACCGTCCGGTTTTTCCCAATGCGCGATGCTGACTTTGCTGCCGGCCTCCAGATCCACTGTGCCGTCCTCAGCGTCCGTCGAACCGAGAACGTAGACAGTGGAGTTCAGCAAAATCCGGAAGAACTCGGGCCGATGGGCAGGCTCGTCGGCGGCCAGTCTGAGCGATTGCTCCAGTGAGTTCTCTTGCGGGTGATTCGTGATGTCCATTCGACTACTCCCTGAAATCAGACATGAACGGGAAGGCAACAAGGGCGCTTCATTCTGCCTGTCATCGCTCACAAAAAAAACGTACCGTCATCGGCTGGACAAAGATATTACTAGTTGTTGCCGCAACGCATAGTTGTTTGTTAGATTGCGCGCCTCAAAAATTAACAGGGACGCGTTATGTTTCTTATCTGGCAAGGCTGGGGCATTCTTTCTATTCTGATTCCATTGGTGGGTCTGATTTCTTTCGCCGGACTTCCAAATGGGCTAGGTGTCGGTGTTGGCTTACTGGTTGCCGCTGCAGCTAATGCCTTTATTGGTCACAAGCTGAATAACGCACCGGGCAAAACCTACATTGACCCCGCCACTGGCGGCGAAGTCGTTTTCCGCAAAAAGCACACGTTGTTCTTCGTACCGATGCAGTACATGTCGGTGCTGATGGTTATCGTTGGGCTGTTCGCCTTGCTCAACCTGCACTAAGTACAAAAGGTAAACAGGATGCGCGTGGTCTTTCATGACGGCCACGCGCTCTTTTGCGATCGTCCCTGTCAGGGTTTCCCTGATCGCTTAATGAACTCAGCGGTGGCAGAATTTCTCCCCGTGACCCTGATCTATCGGGCGCCGCGACCTTGAAAGCGGGTCTGATCCATGAATTCTTCTCATTACGTTAGTGTCTTCTTGATGCTGCTCTGCGCCGGGTGCGCCAAAACACCTGTCATACCTCCAGCCGAACTTGCGCTGTTGTCTTTCGAGAAAAGCGCCAATAATTCTTTTATTGTGAATTTCAGCTCGACCGTGAATTTGTTGATTGCTTTCAATCATTACGAAAGATCCAATCAACTCAATCCGACATTGATCTGTTCATTAGACGGAGATATGGAGTTCTCATCAGAACACGCTATCAACGTAAAAGCCGAAGGTCGTGTCGAGGAAAACAGCGAGAATCCATCCGGCTATGAATTCACCACTGAGCTTCTTTTCTATAATGTCAGACCCGACGGAACTCAACACGATCTGAATGACTACGAAGCCATCAGGCCTTTACTGATCAAGCAGTCTTTTATTCCGTGCAAAGTGCGTATTACGGCGTATGGCTACAAGGCTTATTACACCCAGACGCTGCTGATCCCGAGCACGCTGATGCAGGAACGAATGTTTCGCTGAGTTAAACGTTTCTGGGCGACTGCGATCTTCTGAAAATCGCAGCGTCGGCATGGATACCGCGCCGAGCAGTGCCCTCAGAGCAAACTCCACGACACCCCGACATAAACCCCCATTCCTTCACCTGGTGTAGACCGCGCGGCATCCAGCCCTTTGTCGTCATACCCCGGTGTCACCGTTGCCGCGTAGTGCTTGTTGGTCAGGTTGCGCAGGTCCAGCCAGGTCTGCCAGTCGCCCTTCGGCGCGTTGTAACCCAGCGTCGCGCCAAATAGCGCGTACGGATCGGCGTAGTAACTATTGGCGTAATCCACGGCAACTTTTGACACCAATTGGGTATTCATCGCCGCAAAGAATCCTTGCGGCCAGTCGTAGCGTAATTCCCCCTGGTAGTAGTGCATCGGCAATCCCGGCAGGCGGTTATCACCGAAGCGATCATCATCGCGGTAGTGGAAATCGCTGAAGGTATACGCCTGACGCAGGCTCAGTTGGCGGCCGTCATCGGCTGACCAGAGTTTGCTGTTCAAACTGGCTTCGACGCCTTGATGTACGGTGGGGCTGGCGTTGAGCTCATAAGGCGTGACCGCGTTGGCGTCGGGCAGCACGGAAAGCAATTCGTGACGCACCTGCGCGTAATACCAAGCCAGGCTCCATTCGCCGAAGGCGCTGTCGCCGCGACCACCGAGTTCGAGGGTGGTGGCAGTCTGGTTTTGCAGTTTGATCGGATCGCGCTGAGTGCCGGTCGCCGCACCGCTGCCGGTCGGGAAGCGCACGTTGGAGCTGTAGATCAGCGACCACGGGTGCGGAGCTTCGACCGAACGGCTGAGGTTGCCGAATACTTGCAGATCAGGGGTTACCTGATAACGCAGGCCCAGGCGGGGGGCGTAGTCCCAGTCGTTCATGCTGGTTTTGCCGCCGCCTTGCGGGTAGGTGACGGCGCTTTCGCGGCGGGTATAAATGGCGGCGAGGCCGGTGGTCAGCCACAAGTCGTCGGCGATTTCCAGATCGTTGCCAAAATGCAGGACAGTGTCCGAACCCTGATAAGTGAAGTTGCGCATATGAGTGCCGGGCGCATAGCCAGATGTGTTGGGCGCGGTAGGGATGCGCACCAGTTCGCTCGCGCCGTCGTTGGGCAAATGTTTGGTTACGCGCAGGCCCACATTGCTGCGGCTTTCCATGCCCCACAAGGTGTCGCGGCGCTTGTAATCGAAGGTGCCGCTGACATCCGTGTAGGCCACCTTCAAGCGGTTGGGACCTTCGCGCAGGTCCATCGGATAGTCGTGGTAGACGAGGCCGGTCTGGATGCTCGAGTCGTCGTCGATGTAGAACGTGGTTTTGTTGCCGATGAAGGTGCTGCCCGGTTGTTTGCGGCTGTCGTCGCGGGATACATAAGCCGGGTTGGCCGCGCGCGGGTCATGTTCGATGGAATGCTTGGTCACGCGCCCGGCGAGGTCGTTGTCGGTCTGGCGATAACGAATATAGAAGCGCGTTTCCAGGTTCGGGTTGAAGCGATAACCGAAGTTGGCGATCACGCCCTGGCTCTCGCTGGCGGTGTGATCCTGATATCCGTCGGCGTTCGAATCGGTCAGCGACACGTAGTAATCGAAGTCGCCCAGCACCTGCCCGGAACTCAGCTGACGCTGCTGATAACCATGGCTGCCGGTGGCGTAACGCACTTGCAGTTTCGGCGCGTCGTAGCCCGTGTGGCTGACGTAATCGATGGCGCCGCCCAAGGCCAGCGAGCCACGATCAAAGCCGTTGGCACCGCGCAGCACTTCCACATGGTCGACCCACAGTGGTTCAAGCAGTTCGTAAGGCGTGCCGCCGGGGCCGGTCAGCGGCAAGCCGTCGAGCATCGTGTACAGCCCCGAAGCATGCGCGCCCGGTGCCCGATTGATGCCCGAGCCGCGAATCGAAATCTTCACCCCTTCGTTGCCCGCCGATTGCGCATAGACCCCCGGCTGATAGGCCAAGACATCCTGATTGCTCGCCACGCGGCCCTGCAACGGCTGGCGCATATCGACCACGTTGGTGCCCCCGGGCACTTGCTCGAGCCGGGACTTGGCGTCCTCGACTGCCGCGTCCGAGCCGCTGCGATCCTCGGCCGAAATCAGCACTTGTCCCAGTTCCAGACCTTGAGTCTCAGCCATCGCCGGACAGGCAAGGGCCAGGCCCAGCAGGGCAGTGGGCAGGGATTTGGTCGCGGACATCGAGAAAACTCCAGGCAGACAGGGGCAGGCAATGAACATTGCGACGTAAGAAAGAACGAAGGAAACACATGGGAATTTGCTTTCTGCCGGTAAAACCGACGCGCGCAGCCAGCTCACTGCGCGGTGGCAACAACGCTACTGCGGGCCAGCGACGCGTCGGGTCACACCACGCTGGCGCGATCAAGACGGCTGATATGCCCGACACCGGCTTCCTTCAGGCGGGCAACCAGATCATCTCGCGCGCTTTGCCCACCTGTACGGATGTATTCGAGCTCGGCAGCGGTGATCAATGTCACGCAGACCAGTCTGACCGGCGACAAAGGCATGTCATCGATGCGGGTGGAGAAATCCGGCTCGGGAGCGCCAATCACCATGCCGGTCATGTCGTCGTCGGTGACGAAATGCGCGGGCAGTTGTTCGCTCATGTAATCCGATTTGCTGAATCCCGGAATTTCGTAAGACATCGAACCGTATTTCTCCAGCCGATGGACCAGCCCGCCAGCGTGCGCCACTTCGGCCGCGAGGTGTTTCAACAGCTCGAATGCCCAACTGCGCTGGAAGGGGTCGACGTCACCCGGCGCGCCGAGCGCGTGCTCGGGAATGTCCGATGTTTCGATGAACAACTCCATCTCGAAACCATTGCCCATGCCTTCGGCGCCATCGAACGGGTCTGACATGCCTTCGGTCGTGAGGATGATCGAGTCACCACGACGCACCACGCGGTAGGCTTGCCGGGTTGATGGCCAGTCGGGGCCGCCCATGAAACTCGGGCTGATCATGTAACCAAGGACGTCTTTTTCGCTGGTGCCGATAGCATTCCAATGCCGATCCAGGGCTTTCTGGCTGGCTTCACGCTCGGCGAAGTTGGCTTTTTCAGCCTCGCTCAGGTCCTCATAACCGAACGACTCGATGTGCTCTTCGGCGTGTTCCGGGGCCTGTATGGCAGGTTTTTTCGATGAGGTGAACAGCTTTTTGAAGAAGTTCATGTGCGTTCCTTGCGGGCTTGGCGTGCAGCGTCGGGGGAGGGGGCGAATGATACAGAGCGCCGGATATGTGAGGAAGCTCACAGGTGCGCTAATCCGCCCGTCGACTGCGCTGAACCTCCGGGAGGACGTTTCTTTCTACCGAGTGAGTCCTTCACGAGAAAAACCTATGTTCGATCAGCGCAAGAAAGAATTACTGGCGGCATGGCGCAAATTGGCAACGCAGTCGCAACTGCGGATGGACCCGGAGGAGCAGTACGACGAGTTGCTCAAGGCAGCCGATGAAATGGAGGAGCAGGGACTGATCACCAGCGCCGAATGGCGGCAACTGGTGCGGGATGCGGGCAGCGTGTTCCGGGGCGATGCGGATCAGACACCCGGCTGAAACGGCCCATGCGAATACCGGTTGATCGGCGCTATAACCCCTCTAGATTAAGGCCGCTCCGAGAGCGGTCTTTTTTTGCTTTCGGTTTAGCCGGCTGTGCGCTTCTCGACGTTTGCAACAGGCGTGCGAACGCCGCTTTGTCGATCGGGCGGCTCATGAAATACCCCTGCACTTCATTGCACTGATCCACGCCAAGAATATCCAGTTGCTCTTCGGTTTCGACGCCCTCAGCGGTGACCGTCAGGCCCATGGCTTTGCCCAGACCAATGATGGCTTGCACCACCGCCCGGTCATTGGCGCCGCTGCTGATCGAGGCGATAAAACGCTTGTCGATCTTGATCCCGTCGAACGGATATGCGCGCAGGTAACCCAGTGACGAGTAACCGGTGCCAAAGTCGTCCATGTTCAGGCGCACGCCCAGTTCTTTCAGCGCATTCATGGTGGTCAGCGCGCCGTCGGTATCGTTGAGCATGACGTTTTCGGTGATCTCCAGCTCCAGGCGACTCGCCGGAAAACGTGTGGCAACCAGCACTTCGCGGACATCCTCAACTACGTCGGTCACGGCAAACTGCGCCGGGGAAAGGTTGACCGACAGCAGAATGTCTTCCGGCCAGCTCAACGCCGTCTCGCAGGCTTCGCGCAACACCCAGCGACCGAGCGGGACGATCAGATCGGTCTGCTCCGCCAGCGGGATAAACAGGTCCGGCCCGAGCAAGCCCTTGGTTGGATGTTGCCAGCGCACCAGTGCCTCGACCGAGACAATCTGCTTGCCGTCGACCTTGTAGCGCGGCTGATAGTGCAGGACGAATTCGTTGTGCTTGAGTGCGTGGCGCATATCGTCCTCCAGTTGCCGGCGCGTCTGGATCTGGTCGCTCATGTGCGCTTCGAAATAACACCAGGTGTTCTTGCCCTCGGATTTGGCCTGATACAGCGCGATGTCGGCGTAGCGGATCAGCTCGCCGGGGGCGAAACCGTGGCGGCGACTGAGGGCGATGCCGATGCTGGCGCCGATGTGCAGCGGATGATCTTCGAAGATCACCGGTTGATGCAGGTTGCCGATCAGGCGTGTGCAGAACTTGTCGATTTCGTGGCGGCTGTCCATACCGTTGAGCACCACGACGAATTCGTCGCCGCCGAGGCGGGCGACAATGTCGTCGTCGCGGGTGCATTCACGCAGGCGGGCGGCGACTTCTTGCAGCACTGCATCACCGGCAGGGTGGCCGAGTGAGTCGTTGATCGGTTTGAAGTTGTCCAGATCGATCATCAACAATGACAGCGCTGGCGCGTGCTCGCGAAGCATCAGTGCCTCATCCAGATAACGCGCCAGTTTGTTGCGGTTGGGCAGGCCGGTCAGGGCATCATGCATGGACAGGTGCTGGATCTGTGCATGGGCGGCGACTTCGTCGGTGATGTCGCTGGCGGTGCCGCGATAACCGATGACGGCATGCTTGTCGAAGATCGGGCGCGCGGAGAGGCGACAGTGACGTTGCTGGCCGGAATGGTCGCGGTAGGTGCAACGCAAGTCGCTGGCATGGCCTTCTTCATTGAGTTTTTTCAGCCACAGTTCCAGCGGCGTGGTGTCGCAGAACAACAGTTGGCCGATGCCTTGACCGAGCCAGAAGGTTTGCGGATAACCGGTCACTTCACTGAACCGTGCCGATAAATAGGTCAGCGACAGATCCCGATCAACTTCCCAGATCCAGTCAGAAGCGGCTTCTGCCACCGCACGAAAACGTTCTTCACTGGCCTCAAGTCCACGGTTGGCACTTTCCAGCGCCAGATTCGAGCTCTGCATCACTGCAAAACTTTTGTCGACGTATTGCGATGAGCGCAAGGCGTGGCGAAAGAAATACGCGGTCAGCAACATCAGCACCACCATTGTTGCGCCGAGGGTAGGCAGCAATGACCACAATAACTGGCGCCCCGGGCGTTCCAGATCTGCAATCAGGCTGTAACCCGTGTTGTCCAGCGATACCCGAGGTCGGGCCGGATCAAGGGTTTCATCCAGTGCCAGAGTCAGGTTGTTCAAGCCATAACCGCTGCCGATCTTGCGCAGCTTGGTCGGGGTGAGCTTCTCGACGAACACCAGCACCGAGGCTTTCTGCGCGGGGTCCAGTGGCCGTTCATCGTTGGGCAGGATCGTCGCCGCCGAGACCAGTGCCGGCCAGCCCTCGAACAGTGCGTAGCTGCTGACGGCCTGGGTCAGATCGCTCTGGCTTTGCACCTGATCCAGCAGCGACGCGGCACTGGCCCCGAGAAACGCGGAGATGTCCGAGTCGAGCATTTGCCCACGAACCACCGCGTATTTGGTCCGCTCGCGATCCAGCACAAACACGCCGTCATAGCCGTCCGTGGTGAACAGGGTTTTGCCGACATTTTGCTCGGTATAGGCCCAGTTCGTGTCGACCTGATCGCCGAGATGCTCATACGCTGTGGTCCAGTTGGCGTAACTGGTGATGTAGTTTTTTGACGCAGTGATGCGGTTTTCCACGGCGCGAGCGGAATAAAACCGGGTTTTGTTGATTTCTTCGCTGTCGAGCCGGTTGGCGATACCGAGCAGGGCAACGGTCGCAGCGATCACGCCCGTAACAAACAGTGCGCCGACGGCGACCGCCAGGCGCCGGGTGACGGCGCTTTGCCGGGGTGGAGCAGGCGCCGCATAACTGGAAATATCCATTCGCTCGTCCTTGATCCGCAGTCTTCTGAATCTGGAACAGTGGCGCGTGCACAATGTTCAGATTCGTTTTTCGCGATTGCATTGATCCGAATCTGTAGAAGCGTAGTGAACCCGACGAGTCTTTGCCTTGGCGTGTTTGCAACAATTGACGACTGACCCGCAAAACTCGCTGCGGGCATGCATCTGCGGCCCGTAAACCGCGTGGCACCGGTCAGCGGCGATTCCCGAAAGCACAAGACTTCCCGCTCAAAAACCGGATAATGGCCGCCATTCGTTTAGCCGTATTCTGGTAATCCCGCATGGAAATCAAGGTCAACTTTCTCGACAACCTTCGACTTGAAGCCAAGTTCGACGACTTCACGGTGATCGCCGATCAGCCCATTCGCTACAAGGGCGACGGCTCGGCACCGGGACCGTTCGATTACTTCCTGGCGTCGTCGGCCTTATGCGCGGCTTACTTTGTGAAGTTGTACTGCGACACGCGTAACATCCCCACTGAAAACATTCGCCTGTCGCAGAACAACATTGTCGATCCGGAAAACCGCTACAACCAGATCTTCAAGATCCAGGTCGAGCTGCCGGCGGACATCTCGGAAAAGGATCGCCTGGGCATCCTGCGCTCCATTGACCGTTGCACCGTGAAGAAGGTCGTGCAGACCGGTCCCGAGTTCATCATTGAAGAGGTGGAAAATCTCGACGCCGATGCTCAGGCGCTGTTGATGCCGCATTCCACTTCAGAGGCGGGCACTTACATCGCCGGCAAGGATCTGCCGCTGGAGCAGACCATCGCCAATATGTCGGGGATTCTCGCCGACCTGGGCATGAAGATCGAAATCGCATCGTGGCGCAATATCGTGCCTAACGTCTGGTCGCTGCATATCCGCGATGCGCACTCGCCAATGTGCTTCACCAACGGCAAGGGCGCGACCAAAGAGGGCGCGCTGGCCTCGGCATTGGGCGAGTTCATCGAGCGGCTGAACTGCAACTTTTTCTACAACGATCAGTTCTGGGGCGAAGAGATCGCCAATGCCGAGTTCGTGCATTACCCGGACGAGCGTTGGTTCAAGCCCGGCCCGAAAGACGCGCTGCCAATCGAAATCCTCGACGAATACTGCCTGGGCATTTACAACCGCGATGGCGAGCTGCTCGGTTCGCACCTCTACGACACCAACTCCGGCAACACCCAGCGCGGCATCTGCTCGCTGCCGTTCGTGCGCCAGTCCGACAATGAAGTGGTGTACTTCCCGTCCAACCTGATCGAAAACCTGTTCCTCAGCAACGGCATGAGCGCTGGCAACACGCTGGCCGAAGCGCAGGTGCAGTGCCTATCGGAAATCTTTGAACGCGCGGTCAAGCGCGAAATCCTCGAAGGTGAAATGGCCCTGCCGGATGTGCCGCAGGCAGTGCTCGAGAAGTACCCGAGCATTCTGGCCGGTATCAAGGGTCTGGAAGAACAGGGCTTTCCGGTGCTGGTCAAGGACGCGTCGCTGGGCGGTGAATTCCCGGTGATGTGCGTGACCCTGATGAACCCGCGCACCGGCGGTGTGTTTGCCTCGTTTGGCGCGCACCCAAGCCTGGAAGTGGCGCTGGAGCGCAGCCTGACCGAATTGTTGCAGGGTCGTAGCTTCGAAGGCCTGAACGACTTGCCGCAGCCGACTTTCTCGGGTCAGGCTGTAACCGAGCCGAACAACTTCGTCGAGCACTTCATCGACTCCAGCGGTGTGGTGTCGTGGCGCTTCTTCAGTGCCAAGCCAGACTTCGAATTCGTCGAGTGGGACTTCTCCGGTCAAGGCGAAGACTCCAACGCCGAAGAAGCCGCAACACTGTTCGGCATCCTCGAAGACATGGGCAAAGAAGTCTACATGGCGGTCTATGAGCACATCGGTGCCAAGGCCTGCCGGATTCTGGTACCAGACTACTCGGAAATCTATCCGGTCGAAGACCTGATCTGGGACAACACCAACAAAGCCCTGCAATTCCGTGCCGACATCCTCAACCTGCACAGCCTGAGCAAAGTCGGCCTGCGTAACCTCGCCCAGGGCCTGGAAAACAGCGAGCTGGACGATTACACCGAAATCACTACGCTGATCGGCGTCGAGTTCGATGACAACACGCCGTGGGGCAAGTTGACCATCCTCGAACTGCGCCTGCTGATCTACCTCGCCTTGCAGAAGTACGATCAAGCGAAAGACCTGGTCGAAGCCTTCCTGCAATACAACGACAACACCGTCGAACGCGGCTTGTTCTATCAAGCGGTGAACGTGGTGCTGGAGATGGAACTGGACGAGGACCTGGTGCTGGCTGACTACGAAACCAACTTCCGCCGCATGTTCGGCGACGAGCGCATGGACGCGGCCATTGGTTCGGTAAACGGCAGCGTGCGCTTCTATGGTTTGACGCCGACGAGCATGAAGCTGGAAGGACTGGACCGGCATCTGCGCTTGATCGAGAGCTACAAGAAGCTGCATTCGGCGCGGGCCAACTTCACGGCCTGAGACCATGAATGGTGCAGGCACTTGAATAGACTGTGGCACTGACTAACTGCGGCGAGGGAGCAAACTCCCTCGCCGTAGTGGTGATGCAAGGCTTTCGAAACCCTCTGAATTAATGGAATGCCCTCAGTGATGGAGACACGCAGATGGTTGGAGGAGTGGTGAAGTCGAAGCTGGTCAACTTTCTGGTGACCGGTGTGGAGGTGAATTACGACAGGGTTGGCGCTGTGTATGACATCGTCGGCAGCGGCGATGTCGACGTGTTGGCCCGCGTGATGAAGTCCTTCGAAAAAGCCTACGGTGGTTTGTGGGTGGGCGGGAAAATGCTGCTGACCGAGACGGCGGTTCACCTGAGTGCCAATGTTTTGAACCGCATGGTGCAAAAAGGCTCGCTGGACATTGAGATTCCCCTGGAACTGATTCGCAATGTTTGCAACGAAGGCGGGTTCTTTACCAAAGTCATCCGCCTGGACACTGACGCCGGCAGCGTCAAATTCCGCTGCTACGGTGCAAAGGAGGTCGTTGCGTTGATCGAGCGCTACCAAAAGCTGCATTCGGAGGCAGTCAGGGTGGCGGGTTGAACCCAAACCAGCGAAACACCTGTGACTGAGTACCTGTGGCGAGGGAGCTTGCTCCCGCTGGACTGCGCAGCAGGCCCGCTCTTTATAAGAGGGGCCGTTGCGCACCCCGGCGGGACGCAGCGACGATCCGACAAGCCTTCGCCACAGTTCTGTGTAGCGTCAGGAATGGCCCAAGCGTTTCTCCATGATGATCGTGCGTTCGACACCATGAAACTCATCGCGGATTTTCTCGAAGCCCAGCGAGGCATAAAAGGCTTCGGCGGTAATGGAGGAGGGCACTCGCAGACGCTGTACGCCTTCCTTGATGGCGATTGACTCAAGGGTCTCCATCAGCTTTTTGCCGATTCCGGCGCCTTGATGGCACGGAGCAACAAACACGCTTCTGACCACATCCCGAGCAAGACTGGCCGTTGCAACAACGTGCTGATCGATTGTCGCCACAAACATCCGACGTTGATTCAACAACTGCAGGATCGCCGCAGGAGAGAAGCTTTTCTCTACCTGATCGATGATTTCTGGCGAATAGTCCTGGGCATTGGATTCACGCAGGGCGGCGATAATGATCTCGCTGATTGCCGGGGCATCGTCGCCGGTTGCGAGGCGAATCTGCTGACTCATTGAGATGGCTCCATGGTTTACGCTACCTTCCGTGGCTCTATACGGGGCAATGCCCGAGTGAAAATAGCAAAAAAGGAACGGTATGGCAGGTGAAGGGCTTGTGGACATTCTTGTGAATGATCTTTCGGTGATCTTTTGCGGCATCAATCCCGGCCTGCTGGCCGCCGCACAGGGACATCACTTCGCCGGCCGTGGCAACCGGTTCTGGCGCACGCTGCATCTGGCCGGGTTCACGCCTGAGGAATTACGTCCGGAACACGACCGCAGAATTCTGGACTATCACTGCGGATTGACCGCTGTCGTGGATCGCCCGACGGCGCGAGCGGATCAGCTGTCCCTGGATGAATTCAATGCCGCTGCCGCCAACTTCGAGCTAAAGATCAGGCGTTACGCCCCCGGGTTTGTCGCGTTTCTGGGCAAAGCGGCGTTTGCCGCGTTGTCCGGTCAGCGTGAGGTGCAGTGGGGGCGTCAGGACAGCACCTTTGGTGGGGCAGCGGTGTGGGTATTGCCCAATCCGAGCGGGCGCAATCTGGCGTTCACGCAGGAGCAATTGGTGACGGCGTATCGAGCACTTCGTCTGGCCGTCAGGCCTTAGCGTCCCTGCGCCGACGCTGCCAACTGCGCGGTGTCGACCCGCACAAACACCGAGTCGCCCACCGCTGTCAGCACGTCCCCTGCAAACACCTCGCAGATCACCCGGGTCTTGCGCCCGACTTCACCTTCGACTTTCGCCTTCAGGGTCAGCGCTACGCCCATCGGCGTCGGTTTGATGAACTTGATGCCAAGGTTGCCGGTGACGCAGTCGATGCGCGGCAGGGTCCCAGGATCACGGTTTTCTGCGCGGTAGTGATAAGCCATTGCGGTCCAGTTGGAGTGGCAATCGACCAGCATCGCGATCAGCCCGCCGTAAACCAGTTCCGGCCAGCCGCAGTATTGCGCCTCAGGCAGATGTTCCGCGACAACGTGGATGCCGTCTTCGTGCCAGCGGCTTTTCATGTGCAGGCCGTGCGGATTGCGACCGCCGCAGCCATAGCAAACGCCCTCAGGCGCGGCGCTGTCTTGCAGTGAGGTGTCGAAGCTGGACATGGGGATGGTCATCCTGGAGTGGTGCGCCCGGTCAGGCGAATGCGGTTGCGCCCGCCGCGTTTGGATTCGTAGAGCGCGGCATCGCCTTGTTCGATCAGTGCGGCGAGACTGGCGGGCGGTGTGTCGAAAATCGTGGCACCGATGCTCAACGTTACAGCGTCAGGCGTCGGGAATGTCTGTGAAGAGGTTGTCAGGAATTGCTCGCGCAAGGCGTCGCCGAGTTCAACTATGCGTTCATTGGAGGCGTGGGCCAACAGGATCACGAACTCGTCGCCGCCCAGACGCGCCGTCAGCGCTTCACGGGGCAGAAGCGCGCGGATCAACTCGCTTAAGGCGATCAGCAAGCGGTCGCCGGCGGTGTGGCCGTACTGGTCGTTGACCAGTTTGAAATTGTCGATATCGATCAGCAACAGCGCGCCGGGACGTTGCGGCGAGGTGTCCTGCAACAAGCGCGGTGCGCGCATTTCGAGGGCGCGGCGGTTGTACAGGGCCGTCAGCGGATCGCGGGCCGCGAGGCGGGCGATCTCTTTTTCGCGGCGGTAGCGTTCGGTGCCGGTCATCGACAGCGCAATCAGCATGATCGCCATGGTGCCTTCGACCAGCGAGATCTGAATGATCTCGCCACGAAACGCCGCCAGATCGATGAGCGTGCCGGGAATCATCACGGTCAGCGCTTTGAGAACATAGAAAATCCCGTGGGCCAGCAAGACGTAGCGCAGTTGCACCGCACCGACGCTTAGCGACTTGCCGTGGGGGCGCAGCAGAAAACTCGCCTTGAGTGTCGACAGCGCCACCAGCAGCGAGTTGGCCGCCAGCATCACCTTCGACCACAGCGGTCCTTCCGGCAACACCAGCATGACCAGCCAAATGACAAAGATCAGCGACCAGCCGCGAGACAGGCGTGTCTGGGTGAAGCGTGCAACACCCAGCAGAAACAGAAAGTGGGCGGTCACCAACAGGCCGTTGGCGAACCAGATGCCGATCAACACAAAGCCACTGCTGCGCAGCAGGGCAAGGGTTGAACCCACGGTAATCGTGGCGAAACCAGCGCTCCAGAACAGTAGCGAGGGCTCACGAATACTCCGCCACTCGATCGCCAGATACAGCGCCGCGGCGGCGGCGAGGGCGATCGAGATAGTCAACATCGTAGGAGGGTCGAGCGGCATTTCTGGCAGAGCCTGTCTGATTGGCAGTTAGACGGGCGATTGTAAGCGTTCGGGGCTGTTTTGGCAGGAGGGGCGGCGCGTCCGGCAATGGCCGACGCGCCGTTGTTTTATTGACTGGCGTCCAGCACCACGCGGTAGCGCGCCTTGCCGCTACGCAGATGCTCGACCGCCTCGTTGACTTTGCTCATGGGAAACATCTCGACTTGCGGCAGGATCTGGTGCCGTGCACAGAATTCCAGCATGGTCGCCATGGTGCCCGGCGAGCCTACCGGCGAGGCGGAGAGCGACTTTTGCTGCGGAATCAGATCGAACACATGCACCGGGATGGCGCTGGGCACAATGCCGACAAAGTGCAACCGGCCAT
This sequence comes from Pseudomonas sp. NPDC087817, assembly GCF_044742875.1. Taxonomy (NCBI): domain Bacteria; kingdom Pseudomonadati; phylum Pseudomonadota; class Gammaproteobacteria; order Pseudomonadales; family Pseudomonadaceae; genus Pseudomonas; species Pseudomonas sp. NPDC087817. Next base: position 302,164 of record NZ_JBIUVJ010000003.1, read on the forward strand.
TGCCGCGCAGGGTGGCCAGCATGGCCGGCCAGTCAAGGTCGGCGTTGGCGCTGATCAGCAGGAAGTCCAGGGTGCCGGCAATCGCCTTCAACGCTTTGCTGTCGGTTGAGGCGACGACGTTATGCGCGCCAAGACGTTTGGCTTCGTCCTGCTTGTTCAGCGATGAGGTGAATGCGCTGACTTCGCAGCCCCAGGCATTGAGAAAGCGCAGCGCCAGATGACCGAGGCCACCGATGCCGACCACGCCGACCCGGTCGGTGGGTTTGACGCCGAATTGCAGCAGCGGGTTGAACACCGTCGAGCCTGCACAGAACAGTGGCCCGACCAGCGCCGGATCAAGCTTTTCGGGTACCGGAATCGCCCATGCCCAGTGCGCGCGCAAACGGTCGGCGAACCCGCCGTTGCTGCCGATGATGGTCGGTTGCGCAGTGCCGCACAGTTGTTGTGAGCCAGAGATACAGGACGAGCAGTGCATGCAACTGCCCTTGTACCAACCGATCCCGACCCGCTGACCCAGTTCGAGACCGCGCACCTGTGGCCCCATTCGCACGATCTTGCCCACCACTTCGTGGCCCGGGACGAACGGATAGCGGCTGATGCCCCAGTCATTGTCGATCAGTGACTGGTCGGAGTGGCAGACACCGCAATATTCCACAGCGACTTCGACATCTTCTTCGCCCAAAGCACCGGGGTCATAGCTGTAACGCTCCAGTGGCGCGCCGGCAGCGGTCGCGGCCCAGCCGTTGAACGTTGTGGGTTCGGTGTTGCTCATGGGACACCTCCGGGTGAACAGACAGGGACATTGGCAGCCCGGAAAGTCTAGTCGGTCATTCGTCCGGCGCGAGCCACGTATCGACGACCCGTCGATCCAGCTCCTCCCAGTACGCCATACCCAATACCCGCGTGGTGTTGAGCCCGCGCAAGTAACCGCGCAACTCATGGGCGGTGTCCCGAATGAGTTGCGGGTCGGCGTCGTTTCTGTTGAGCAATACACTTTCGTACTGGACCAGGTATTCAGCCACCCGCTCGCGAAAATCGGGCAGAACAGCATCTCGGATCAGGTCAAACGTTCTCAAGGAGGGTTCCTCATTCATGTTTTTCTAGTTGTGTTTGAGTGTGTATCAGTCTGCACGTCGCGCAACTATCGCTAGAAGTAATAGTGACCATCACGAAACGCAAGTTCTGCTTTCGCGGCAATGGGCGGAAAATCGCCTCCATCGAAATGCAGCTCAAGGAATTTGCGCGATGAACATTCTGACTCGACTGGCGCTGGCCGCACTGCTGATGGGCGCTGCCGCTGCACCGACCTACGCAGACGATGCCCGGTCGTGTCATTTTCAAACCATCACGGGCAGCAGTGCCACGTTGCAGCACTCGCAGACCGTCGGTGTGTTGTACAGCGAAAACACCCTGGACAACCTGCAATACCTTGAGCGTTACCACGACATGGCGGTCAACGGCGCGAAAGATGCGCTCGACTCGCGGATTCGCGAAGCCTTCGTCGAAAGCTCCGATCCGGGATTGGCCATCGACTGGCTGGTGAGTTCGCTGCAGCAACAGTTCTTGTCCGTGACCGTTTACGACAGCCTTGATGCGTTGATTCAGGCCCATCCGGATGTGGTGGTGAAGCTCGACACCTTCAATCGCCTGTTGACCCAACGCAACAGCCTGGTTGAAGCGCGTTTCACTGCACGTTTCTACGATGCCGACCTGCAATACATCGGCAAGGCCGAAGGGGCGGTGGAAAAACAGCTGCCATCGGTCTGGGTCCACAACCAGGCAGCGCCGCAAATCGCTGCGCAGATCGAGAAACAACGGGACTTGCAACTCAACGCACTGAAGCAGTTCGACAACTCACTCAAAGCGTTGGTGTCCGCAAGCTGAACACCTAAAACATAAATGGCAGCGGCGGCGCCGTGAAGCTGGACCGTTGCCGGTTGAACCGAACCTTTATTTTTCAGGATTACACCGATGCGTCCTTTATTCGTGCCTGCCATGACAGTTGCTTCTTTGTTGCTTGCCGGTTGCGCCTCCGCGCCTAACGACCCGACCCTGACCTTGCAGACCCGCAAGACGCCGGCTCAGTACGCCGATTGCGTGGTGCCGAAGTTGCAGGGCAGCGCACTGAACCCGACTGTGTCGCAGACCCAGCGCAGCTACCGTATCGTCGTTCCGAGCAAGGTGGCGGCGGACAACGTGCTGGAAGCCTACAAGGCCGGCAGCGGCGGCAAGGTGTTTCTCTACGAGCGTCACCTGTTGGCCTCGAACTTCCTGCCGTCGAGTTTTGAACGGGCGGCTCAGGACTGCATCTGATTTCACCCGTTCACCGTATCTGACAGAGCTCCTTTGGTTGGCCGCAACCAACCAATTTTTTGCCCCGTGCCTTCATTCGGTCGCGGGGCTTTTTTTTGCCTGCATTCGTTGAGGTTCAGACGATATCGATCACCACCTTGCCGACGCCCGTGCCTTGCTCCACCGCATCATGGGCCTGACGCGCCTCACTCAGGGTAAAACGCTGCGAATGCAGCAATGGCTTGACCTTGCCTTCCTCGATCAATCGCGTGGCATAACCGAGAATCTCGGCGTGGTGCTTGCGTCCGGTACCGGTAAGCATCGGCAGCAACACAAAAATCCCCGACAGCGTCGCACTGCGCAGCGAGCCGGTGGCCAGGTTGTGGGTGCCGAACGCCGCGCAACTGGTGACGTGGCCATACAGGCGAATCGCAGCAAAAGCGTCATCGAGGCTCTTGCCGCCGACTGTGTCATAGATCACATCGAAACCTTTGCCGGCGGTGTACTGATTCACGTATTGCTCGACCGGCACGTCGCGGTAGTCGATGGCTGTGGCGCCGTAGCCTTCGACAATCGAACGCTTGCCCGGCGAGACCGTGGCGAACACCTCGGCGCCGAGTGCCTTGGCAATCTGCACCGCCATGTGACCGACACCGCCGGCACCGCCATGCACCAGCACTTTCTGCCCGGCCTGGACATGGGCGCGATCCACCAGTCCTTCCCAGGCCGTCAGGAACACCAGCGGGATCGCTGCCGCTTCGCGAAAGTCCAGATTCTTGGGTTTGCGCGACACCAGATCGGCATCCACAGCGATGTATTCGGCGAGTGAGCCGGGCAAGCCGCGCACGCCTCCGACCATCCCGTAAACCTCATCACCCACGGCCAGATGCTGGATGTCGGCGCCTACGGCTTCGATGACACCCGCCATGTCCGTGCCGAGAATCGCCGGCAGTTCCGGCATGGCGTACGGCGCATTGCCGGAACGAATCTTGTAGTCGATCGGGTTCACACCGCTGGCGACGACACGCACCAGCACTTCATGGGCTTGCGGGTGCGGGCGGCTGATCTGCGCTTCACGAAAGGCGTTATTGGCGTAGTCATCCAGGATCAACGCACGAATAGTCGGTTGGCTCATTACACGCCTCGCTGTCATTTTTAAGGAGAGGGCAATGGTGGTAGCTGAGCGGAGGTTTGTCGACCCCCCGAAGGTAGACGCGGCCTGTAGGCAGATTCTGCGGGTTCGAAACGATCACGCGTGTCCATGCGGATAGCGCTCTCCTCGGCAGGCAATCGTGGCACAGAGGAAGTCATAGCCGTTGATAAGCAAGCAGCCGGGCCTGACAGCGCGCCCGGCTCCTGTAATATGCAGTCCACCACTTACCACGAGCATTGAAAATGGATTCTCACTCGATTCTGGCGTTTACCCTGGTCGCTGCGATCGCCATCGCCAGCCCCGGCCCCGCCACGCTGATGGCGATCAATAACAGTCTGGCCCACGGGCAACGCAGCACGATCTGGTCGTCACTGGGCAATGCCAGTGGTCTGTTTTGCCTGTCAGCCGCGGCCATGCTCGGCTTGGGCGCTGTATTGGCGAGTTCCGAGTGGCTGTTCAATGCAGTGAAGATCATCGGTGCCGGCTACCTGTTCTACCTCGGGGTCAAGCAGTTGTTCAAAAAGGGCCCGATGCTCCCGGACGCTCTCGAGGGCGACGCGAACAAGCCGCGCCCGACTCGCGGCAAGCTCTACAAATCAGCCTTTCTGACCGCCGTAACCAATCCCAAGGCAACGATGTTTTTCACCGCGCTGTTCCCGCAGTTCATTGATCAGGGCGCGGCGTTGCTGCCGCAATTTCTGATCCTTACCGCGATCTTCATGGCGTTATCGGTGTCGTCGTTGAGCGTCTATGCCGCGATCGCATCGCGGGCCAAAGGCGTATTGACCCGGCCCGCGCTGTCGCGCTGGGTCAGTCGAGTCGTGGGGACGACCTTTATCGGCTTTGGCGCGGCCATCCTGACGATGCGCCGGCAGACGGCGTAAGGGCGGGGCGGGGGATCAGACCCATTTGAACTGTGCCGGGAACCGCGCCACAAATCGCGTTCCCGATTCAACGTCCGAGGTCACGCTCAACGTGCCGTTGTGTGCCGCCGCAATCTGCGAGGCGATGTAAAGCCCCAGGCCCAGGCCTTCACAGCGCTGACCGGCTTCTGACCGGGAAAAAGGCTCGAACAGCAGCGGCATCAATTGCGCTGGGATCGGCGTGCCCTGGTTGGTCAACGAAATGACAATCTCATCGTTCTCGGCGTAGGCCTTGAGGACGATCGGCGCATCGGTTGAACCATGGGTGACCGCGTTGCCCAGCAGGTTGGACAGCAACTGGCTGATGCGCAACGCGTCGCAGTAAACCCCCGCCGGTAAATCCAGTGCATGGGTGATGATTGCCTGTGGATGGCTCACCTTGATTTCTTCAAGGGTCAGCAGCAGCGTGCGCAGCAAGTCGTCCACCAGTTTGCGCTGCACCGGAATCCCGCCACCGAGCCGGCCCCGGGCAAAGTCGAGGATGTTTTCGATCAGCACCCCCATGCGCACCGAGCTGTTGCGGATCGCCGCAATGAAATTCAGCGAGCGTTTGTCTTCGGTCTTGCTTTCCAGCAGGTCGGCGCTCATGCGAATGGCGCTCAGCGGTGTGCGCAGGTCATGGCCAAGTACCGCGATAAACTGCTCGCGCAGCCGGCCCAGCTCATTGGCGCTATCCAACTCTGTTTTGGTGGCCAGCAGACGACTTTGCGTGTCGAGGCTCATGGCAATCAGTTGGGCGAACAGCGTCAGCGTCTTGGCAATGGCCGGTTCGTCCAGATTGGCCGGTACGGAATCGATCGCACAGAGCGTGCCGAAAAAATCGCCGTTGGCTTTGACGATGGGAATGGATATGTAGCTCTCCAGCCCATAGGTTCTCGGCGTGTGATGTTGCGAAAACAGTGGATGCAGGCTGGCATGGCCGAAGATCACGGGTTGTTTGTGTTGGCGGATTTCGTGACAGATGGTCGATTCGAGTACCAGTTCGCCACCGGGTTTGAGCCCGAAATCAATGGAATCGTCGACCGCGCAGGCCACCCAGTTCCTTTCGGTGACCCGAGCCACAGCGGCGAAGCGCATGCCGGTGAGGTGCTTGACCATGCTCAGGATCACGGGCACCGCATCAATGCTGCGGATGGCTTCAATGTCTGGTGTGAACTCTGGGTTGGTCATGGGGGCGCTTCGCGATGATGTCGGGCAGAGACTATCGCTTCTTGTCGCCTATTGCTAATGGGCCAGGTGCAGGAACGCTAAGGGCGCCGCGGATTTTCCGGGGCGCCCTTGGCCAGTGTCGTCGCCGGCGTGCGCGACTCAGAACTTGTATTTGGCGGTCAGCATGTAACTGCGCGGATTGCCGTAGTTGTCGTTGGAACCCCACGTGATGTTGCTGCCGATGGCGGAATAGTAGACGCGGTCAAAGATATTGTTCGCGTTGACTTGCAGGTCGAGGTGCTTGGTGAGTTCGTATCCGGCCATCAGGTCGGTGGTCGCGTAGCCGCCTTGTTCGAGTCGATAGTTGCCGCCATTGGCAAGCGCGACGTCGTTGTACATGCGGCTTTGCCAGTAGACGTTGCCACCGACGCGGAGTTTTTGTAGCGGGCCCTGGAAGCGGTACACCGTCGAGACCTTGAACAGGTGCTCGGGTGTGTCGGTTTTGAATTTCTGATTATTGTTGGCCGGGTTTTCATCCTTGATGTAGTGCGCGCGGGTGTAGGTGTAGCCAGCGCCCAGCTGCCAGTTTTCGGTCAGCGCGCCTTGCAGTTCCATGTCGATGCCTTGGCTGCGCACTTTGCCTGAGCCGTTGTAGCAGGTCATGACCGGGCAACCGAACTGATTTTCCGCCAGGGTTGCGCGGTTGGTCTGGTCCATCTGGAATACGGCCAGACTGGCGTTGAGGGCGCCGTTGAAATATTCGCCCTTGATGCCGACTTCGTAGTTTTCACCGACGATCGGGTCCAGCACTTTGCCGGAAAGATCCTTCGAGGTTTGCGGGGTGAAGATGTCGGTGTAGCTGGCGTAGACGGAATGATGCTCGTCCAGCTTGTAGATCAGGCCGGCATAACGGGTCAGGTTGCGGGTGACTTTGTAGTCGCCGTCGCCGGTGCGGTCATCGTAGTCATACCAGTCCAGGCGACTGCCGAGGATCAGCGTCAGCGGATCGGCCAGGCTCAAACGGGTGGTCAGGTAAACGGCGTCCTGAGTGGCAACGCTGCGCGTTTTGCCGTCACGCACGAAGTCCGGCTTTGGCGCACCGATCGGCCAGGCCGTGGTGTACGGATCGTACTCCTTGGAGGTCGCATCGTAGACGCGATGGCTGGAGCCGACGACCAGTTCGTGGGTGCGGCCGAAGGCTTCGAACGGGCCGCTGGCAAAACCGTCGAAAGCGTTTTGCTTGTCGGTGTTGTGCGATTGGTAAGCGGTGGTTTCCAGCGGGCCGTTGTAGCGCGACAGGTAAGTGCCGGAGAACTCGCCGTTGAGCGTCGAGGAAGAACCGGCGACGTGCAGCTTCCAGTCGTTGTCGAAGCGATGCTCGACTTCGCCGAAGACCGTGTCGATCTGCAGTTTCTTGTTTTCCCAGTCGGTGCCGGGGTAAGTGGAGCGGGGCAGATCAAGGTGGTGGCCGTTGGTGCCGATCGGCAACCCGCCCCAGAAATAGTTGGTCTGTTCATTTTGCCGGGAGAAACCCAGGGTCGCGGTGGTGCTTTCGCTCAGGTCGGCTTCACCGATGGCGTAGAACAGGCCGTGATCGTTTTGTTCCTTGTCGCGGAAACTGTCGGCGCCCTGATAGGAGCCCACCACACGGCCACGCAACGTACCGCTGTCGTTCAAAGGGCCGGAAGCGTCGATCTCGCCGCGATAATCATCCCAACTGCCAGCCGCGCCGGTGAGCGTCACCTGGGGCGTGGCCGTCGGGCGTTTACGCACCATGTTGATTGCGGCTGACGGGTTGCCGGCACCCGTGACCAGGCCGGTGGCGCCGCGAACGATTTCAACCCGGTCGAACATCGCCAGGTTCGGTTGCACCGCCATCGAATACGGTTGATAGGAGCTGGGCAGGCCGTCGTACATGATGTTGTCGATGTCGAACCCGCGCGCGCTGTAAGCCTGTCGGCCCGGACCGCTGGACTGGTTGAGGAACAAGCCCGGCGTGCCGCGCACCACGTCGTTGATGCTGGTCATGCCCTGATCGTCCATGCGTTGACGGGTGATGACGGTGACGGCTTGCGGCGTCTCGCGCATGGTCAGCGACAGCTTGGTCGCGGTCTGCATGGGGCCAGTCGTGTAAGACTGCGAACCCTCGGTGGTGCTGCTCATCTGGGTAGCACCGATCTCGGTCGCACCGAGTTCCAGCGTGGCGGGAGGGGCAGCATTTTCCGGCGATGGCGGTGGAGCTTCATCAGCTGAAACGGATGAGAGGCTGACCATGCCAATGGCGAGTGCCAGCAGGTTGGGTGAGAGGTTCGAACGGCGGTGGCGGGTGTGAAACGACATCAATCTGCTTCCCCAAAAATTACCAAAACGAATCTGATGCACATGCATGTAAGAAGTATTCGCATTAGCATGTCAGATTGATTCGGTTGAAGAAAGGTACTGACTTCAATTGGATAACAAATTTTTCACATTTGCGGCGTAGGGAAACGATCACCGCCGCGGCACAAATCAACGGCACTGGTGGTAATCAGTAGATCCAGGAGAGGGTGCAGAAGGGCCAGGTTGCGCGACCGCGCCCGATCAACATGAAGTTTGATTGGGTGCGGTCAGAGGGAGGGGAACGCTTGGATCAGCTCAGGTCTTCAGCGTCATGGCGCTCAGGCACCTGGCTCACTTCATCGCCCCACGTGCGGTTGACGCGCTGCCCACGGATGACCGCCGGGCGCTGGGCGATTGCCTCTGCCCAGCGCTGCACATGGGTGTACTCATCGGCTGCGAGAAACTCCGCCGCCGAATAAACATTGTTGCGCACCAACTGCCCGTACCAGGGCCAGACCGCGATATCGGCGATGCTGTAGTGCTCGCCGGCCAGGTAGGGGCTTTCGGCCAGACGTCGATCCAGCACATCCAGTTGGCGCTTGGCTTCCATGGTGAAGCGATTGATCGGGTATTCCATTTTCTCCGGCGCATAGGCATAGAAATGCCCGAACCCGCCGCCCAGGTAAGGCGCAGCACCCATCTGCCAGAACAACCAGTTGAGGGTTTCGGTGCGTCCTGCCGGATCCTTGGGCAGGAATGCGCCGAACTTCTCCGCGAGATACAGCAGGATCGAGCCTGACTCGAACACCCGAATCGGCGGCTCGACGCTGCGGTCCAGCAGTGCAGGGATTTTCGAGTTCGGATTGATCTCGACGAAACCGCTGGAGAATTGATCGCCTTCACCAATGCGGATCAGCCAAGCGTCGTACTCGGCGGCGCTGTGCCCCAGCGCCAGCAGCTCTTCGAGCAGGATAGTGACCTTCACCCCGTTGGGCGTGGCCAGCGAATAGAGCTGCAACGGATGCTTGCCGACCGGCAGCGTTTTCTCGTGGGTCGGCCCGGCAATCGGGCGGTTGATACTGGCGAACTGACCACCGGACGGCGCTTCATTTTTCCAGACCTTGGGCGGAACGTAGGGCGCTTTGCTCATGAAACGGACCTCATCGTGACTGGCTGAGAACAGATGAACACCGTAGGGAAAAATACCGATGGATGCCAGTCCGATTTATCGTTACATCACGATATGCACAGGAGTCGAGCCTTTTCTGGTCACGGGAAAATAAACCAGAGACCCGATAATTTCTTTTTTCATCAGGCGGTTACAATCGCCGCTTTTTCACCCTCAAGGATGCTGGCGCTGTCGATTGGAGCGCCGGGCGATTGGATTTACGGATAAAACCCGCAATGCGAAGTCAACTTCCCCTCAAAGCCATTTCCTGCCTGACCGCCCTGATACTGATGCTGACCGGCTGTGTCGGAGCGTCGGTTTCAACGCTGGGCCCGCTGCCGCACTCTGAGCAGCAAACCGTCGCTGCCGAGACCCCGCGAGAATGGTGCGGGATTACGCTTTGGGCGGTCGTGCCCATCCCGTTGAAGTTGCCGGTGTGCAAGCTGCAGAGCGGCCAGCACATGTCCAATCCTCTTTATGCGTGTGGGCCGTTCATGTATTGGGGGCCGATTCTGTATGGCTATAAGGGAAATGCCCTGTGTGGCGTGTTCCCTTATTGGTGATCAACACCTGACCGATTTCAACCCGCAGCAGAGCGCGCCAGAAACTCGTTGATCAGCAAAATCGTCTGTTGCTGGATTTTCGTGCGCGCGCGTCCGCCATCGCCATCGGTGCAGATGATGCCGTCGCCGGGTGCGTCTTCTTCGAGCATTGCCATCGCGCCAGGCTTGCATGGCGACATGAAACTGAAGTGGCTGGCGTCGCTGATCTCGACGTATTGGCTCGATGTTTTTGGCAATCGCTTGACCAGATCGGCGGACTCAAGCTGAGGGGGAAGGTCTTGCGACGGCACACCGGCTGCGATGACCAGTACCGGAACAGGCAGTGCCGCAAGGCTGGCATCGGTGAAACCACGTGACAGACCGAGGTCCAGTGAAACCACGGCAGAGACGCGTTTGTCGCGCAAGTCGGCGGCCAGTCGTGTCTTCGAATCCGCTCTGCTGGCGGGATTCATCTGCTGATAAACAGAGCAACTGGCCAATTGCGAATGGACTTTGCAGTCTTCGCCGAAACGCTCGGTGTCGAAACGCGCGCCGGCGATTTCCAGGCTGGTCCAGCCGCCGAGAGAGTGGCCCACGACGGCAATGCGCGGTTTCGCGACCGTACCGAACTTTTTCGGCTGAGCCGTCACCGCATCGATGGCTCTACTGACATCCGCAGGACGCAGCCATAACTGTGCCGCCGCCTGAGGGCTGCGGTCATGCGTGGTGCTGCCGGGATGATTGACCGCCGCGACGATATAACCCTGGTGCGCGAGCGCGCTGGCCAGCCATGCCTGGTTGCTCCAATTGCCGCGGTAACCATGTGAGAGCACTACCAACGGGTGTTCACCGGCAGCAGGTGGCGTATTTTTCGCGACCATTACACCGACAAACACCGGGTTGTCGGCGACCAGTTCCGGCGCGGCAGTGGTTGCACCTGCCGGGTACCAGACGACCATCTCTAACGGACGCTCATTGCTCGCGTCCGCCAGGGTCGAGAGCTGAAAACCGATAGGATTCCCGTCAGCGAATACGTGGGTGGTCAGGCAGAAAAGAAGCAGGGCGCCGAAAGCATGTTTCATTGTTTTTATCTTCCGTGATGAGCCTCGATTGGCGAGGTGGACTTTGCCTTAATCGGCGCGCTTCAGCGAGTCAGAATTGAAAATCAGATTGGCGATTTCGCTGGCGTCCGGTTCTTGCTGCCATTCGCCAGAAGCGTTGGCAGTTTCGCGCACAATCCATTGCTGCGAGCCGGTCCAGGACAGCTCGATGCAGGGTCCCGTCAGCTCTGCGTTGTCGATCAGCAAACCGACTTCATCCGCTGGGCCGGGACACATGCCGCCAACCGAAAAAGGTACACGCGCACGTATCAGGTCTTTGAGCATGCCCAGCAGTTCGTCGTGAGAGCAAAAGGGGACGTGACGGGCCCCGGAAACACCGCCAGCAAAAACCAGATGGCCTGCCGCCGAGCCCTCTGTATTTATCGAGGCCAGATGCACGGGAGGCCGGCCGGAGCCCTTGGCATAACGCGATGTGTTCACAGCAACTCCTTGTCAGTGGATGCTTGAAACGGTGCGGTCAAAGCATCTTCTTGCGGCCAACGCATCTTCAAGTGTTCGATCAGATAGTCCATGAATGCCTTGACCTTCGGTGTCATCGCCGCACGCTCCTGCACACAGGCATAAATGTCCATTCGCTCGACAAAGCCGTGACCTGCTCCGTCATGGTTCTGGAACAGCGACAGCAGTTGGCCACTTGCGATGTACGGTGCCGCCACGAACTCGGCCAGTCGCGTGATGCCCGCACCGTTGACCGCCATCTGCGCCAGTGCATCGATGTCATCGCTGATGGTCGTGGCATTGATATTGGCCTCGTAACTCTGGCCGTCTCGCGAGAAAGTCCAACGAAGAAAGCGCCCGTCCAATGGGTAACGGAACGCCAGGCACGCATGGTTTTGCAGATCGTCCGGCGATCGCGGCGTGCCTGCGCGCTCCAGATAGGCTGGGGCGGCGCACATGATGAAGGGCAGCGAAACGATCTTGCGCGCAACAATGCCATCTTCCAGTTGCGGTTTGATCCGCAGGCTCAAGTCGATGCCGTCCTGGATGTGATTGATCTTGCGGTTGGTGGTCGATAGCTCCAGCAGAAGGCGCGGGTGCAGCGCCGCGAACCCGGCGATCAAGGGCGCGAGCACATGCCGTCCGAAAGCAGAAGTGGAGGCAATGCTCAGCCGACCTTGCAGCTCGGTCTGTTCGTTGCTGATTGAACTTTGCGCCGACTCCAGATCTGCCGCGATGCGCTTGACCTTGTCGTAGTACACCGCGCCGTTTTCAGTCAGCGCCATGCTCCGCGTGGTGCGCTGCAGAAGTCTCACGCCGAGATGCGTCTCCAGCCGATTTATCGTCTGGCTCACCGCTGCCGCACTGACGCCCAGGGCTTTGGCGGCGCCGACAATGGAGCCCGATTCCACCACTTTGATAAAACTGGCAATTGCCGCTAAGAGATTCATCCATGGCCTGCCGATACGGTTTGATTCGTAAGTTGTGCTTTATAAAGTACCTACGATTAGCCGTCTAGTTGAGGGGAGTCGCGCTTGTTAAGGTGCCCGCTCCCAGTCAATGGATGGAAACGCCATATGAATCAAACAACCAGCACCGATGCTTTGATTGTCAGCCGTCGCAAGCTGTCACCGCGTGCCACGCCCTATGTGTTTGCCTTGTACATGGCGACGATCATGGCGTTTCTGATGTCACTGGTGATCACCGCCGCCAACTCCGGCATTGATAACGATTACCTGGGTAATGCGTTGCACGCGTACAAACTGGCGATGCCGGTGGCATTCCTGTGCATCCTTGTTGTTCGGCCCGTCGTGATCAAACTGGTGGCGTGGACGGTGCATCCGCATCGTTGAGTGCTGAACGCTTCCGGCGCCTCAGAAAAACTCGTCAAGCAACTGATAAAAGGCAATCCGTTGCAGATCAGGCTCTACGCCATAGGCCTCGAAAAACACTGGCACCCACTGCTCGCCGAGGTTGTAGGTAATGCTGTTGGCGGCCAACGCCAAGTCCTGATAACGGTCAGAGACGCCAAGTCGCCCGCAGTCGACAAACCCGCTGAACTTGCCATTGTCAGCGAGCAGGTTGGGCAGACACGCATCGCCGTGTGTCACCACCAGATCCTCGTGATCAGGACGGGCGGCAAGCATTTGCTGAAACACCTGTTCAGCACTGCGACCCAGACGTGAATCGTCGAAGTCCTCCTCATCAATCAAACCGGCCAGCAGATGCTCGCGGGCGAGGGCGATTTTTTCGTCGAGGCGGTGATCGAACGGGCAGCTGTCGATGGCGACTGCGTGCAGTGATCGCAAGGCTGTGGCCGCGAGCGTCACGATCTGCTCCGGTGCCAGATGCGCGCTGCTGGCCAGATCGCGACCGGGCACAGCCGTCATCAGCAACCAGTTGCGCTCATTTTCAGTGGTGGTGTCGAGCACCCGAGGCGCCGGGAGATCCTGCTCTGCCAGCCAGCGCAACCGCTGCACTTCACCGGGTAATTCGCCCCAGGTCATCACCTGTTCAGACTTCACAAACAGCGGCGCTGAACCCGCCGGCGTAATCCGCAGTACATCGGCGCGGGACTCACCGATGGTTTGTTGTTCGATCTGTGCGTCAGCGAATCGCGGGTGCCATATCGCGGGTAATTCCATGTCGATTCGTCCCTTGTAAATCTGTTGATGAGGCGCATTGTGCCGCGCCGGTGATTTTGCGCGCAAACACCGGGGCAGGGCGTTGCCTTGGCAAATCAATCGAAACTTCGTCGCCAGCCCGACTGTCCAGACCCTTACACCTCTCGGCGGATGCACTGCCGGGAATGCTCCATGCACCGGTGAAAGGCGAGGAACACGATGACGATGACAGTTGGAGATTTTCTGGTTGAGCGGCTCAGCCAATGGGGCGTCACGCGGATTTTTGGTTATCCGGGTGACGGCATCAATGGCGTGTTCGGCGCGCTCGACCGGGCCAAGGGAAAGATCGAATTCATTCAGGCGCGCCATGAAGAAATGGCCGCGTTCATGGCCTCGGCCCACGCCAAGTTCACCGGGGAGTTGGGTGTGTGCATCGCGACTTCAGGGCCGGGCGCATCGCACCTGATTACCGGGCTCTACGATGCGCGGATGGACCACATGCCGGTGCTGGCGATTGTCGGTCAGCAGGCGCGCACTGCACTAGGCAGCCACTACCAGCAGGAGCTGGATCTGGTCTCGATGTTCAAGGACGTCGCTGGCGCCTTTGTGCAGCAGGCTTCGGCACCGTCGCAAGTGCGCCACTTGCTCGACCGCGCGGTGCGCACGGCCGTCGGCGAACGCCGCGTCACGGCGATTATCCTGCCCAATGATTTGCAGGATCTTCCCTACGAAGCGCCGGCCCGCGCCCACGGCACCGCACATTCCGGTGTCGGGTACAGCAAGCCGAGAGTGCTGCCGTACGAGGCGGATTTGCAGCGTGCCGCCGAGGTTTTGAATGCCGGTGAAAAAGTCGCAATTCTGGTCGGTGCCGGTGCTCTGCAAGCCACGGATGAAGTGATCGCCGTCGCCGAAAAACTCGGCGCCGGAGTCGCCAAAGCCTTGCTCGGTAAAGCCGTGCTGCCCGACGATCTGCCGTGGGTCACCGGCAGCATCGGCCTGCTCGGCACCGAGCCCAGCTACAAACTGATGACCGAGTGCGACACGTTGCTGATGATCGGCTCGGGTTTCCCGTATTCGGAATTTTTGCCCAAGGAAGGTCAGGCGCGGGGCGTGCAGATCGACTTGCAGCCGGACATGCTCAGTCTGCGCTACCCGATGGAGGTCAATCTGCAGGGCGACGCGGCTGAAACACTCGCCGCGTTGCTGCCGCTGCTCGAACAGAAAACCTCGGGCAAATGGCGCAAGAAGGTCGAAGGCTGGCGCGGCACCTGGGAGAAAACCCTGGAAAAACGCGCCATGGCCAAGGCCAGACCGATCAATCCGCAACGGGTGGTGTACGAGTTGTCTCCGCGCCTGCCGGACGAGGCGATCATCACCAGCGATTCGGGTTCGTGCGCCAACTGGTATGCCCGCGACCTGAAAATCCGCCGTGGCATGAAGTGCTCGCTGTCCGGCGGTCTGGCCTCGATGGGCGCCGCGGTGCCGTATGCGATTGCGGCGAAATTCGCCTATCCCGAGCGTTCGGTGATTGCCCTGGTGGGCGACGGCGCCATGCAAATGAACAACATGGCCGAGCTGATCACCGTCGCCAAATATTGGCGGCAGTGGCAAAGCCCGAAATGGATCTGCGCGGTGTTCAACAACGAAGACCTCAATCAGGTCACCTGGGAGCAGCGGGTGATGGAGGGCGATCCCAAGTTCGAAGCGTCGCAGAGTATTCCGGATGTGCCGTATCACCTGTTCGCCATCTCCATCGGCCTCAAGGGTATTTTTGTTGATCGCGAAGAGGACGTCGCCGCGGCCTGGGAGCAGGCATTGACCTCGGACGTTCCGGTGCTGATCGAATTCAAGACCGATCCGGACGTGCCGCCGCTGCCACCGCACATCAAGCTTGAGCAGGCGAAGAAATTCGCCACGACCTTGCTCAAGGGCGATCCGGATGAGGCCGGGATCATCGTCCAAGCTGCCAAGCAAGTGCTGAGCTCGGTACTGCCCGGCAAAAAATAACCCGAATTTCCTCGCGAAACCTGTAGGAGTTGCCGACGGCTGCGATCTTTTGATCTTCAAAAACAACATCAAAAGATCGCAGCCTGCGGCAGCTCCTACATTGGAATGGAGGCAGGCAATTGATTTTCATCGGCTGTGCAGGCTGGAGTCTTGCGCGTGAACATTGGCCGGCATTCCCGGCTGACGGCACGCATTTGCAGCGCTATGCCGCGCAATTCAACAGCGTCGAAATCAACAGCTCGTTCTATCGCCCGCATCGCCGACAGACCTACGAACGTTGGGCGGATTCGGTGCCGGACGGTTTTACTTTTTCAGTGAAGATCCCCAAACACATCACCCATGAACTGCGCCTGATCGGCTGTGAGGCTGCGCTGGAAGAATTCCTTGGGCAATGCAGCGGATCAGGCGATCGCCTGGGCTGCCTGCTCGTGCAGTTACCGCCGTCGCTGGCGTTTGATGCGGCCGTTGCCGAAGGGTTTTTCAGCGCACTGCGCCAGCGTTTCTCCGGGCCTGTGGTGCTGGAGCCGCGCCACGAATCATGGGTCGGCGGCGAAGCGCTTTTGATCAAGTACCAAATCAGCCAAGCGGCGGTAGACCCCTCGCGTATCAGCAATGACGCTTCACCGAGAGGCTGGCAGGGCACGAAGTATTGGCGCTTGCACGGTTCGCCGCGCATCTACCACAGCGCCTACGATTTGCCGTACCTGCAACAAATTGCGCGAGCGTTGCAGATCGCCTCAGAGGAGGGCGCCGCAACCTGGTGCATCTTCGACAACACCGCCAGCGGCGCCGCGATCGGCAACGCGTTGAGCCTGGCCAAAGCGCTGCTTATTCCGGCGCCAGATCGCCGTACCAGTACGTCGCTGTAACGCCGCCATCCATCAGGAAATCGCTGCCGGTGACCAACGCCTGAATGGATTCGCGAGAGCCCACTTCAACCACGCAGGTGGTCACTTTGAACCGGGATCAAGCAGGACGCGGGCAGCAGCGTCAGCATTGTCCTGCTTCAAATCCGCCAGCACGACGTGTTTGCCGACACTGACGCGACGGGCAACGGCCTGGCCGATCGAACCGGCGCCAATGACGACAATAACGTTGGTCGGGGTGGGCATGGCGTCTCTCCTCAAAGTGATGCGCCAACCTATATAGCGGGTGTTCGCTCAACAATACGGTGATTGCTGCATAAGCTGATGAGCGAGGCTCATGAATGCGCGCTGTCGCGTGGTAACTCGACCACTGTCTGATCACCGTCTAGAGTTTTTGCACCCGAAGACGTTGAGGACACGTCATGAAGAACGAAGAAGCAATCGCAGCATCAGTGCAGATTGATCAGCGCATCAAGGACCTGAGTGACTGGCGCGGTGAAACCCTGGCACAGATCCGCGCGATCATGCACAAGGCTGACCCCAAGATAGTCGAAGAGTGGAAATGGCGCGTGCCGACGTGGTCGCATGGCGGAATTATCTGCACCGGTGAGACTTACAAGGCAGTGGTGAAAATGACTTTTGCCAAAGGTGCGTCGTTGGAAGATCCGACGGGATTGTTCAATTCAAGCCTTGAAGGCAATACGCGACGGGCGATTGATGTGCATGAGGGCGAGGAGATTGATGAAAAGGCCTTGGTGGCACTGATTCGAGAGGCGGTGAAACTGAATACGTCGAAGCCCTCACCCTAACCCTCTCCCAGAGGGAGAGGGGACTGATCGCGTTGTTCTTTCGTGATACACCGACCTGAACTGTCGCGCCGAACTCAGGTTTGATCCCACTAGAGATCGGCTCACTTTCCCCTCTCCTAGATTGAGAGGGGACTGACCATGGTGTTCTTTCGATTCGAGGTACCCGAACTGAGCTTTAGAGTCGAACTCAGGTTCTGAACTGTACTCGGTCGGCTCCCTTTCCCCCTCGCCCCCTTGGGGGAGAGGGCTGGGGTGAGGGGTTGAATCCAACAATCACCATAAATCTCAATTCCCATCCGCAACCTTGCGCTCAATCTCATCGACCTTGCGTTGCAGCTCTTCAGCATCCTGCTCTTTGACGCGGGTGGAGGAAGGCGTGATGACCTCGTCCACAGCACGGGTGTCATCGTCCCGATCCTGCAAATCGCGCTCGACCACGTTCACGGGTTTGCCCGATGTATCGGTAGGTGGGGCGTTCGGGGTTTTGTCGTCGTTGCTGTTCATATCGTTGACCTCCATGGGTGTAAACATTGGAGGTAGCACTGCGACGAGCGTTCGATTTTTTTTCGACTGCGAACCGACGGTGAAAACGCCAGTTCCGCGTTAACACCAACCCCCTGTGGGAGCGAGCAAGCCCACTCCCACAGGTTGACCGCATTCCAGCGGCCTGAGGTCAGGTCAATCCTTGAGGATGTCGCGATCCTTGGTTTCCGGCAGGAAGAACGTGCCGAGTATCGCCGTCATCACCGCAATCACGATCGGGTACCACAGCCCGTAGTAGATATCCCCGGTGGCCGCGACCATCGCGAATGCCACCGTCGGCAGGAAACCGCCAAACCAGCCGTTGCCGATGTGATAGGGCAGTGACATTGAGGTGTAGCGGATGCGGGTCGGGAACAGCTCGACCAGCCACGCCGCAATGGGCCCGTACACCATGGTCACGTAGATCACCAGGATGGTCAGCAGGAGCAACACCATCGGATAGTTGGTTTTTGCTGGGTCAGCCTTTTCCGGATAACCCGCTTCTTTCAGTGCAGTGCCAAGGGTTGCGGTGAAGGCGTCGTTGCGGGTCTTGAAGTCGGCGGCGGGCAGGGCGCTGCCCTCGAAGCTCTCGACGACTTTGTCACCGATGCGCACTTGCGCGACGGTGCCCGGTTCGGCGATCACGTTCTCATAAGGGATCGCCCGTTTCGCCAGCAGGGTCTTGGCCAGGTCGCAGGAACTGGTGAATTTGGCCTTGCCCACCGGGTCGAACTGGAACGAACACTGATCGGGATTGGCGATCACCTTGACCGGGTTTTTCTCCTGGGCGATGAACACGTCGGGGTTCCCGTACTGGGTCAACGCATGGAAGATCGGAAAGTAGGTCAGCGCCGCCAGCATGCACCCGACCATGATGATCGGCTTGCGCCCGATGCGGTCGGAGAGGCTGCCGAAGATCACGAAGAACGGCGTACCGATCAGCAGCGAACCGGCGATCAGCAGGTTGGCGGTCTGCGGGTCGATTTTCAGCGTCTGCAACAGGAAAAACAGCGCGTAGAACTGCCCGGTGTACCAGACCACTGCTTGCCCGGCCGTACCGCCAAGCAGCGACATGATCACCACTTTGAGGTTGTCCCAGCGGGCGAAGGATTCGGTCAGCGGCGCCTTCGACGCCTTGCCTTCGGCCTTCATTTTCTGGAACACCGGCGACTCGCTCAGTTGCAGGCGGATGTACACCGAGACGATCAGCAGCAGGATCGACAGCAGAAACGGAATCCGCCAACCCCAGGCTTCGAACGCTTCGGTACCCAGCGCGGTGCGGCAAGCGAGGATCACCAGCAGCGACAGAAACAGCCCAAGGGTCGCGGTGGTTTGAATCCATGAGGTGAAGAAACCGCGTTTATTGCGTGGCGCATGTTCAGCGACGTAAGTGGCCGCGCCGCCATATTCACCGCCCAGTGCCAGACCTTGCAGCAAGCGCAGGGTGATCAGAATGACCGGCGCGGCGACACCGATGGTCGCGTAGCCGGGCAGCAAACCGACGATCGCCGTGGAGACACCCATGATCACGATGGTGATCAGGAACGTGTGCTTGCGCCCGATCATGTCGCCGAGCCGGCCAAACACGATCGCGCCGAACGGCCGCACCGCGAACCCCGCTGCAAACGCCAACAGGGCAAAAATGAACGCGGTGGTTTCGTTGACGCCGGCGAAGAAGTGCTTGGCGATGATCGCCGCCAGTGAGCCGTAGAGGTAAAAGTCGTACCACTCGAACACCGTGCCGAGGGACGAAGCGAAGATGACCTTGCGCTCCTCCTTGGTGATGCCGCCGCTGCGGGGTGGACTGCCGGTGGATGCTGTGTCGATTGTAGCCATGGGTGCTCTCCGTCGTGCTTATTGTCGTAGGCCGGAGTCCCCCGATACCGCTATCGCACTCTGGCCTTGTGGCGTATGCCGCATTGCTCTCGCGTGAAACCTGCACAGTCTGACGGCCGCGCATTGCTGCACGGTTTCCTGAAGCATAATCAGCTTCTGGCAGATATCCACTCGCCAAAGGCGTCGATTAAAGATCAACTGCCGGCGGCCGATAGCAGCCGATCAGCCACCCATCAAAAAACCACTTTCAGGGAAGATGTCCATGAACGCTTCATTGCAGAGCGCTGCCGCGCAAATCCGTCAGGCCGTGCGGGTCGCCACCGAGGGGCTGGTGGGGCGCGAGCAATTGGCCGAGCTGATTGTGCTGGCCGCTGTAGCGCAGGAGCACATTCTGGTCATCGGCCCACCCGGTACGGCGAAAAGTGCGGTGGTGCGGCGCGTGGCGCAATCGATCGGCGGGCGCTATTTCGAATACCTGCTGGGGCGTTTCACCGAACCCTCGGAGCTGTTTGGCGCAGTCGACCTGAAAAAGCTGCGCGAAGGCACGGTGGAAACCGACGTCAGCGGCATGCTGCCGGAAGCCGATATCGTCTTTCTCGACGAGGTTTTCCTCGGTTCGACGGCGATCCTCAATACTTTGCTCGGCGTGCTCAACGAACGCCGCTTCCGCCGTGGCCACACGCAGATCCAGTGCCCGTTGCGGGTGTGTGTCGGCGCCTCCAATGGTCTGCCGGATGATGAAGCGTTGGCGGCATTCGGTGACCGCTTCCTGCTGCACCTGTTTGTCGAATCGGTGCCAGACAATCAGCTCGAAGCGATGCTCGCCGGTGGCTGGCAGTCCGAGCAGCGCCCGGTGCAGCAACTGCTGGGCCTGAGCCAACTCGACACCCTCGGCCAGGCTTTGAAAAACGTCGATCTGACTGCCTTGCGCCCGGCACTGGCTCAGGCCATTCGGCGTCTGCGCGAGGCCGGCATTCAATTGTCGGATCGGCGCATCGTCAAATCCCAGCGCCTGATCGCCGCAGCGGCGTTGCTTGGCGGGCGACTTGAAGCCAGCGAGGCGGACCTGTGGCCGCTGCTGTATGTACTGCCGACCAAGGAAACCCAACAACATGGCCGCGAAGTGCTGCGCGAGATCTTCGCGCAGTCGAGCAACAGCCATTTGTTCAGCGCGGTGGAAGAGGCGACCTTGCAACCGCTGTCGCGGCTCAGTCGCTTGCTGGAAACCGGCGAGGAGTATCTGGCGCGCAGTGAGCCACCGGCCAGTGCCTTGCTTGAAGGCCTGCTGCGTGAGATTGATGCCAACTTCAATGATCAGACCATTCCGTCGTCGTTGCAGGACGTGCGCGGTCAAGTGGCGCGTCTGCTGACGTCTGCGGCATGACGATCAAACCGCTGAGTTGGGCCTGGCAGTCACGGCAGACTCCGGTCGAGCCCCAGGCCGCCGTGGCGTGGGGCGACGTAGCACGGCGTTTGCACGCACGCTTGTTGCTGATCCCCGAGGAACAGGCCGGGCGCCTGCAGGCCACGGCCAATCGCGACGTATTGGTGGTGACCGGTGTCGCGGCGGATCTGCCGTGGGTCGACGGCGTGGCGTATGCGGCGATGGACGAACGTGCACCGGGACTGTGGCTGCCGACCAGTTGGGAGCCCGACCGCCCGACAGACCTGCTGGGGCAGGCGCTGTCCAGCCGATTCGCCCGGGCGCCGCTGCTGCTCTGGCGCGAGCCCGCCGCCGTGGTGCCGCTGGATCGTTTGTTGCCGGTGACGACGCAGCATTTGCAGCGCATTGGCGCTTACTGGGCGGGCCGCTGATGCAATTACCTGAATCGCTGCAACCCTGGCGCGACTGGCTGCAATGGTTTGCTCCGGAACAACTTCCGCTGTTTGCCGACCTGTTCGGGCGTCTGGATCCGCTGCTCGGTCCGCTGCGCGGCAAACAGCAGGGCGGCGTGCCCGAGCCCGATGGCTTGGCCGATCTGCAACGTCGTGGCCCTTATGAGCGGTTGTTGTCGAGTGAATGGCTGTTGGCCGACGAAGTACCTGATGAGTTTCTGCGCCGGGCTGTGGTGGGCGAGCATCTGTTTCTCGCGCCGCAATACCGCTCGCATCAGGCCAGTCGCTTGATGGTCGTATTGTTCGATGCCGGGCCATTGCAACTGGGCGCTGCGCGTCTGGTGCACATGGCCTTGCTGATCCTCCTTGCACGTCGCGCCAAAGACGCCGGCGCCGAGCTGCGCTGGGGCATTTTGCAGCAGGCGCCGCAGCTGCATGCGCTCGACAGCGCTGCACAGCTCAAACGCTTGCTCAGCGCCCGTACCTTTAAAACCGTTGACGCCGGGCACTGGCAGGCCTGGCGTGACGGCTTGAATGCGCAACCGGAACCCGTCGGCGAATGCTGGCTGGTGGGGCAGCGCTTGCCCGCGACCGAAGGCCTGTCCTGCAGCCATCGCGTGCAGGTCTCGCGCAGCCTCGACGGACGCAGTCTGTCGGTCGATCTGCAAGCAGCCGGGACTCGGCGCGTGACCTTGCCGATGCCCGATGAGCGCCTGGCCTTGCAGTTGCTCAAAGGCCATTTCGAAGGTGAAGTGGTCGCAGCCGCACCGACCGCGAAGGGCCGCGTCCCGCGAGTGTCGCTGACCTTGCAGCCGGTGATTTCCAGCGCGGGTACGCATGTCGCCCTGAAACTGCTCGGTGAGCCCGGCATGGTGGTGATCAAGCTACCGGTGCACAACCAGAAGAAACCCCTCGAAATCCGCAAAAGTCTATGGTCTGCGCAGCAAACGGCACTGGCGGCGACCTTCAACGGCAAGGCCTTGGGCGCCGTTTTGAGTGATCAGTGGCAATTGACGTTCTGGAGCATGCCCGGGCTGAAACCGGTCGACAAACCGGGCCTTGAAGAACTCAAGCTGCCGCCGGGCACCGCTTCGCTCCTGCCGGTAGCCGGGTTGCGCAATAAGTCGACGGGCCGATTGTTTCTGCTCGACGGCCAGGGTCATCTGGCGTTCTGGGTAGTGGAAACCGGCCGTACGCCGGCCAAACCCAAAACCCGGCGCACCCACCGCTTAGCGGCGGACGTGTTGAGCATGGCCAAGGTTGACAATGACGTCGTGGTGTATGCACGTCGTGAGGGTGATCGATTGCACACGCACTCGGTCAACGCTGACGGCGATGTCACGGCGGCGCATGTGGTGGGTCTCGCCAATCAAGTCGATCAGGTGCTGTTCGCCGCCAGTCCTTTATGGCGCAGGGGCTTTGGCGGTTGCGCGGTGCTGAGGATAAGCGACGGGTGCGAGAGTTGGGGCGTGGTGTCAGCCAAGGGCGCGGCCTCGGAAATCGAACGCATCGTGCTGGCTCCCGGCTGGAAGGGCATCGGCCTGCTGCAAGAGGACAACGAGCGTTATTCACTGTTGTTGCTTGCCCCCAACCAGCACGCTATCGCTGTGTACTGCGAAGGCGGTCAGCGCGTGTTGTTTACCACCGCCGCCCCCATCGTCAAATACAGCTTTTGCCCGCTGAGCGGCGTGATCGCCGTGCTGACCAAGGCCCGCGAACTGCTGGTGTACGCGGTCCCGCAACGCCTCCTGCGTTTGCAGATCATTTGTAATGAACATCCGGAAAACAAGGACGGCAGCGATGCTTGAGCATAACGCAGCGTTGATCCGCCGCCCGCTGTTGACCGGTCATCAACACATTGAAGGCCTGTGGTTCGCCGCCGAGCGTTTCAGCGAGGCCGAACGCGTCCGGCAGCTCCTCGAACACTGGCAAACCGAGGCCCGGGCCTACCGTTTCGCCGACGGCGATTTGTTGCGCTTTCGCCAGCCCATCGCCGTGCAATGCGAGGCATTGACCGGTTGGCCGCTGATTCGCCAAGGCAACACACTGTGTTCGGCGCTGCTCGATCCGCAGGAGATGCGCAGCCTGCCGGCCGCCGATATCTGGCTGGTGCGCGGCAGTCACGTCAGTGCCCAATATTTGCGCGATGCCGAGGCCCTGGCACCGGGTGACTGGCTTGATATCAATGGCCTCACTTTGCTCGACACCTATGACTGCCGAAACGTGCTGCCGGAGCCAGTGCTTGAACCCGTGGCCGTGGTCACCGACGTTCGGGAAATTCTCGGCGACGCGTTGCGTCCGGTCAGTCCCGAGCAGGAACAGGTCATGCAGGCCTTGCTTGATCGCCAGCAAAAAGCTGCGAAAGGGCCGGTCTATCAAGCCGTCACGGCGAAAGAAACCGGCTGGACGCAATCGGCCGATACGCCTTTGCCGTGGCTGAAGCTCAGCGTGACCCTGGTGATTCTGATAGCGATTTTCTGGATGGGGTCGCAGGGGCAAAATCCTGGCCTGCAAGGCTTGCCGGCGAAGACAGCGACGCCGGTATCGGTGCAAATCAGCGGCATCGTGGTCGGCACATTGATCGGTGGTATTGCCCTGACCTTGATATTGGCCGGGTTGCGCCACGTGTTGCGCCGGCCGGTGCCGGTGCAGCCTGCGGCACCCCGCGCCGCCGAACCAGGTATTGAACCCCGCGCCACACCGGCCAAAGCCAAGCCCTCGCGCTGGCGGCGCTGGGTGACACGCCTGACTGAAAATTCGCGCCTCTCGGCCCTGTATGGCAAGCGCCAAGCCGCTTACATGCGGCGCATGCTCGAGATGTTCGAGGACGGCGATTTCGCAGAGGCGCTGCGTCACGCGATTCCATTGGGCAGCGAGCAAAGCAGCGGCGAGCAATCGTTCGGTACGCCGCAGCGACGTCAGGATCTGATGATCGACCACAGCCGTGGGCCCACGCGCTCGATCCGGTTCGAACACGACATGGAAGCGCATCTGCGGCAGGTCTACCGGCAGACCTTTGAGCGCCTTGATCGCGCGGGCCGCATTGAAGAAGCCGTCTTCGTGCTCGCCGAACTGCTCAAGGTGCGTCAGGAGTCGCTCGACTATCTGGAGAAGCACGGCCGCTTGCAACAAGCCGCCGACCTCGCGCTGGCCTGGGATATGCCATCCGCGATGATCGTACGGTTGTTGTGTCTGGCCGATAACTGGCAGCGCGCCTTGCTGGTCGCCCGACGTGACAATGCGTTTGCCGCCGCCGTGACATTGCTGCAAGGCAAGTGGCCAGAGAGCGCCGACCGTTTGCGTCTGGAATGGGCCGAATCGCTGACCCGCAAGGGCCTCTGGCTGCAAGCCGTCGAAGTGATTTGGCCACTGAGCGCGGAGCGTAAACGCGCCGCCCAGTGGCTGCTGGATGCCGAAGCGGCGGGAGGCGCGCTGGCGTTGGGCGCATTGGTCAAACGGGCCGCGCTGTTGCCCGATACCTTGCAGGCGTATGCCGAGTGGGTCGAGCAACTGCGCGATGATCCGGCGCGCCACGCCGAGCGCGCGGCATTGGCCGAGATTTTGTTGCAGCACAAGACGCACGTGAATGCACTGGCATGGCTGGCCGGTGCCATCGTGCACGCGGTGCTGGCCGACCAGATCGACGGCCATGGGCGCTTGTCGCATCAGCAATTGCAGGCACTGGTCAGCATGAGCAAGGACAAGTTGTTGCAGGCCGATCTGCCGGGGGCGTTGCCGACCCTCGCCGCAAGCGTCCCGCTGTCGAAGGTGAGTGAGCCACTTGAATGGACAGCCCCGTTAATGGGCAACCGCAAGATTCTCGACGCGGTGCCGTTGGAGGAGGGGCGTTACTTACTCGCGTTGGGCGAGGCGGGAGCTGTGGTCATCGATGCGCACGGCCAGACCCTGTGTCATTTTTCGGTGCCGGCACACAACATCGTGCTGGCCCATGACCGTCAGGTCGTGCTGGTGCTGGCCCGCCGCGATGATGTCTGGCGCATCAGCAAACTCGATCTGGTCACGCGCAGCGGGACGGACCTGGGCGTGCAAATGTTCGATGTGTTCGCCCGGTCATTCGACGGTTTGACCTGGACCCTCGGCCGGGGGCGGCAGGTGCGGGTGGTGGATGTCGACCATGGATTCGAAACGCTGTGGCATGTCAGCGATTTGCCGGCTCACGTCGGTGGCCTGAACGATGACGCGCACAACGAATATCTGTGGTTGAACGCTGGGGAGAAAGGTACGTACCTGTGGCATTACCGATTGCCCGAGCGTCGGTTGATGAGCCGGGATTTACTGCCGCACATGCCCGCGGACAATTTCCGGCTGCTCGACGCCGATGGCCGAGTGATCGAGGCACATCTTAATGTTGCCGGGAATGTTCTTGAGCTGGCGTGGCCTGACGGGCGCAAGAACTATCGCTTGCCCGGGCTGGACCTTTATGAAATCGATCTGATGGATGCTTACTTGCAGGGCCAATGGCTGGTCATCAGATACCTGACCGTCGATCAGGATATGCGCTGGCACTTCATCCACCTTCCTGGCGACCGTCTCTGCGCCACTCTGCAATGGCCTGTGCAAGGTGTGAAGATGCGTTGTGTCGGCGCCGATTACTTGCTGTTCGATCTCCACGGGCGTTTGAGCCATATCAACGTCGACACCGCCACTCAACACAACATTTCACTGAACTGATCCGGCCCGGCCGCCTACGCTTTGACCCAGCGCTGGCGGCTCCACGCACTCAACCAGTCGACCGCAAACACCAGCACCAGCATCGCCAGGATCACCGTGCTCGCCTGTGCTTCCTGAAACAGGCTCAGGCTCACATACAACATTTGCCCAAGTCCGCCAGCACCGACGAATCCCAATACGCTGGCCATGCGGATGTTGTTTTCCCAGCGATACAGAACGTAGGCGAGCAGTTGCGGGGCAAGGTTGGGCAGGGTGCCGTAGCAGAACGCGAGCATCGGGTTGCCGCCCTGCAAGCGGATCGCCTCGGCCGGTTGCGGCGGTGTGTTTTCCAGCGCTTCGGCGAACAACCGGCCAAGCACGCCAGTGGTATGCAGGGCGAGGGCGAGGGTGCCGGCGTTGGGGCCGAGGCCAGCGGCGAGCACCATCAGCGCCGCCCAGACCAGTTCCGGAATCGCCCGCAAACCATTGAGCAACAGGCGCGCAGCACTGCGCAACGGCCAGCCGAAACGCCCGGCGGCGGGCAGGGCGAGGACGATGCCGAACAGCGCTGCGAGCAATGTGCCCAGCGCTGACATGGCTAACGTTTCCAGCGAACCGTGGAAAATCGCTTTCAGGTAATCGGCGCTCAAGTCCGGGCTGAGAAACCGCTGCACATACGCGCCCATCTGCTTCAGGCTGGTGGCGCTGCCCAACTCGCCCAGATCGAGGCTCAGATAAGCGAACGAAGCAACAACCGCCAAAGCAATGCCGGCGATCAGCAACAGATTGATCAGACGATTCATGCCAGCCTCCAGCGCAGCAGACGGCTGAGTTGATCGGCCACCAATACCAACAGCAGGAAAGTCAGCAGAATGCTCGCCACTTCACCGCCGGCAAACATGCGGATCGACAGATCGATTTGCTGGCCGAGGCCACCAGCACCGACAAAGCCCATCACCACCGAAGCGCGGATCGCACACTCCCAGCGATAGACTGTGTACGACAGCAGTTCTGCGGCGACGTTGGGCAGGATGCCGTAAGCAAAACTGGCCAGCCGACCACTGCCCGATTGCAACAGTGCATGCGCTGGACGCTGGTCGGTGGATTCGAAAATTTCCGCGTAGACCTTGCCGAGCATGCCGCTGTAAGTGATGGCAATCGCCAGCACACCCGCCGCCGGCCCGAGGCCTACCGCGCGCACGAACAACAGCGCCCAGACGATCTCCGGCACGCTGCGCAGGAAAATCAACAAACCGCGCACCGGCCAGCGCAACAAGCGGCCGAGGCGGCTCGGCACCCCGCCGCGTGAAGCTGCGGACAGCGACAAGGCACGGCTCGCCAACAGGCCGGCGGGAACGGCCAACAGCAGCGCCAACGCCATGCCAGCGGTGGCGATTGCCAAAGTCTGCAAGGTGGCTTTGAACAGCAACTGCAGGAAAGCTTCATCGTGCGCAGGCGGCCAGAATTGCGCGACAAACCGGCCCATTTCATTCTGGCTGTCGGGCAGCAATACGCGCAGATCCAGTTCGCTGAGCTGGATTCCCGGCCACAGTAAAGCAATCGCCAACAGCGTCAGCAGCAAACGTGGCCAGGCGGCGGGATCGCGTGAATCGGCTCTCAGCATCGTGGGATCTGCACAGTCAAAGGCGCGAGCGCAACGGCTGGCGATTGCAGTTGTTCGTTGGCGTACAGCGCGTCGAGCATCGCTCGGCTGACTTGATCGGCAGGGCTGTCGAAGAGGATCTGCCCGTCACGCAAGCCGATGATGCGCGGGAAGTGCGACAGCGCCAGATCTACCGCGTGCAGGCTCGCCACCAGCGTGACGTTGTGTTCGCGGGCATGGCGCGACAGGATCGACAGGGTGTGCCCGGCCATCACCGGGTCCATCGCTGATACCGGCTCATCCGCCAGCAGAATTTCCGGCGCCTGATAAAGCACACGCGCAATGCCGACTCGCTGCAACTGACCGCCGGACAATTGCTGGCAATGGGCGAACAGTTTGTCGCCGAGGTCCAGACGCGCCAACGCCGCACGGGCACCGGGCACGTCCAGCGGATGCAGCAGGTTCAGCAGACTTTTGCCCAGACTCCATTGCCCGAGTTTGCCGGCCAGCACCGCCGTTACCACGCGCTGACGCAACGGCAGGGGCGGCGCCTGGTGCACCAGGCCGATCCGCGCACGCAGGCGTTGCCGCTTTTGAGCCGACAAGTGCCAGGCGCGCTCGCCCAGCACTTCCATCTCACCGCTGCTCGGCCGCAGAGCGGTGGCCAGCAGATTGAGCAATGTCGATTTACCGGCCCCGGACGGGCCGATGATAGCGACCTGTTCGCCAACGCCAATCTGCAAGTCGATACCGCGAAGCGCATCGACCCCATTGGCGTGGCGCAGGCTGCATTGGTTAAGGCGAAGCGTCATTTCAGCAGGTCGGCAGCGCGGGCGGCTTCCTCGATGCCCTTGTAGTTGTCAGGCTTGGTGTCGATGAAGCGGGTTGCCGCTTGCAGATCGAGGATCTTCTTCTGCTCGGGGTTGGCCGGGTCGAGATCGAGGAAGGCTTTTTTGATCTTCGCCGCCAGTGCCGGATCGAGCGTGCCACGCACCGTCCAGTTGTAATCGAAGTAGGGCGGGGTGGTGGCGAAGACTTTGACCTTGTTGGTGTCGACCTTGCCGGCATCCACCAGTTTCTGCCAGACACTGGCGTTCAACACACCGGCATCGACCTTGCCGGCCTGCACCCAGGCCACGGTGGCGTCATGGGCGCCGGAGTAGGCGACGCGGCTGAAATACGCTTCAGGCTTGATGCCGTCATTTTTCAGCATGAAATAACGCGGCATCAGGCTGCCGGAAGTCGAGGAGACGGAACCAAAGGCGAAGGTCTTGCCTTTCAGGTCGGCAAGGCTTTTGACATTAGGGTCGGCGGTGATGAACTTGCTGGTGAACTGCGCATCCTGTTCACGCTGCACCAGCGGAATCACCGGGGTGGTGGCGTCAGTCTTCAAGCGTGCCTGAACAAAGGTGAAACCGCCCAGCCAGGCCATGTCGAGACGGTCGGTGGCCAGCGCTTCAACCACTGCCGGATAATCGGCCACCGGCACGAATTGCACTTTCATGCCCAATTGCTGCTCCAGATAAGCACCCAACGGCTCGAACTTGCGCAGCAATTCGGTCGGGGCTTCATCGGGAATTGCGCTGACTTTCAACACGTCAGCGGCGTGCGTCACCAGTGCGGATAGAGACAGGGCCAGACCGGCCGTCAGTGCCAGGGTTCGCTTGAGCATGGAGATCTCCGTTTCATGAGCGTCAATGTCGGTGCGCCTGTGCTGAGCAATCGGCGCAGGCGCAAAGTCAGGGTAGACGAAACGGCGAGGTTATACGCAGCCGGTGGCTCAAAGACCAGCTACGACGGCCGGTGATGTTTTACGCCACGTTTCTCCTGCGGGAGAGCTCAGTGTGTTTCGGGGACCCTGGCTATCACCTTGATCTCGAAATCGAAGCCGTACAACCACGTCACGCCGACGGTGGTTACGGTCGGATGTGGCGCAGCGCCTCAGAACTCCGAGAGCAGTGTTTATCGATTGGGTGGTGAAGTTAATGGCGTAGAGAGTGACTGGTGCAGTTTTTGCTAGCTCGCTCCGAAGCCGTCAAATAACCAACACTGCTGGCGTCCCGCAGACCTGAGGCGTTGACCAGAAAAGCTCTGGGTTCAAGGAATTTCACATGAATATGTACATCGATATCGTCGGCGCCTGCAATCTGAGCTGCCCCTCTTGTCCGATGGGTAACTCGGAAAACCTCAACTACAAAAAAGCCATGCAGCTCGACATGTTCCGGGCGATCGTCGAGAAAGCCAAGCGTGAAGGCGTCAGCTCTATCTTTCTCTACAACTGGACTGAGCCTCTGGTGCATCCAAAGATCGGCGAGTTCATCGAGATCATCAATGCGGCGGGCATCAACAGTGGCGTCAGCACTAACCTGAACCTGGCCAAAAACATGGAAAAAGCCTTGTTGGCCGAGCCGGGTTTCTTTCGGATCTCGCTTTCAGGGTTTTACCAGGAGACCTACTCGAAGGGGCATGTCGGGGGGGATATCGAAGTTGTAAAACAGAACATGATCACCCTCAGTGAACTCGTGCAGCAGCATGGTCTGAATACCCGGATCGACGTTTATTACCATCGTTATCTGGACAACCTCGAAGAAGAAATGCTGATGCGCGAGTTCAGTGAGCGTCTCGGCTTCACATTCGGCACGGGTTATTCCGTGATGATGCCGCTGGAAAAAGTGCTGGCCATTGTCGAACACGATCCTTCGGTGACTGAAACCGACCACGAGACCCTGAAAAGGCTGGCATTGCCGCCTTACGATGATCTGGTCAATGTTGTGCAGAACTTCCACAAACAAGCGTGCACGCTCAAGGACAATTGGCTGGTGATCGACTGCAACGGCAATACAGTGCTGTGTTGCACGATCTTCAATCAAAGCGAATACCAGGTCGGCAAGTATCTCGACATCGCTGTCGACGAGTTGATGCAGCGTAAAAACACCCAGAAAAACTGCGTCGACATGTGCGATCGGTGCGTCAACAAAGGGATGCACATCTACGCGATGTATCCCGGCAAGGGCGCGCTTGAAAGTCATGCGATCAATCGCATGATCGATTTCCAGCAGCGCAGCATTGCGGGTTTGCCGATTGATAGCGAACAACTTGGCCGGGCCGGTGAAGTCAGTGCCGAAAACTTCGATGAAGCCCGATACCTTCAATTGAATGACGACGTCCGACAGGCCGTTCACAACGGCTCCTTCTCCAGTGGCTATCAGCACTACGTGCTGTTTGGACGCCTGGAAGAAAGAGTCGGTGCCGGTGCCTTTTCAGTCGTTTGATCGCAAGTCAGGCTGACTGCAGATGATCCGATAGCCACGCGGTAAAACGCTGGGCCATCGGGTCATTTTCACTGTCACGGTGAGTCAGCAGTGCCCAGTTAGGCCCGCGAATGGTGTCCTCGACCAAGGGCTGCAACACGCCGTCAGCCCTTGCCTGCCGGCTGAGCAACTGACTCACCAGCGCGATACCGAGACCTGAACAAGCGGCATCGAGCAGCAATCCCGGATCGGAAAAATTCAGGCCCTGATCCTGCTGGCCGACATCGATTCCGGCCTCTACTGCCCAATGGCTCCAGTCCATTTCCCGCTCACCATGCAATGTGGTGCGTTGCGCGGCAGGCAGCTCCAACACGCTTGGATGGCACGCCGGATAAAGACGATCGGCATACAGCACTTTGAAGCTGCACTCCGCCTGCGAACTGATGTCGTCGCGCACCGCCAGATCGATGGTCTGCGTGGTCATGTCCGGCACTTCATCGGTACTGAAGATCCACAGATCGACCTGCGGATGCTCCCGGCGAAACGCCCCCAGTCGCGGCAACAGCCAATGCCGGGCGAACGCCGGTGTGGTGTTGAGCACCAGTTGATTGGGCTTCTGATACTGCCCGAGACGACGAATCCCGACCGCCAGTTGCTGCAGCATCGCCTGCGTGGTGCTGAGCAAATCATTGCCGGCATCGGTGAGCGCCACGCTGCGACCGTTGCGGAAAAACAGCGGTTGTTCCAGATACGTCTCCAGGCTGCGGATCTGCTGGCTGATCGCCGACTGCGTGAGGTGCAACTCGTCGGCAGCCTTGTGAAAACTGCCCAGCCGGGCGGCGGCTTCAAAGCCGCGCAGCGAGCTGAGTGGGGGCCAGTGCTTGAGCATGATCGATAAGTTCCTCTAATCAGTTGTGCGCTAAATCCATCGTTTGTTCGCTGTTTTTATGGACCGTAGCATAGGTGCCATTGAACACAACAGCTTAACTGACGAGGCTTATCATGCAGCACGACAACATTAAAAACAGCGGTTGGATGATGCCGGCCGAATGGGTGGCGCACGCGGCGACGTGGATGGTCTGGCCACATAACGAGGCCCTTTGGCAATCCGCTTGGGGTGTGACCTTGCCGCTGGTACAGCAGGATTTTGCCGGCGTGGCCAATGCCATCGCCCGCTTCGAACGGGTAAAAATG
The DNA here is from genome assembly GCF_044742875.1 of Pseudomonas sp. NPDC087817. Lineage (NCBI taxonomy): Bacteria > Pseudomonadati > Pseudomonadota > Gammaproteobacteria > Pseudomonadales > Pseudomonadaceae > Pseudomonas > Pseudomonas sp. NPDC087817. Next base: position 333,987 of record NZ_JBIUVJ010000003.1, read on the forward strand.
GTCGTCGATCCCTCGGCTATCGCCAGCGCCAAAGCCCTGTGCGGGCCGAACGTCGAGTTGATCCCGTTGGCGGTCAACGACAGCTGGTTCCGTGATTCCGGTCCAAGCTTTGTCTGCCATGCGCAACTTGGGCTTGCCGGAGTCAGCTGGCGCTTCAATGCCTGGGGCGGCAAGTCGGCGCATGATCTGGATGAAAGCGTGGCGCGTCGTGCGCTCAATCACTTGGGCCTGGAATGCTTCGGCACGCCGCTGAGCAACGAAGGCGGGGCGATTCATGTCGACGGCGAAGGCACGCTGATCACCACCGAATCGGTGCTGCTCAACCCCAATCGCAACCCGGGCATGAGCAAAGCCGAGATGGAAGAAATCTTCAGCCGCCTGCTCGGCGTGAAGAAAACCATCTGGCTGCCGGGCGATCCGGATTACGTCACTGGCGACGTCACGGATGGCCACGTCGATGGCGTGTGCGCCTTCGCTCGTCCGGGTGTGCTGCTGGTGGATGCGACCCATGACCAAAGCTCGGTGTATGCCGAAGTGGCTCGGGAAAACCGTCGCGCGCTGGAACTGGCGACCGACGCCCAGGGCCGTAAATTCGAGCTGATCGAACTGTTCGAAGCCTCCGAGGCGGTCGACACCGAGGCCGAAGTGTTTTGCGCCTCTTACACCAATTTCTACATCGCCAACGGCGCGATCATCATGCCGGCCTACGGTATCGAGGCCGACCACGTTGCGGCGAAAGTACTGAAGCAAGCCTTCCCCGGTCGTGAAGTGGTGCCGGTGCGGATCAATAATCTGGCCCATGGCGGCGGCGGTGTGCATTGCATTACCCAACAGCAGCCAGCCTGGCCTCTGGAGGGTTGAGCGATGACGCTACTGACCATCGCCACCACCCAGATGTCGTGCACCTGGGACTTACCCGGCAACCTCGATCAGGCTGAACGTCTGGTGCGGGAAGCTGCGGGGAAGGGCGCGCAAGTCATCCTGCTGCAGGAACTGTTCGCCACGCCGTACTTCTGCATCGAACAAAGCCATAAGCACATGGCGCTGGCCGAGGAGTATCGCGACAGCCGCGTGCTGGCTCGTTTCGCCGCGCTGGCCCGTGAGCTGGGTGTGGTGCTGCCGCTGAGCTGGTTCGAGAAGGCCGGCAATGCCTACTTCAATTCGCTGAGCGTGGCCGATGCTGACGGGCGTCTGCTGGGTGTGTATCGCAAGACCCACATCCCCAACGCCATTGGCTATCAGGAAAAGGAATACTTCAGCCCCGGCGACACCGGTTTCAAAGTCTGGGACACCGCGTTTGGCCTCCTCGGCGTCGGCATCTGTTGGGATCAGTGGTTCCCGGAAACGGCGCGGTGCCTGGCGTTGATGGGTGCGGAAGTCTTGCTCTACCCGACGGCTATCGGCTCTGAACCGGGCTGCGCGACGCTGGATTCCCGCGACCATTGGCAGATGACCATGCGCGGCCACGCCGCCGCCAACTTGCTGCCGGTGGTGGCATCGAATCGAGTTGGCCGAGAAGTCGCGACGACCGATCCGAGCCTGCAAATGAGCTTCTACGGCTCATCGTTCATCAGCGATCACAAGGGCCAATTGTTCGCCACAGCCGACCGCGACAGCACCGGCGTGCTGCTGCACAGCGTCGATCTGGCCGCGATGCGCGAAGAGCGTTTGAACTGGGGCATCTACCGCGATCGTCGCCCGGACATGTACGGGCCGCTGCTGAGTCAGGACGGTCGGCACCTCCATGCACGCTGGAACACTCAAGGGGTTTGATTATGGTTACCCACCACAAACGCTGGCTCGGCGCGATAGGCCTGGCACTGACCTGCTTCATGCCGTCACTGCATGCCGAAGACAAGACCCTGCGGCTGTACAACTGGGCCGATTATTTCGCCGAAGACACCCTGAGCCGTTTCACCGCCGAAACCGGGATCAAGGTGATCTACGACGTTCTCGATGGCAGCGAAACGCTAGAGGCGAAGATGCTGTCCGGCGGCAGCGGTTACGACCTGATCTTCCCCGGCGACACCGTGGCCGAGCGCCTCGTGCGCGCCGGCAGCCTGATGCCGCTGGATCAAGCGAAGCTGACGGCAATGGATGACATCGAGCCCGGTTTGCAGAAACTGCGCAGCCACTACGAGCACTCGCAAAAAGCCACGGTGCCGTACACCTGGGGCACCATCGGCCTGACCTACAACGAGGAGCAGATCGAACAGCGCATGGCCGATGCGCCGGTCAACAGTCTGGACATGCTGTTCAAACCGGAACTGGCGGCCAAATTCGCCAACTGCGGTATCTCGGTGATCGACTCGCCGGACGAAGTGCTCGCCGTCGTACTCAATTACCTCGGCCGCGATCCGCGCAGCGCCAAACCGGCGGATCTGGCGGCAGCGAGTGATTTGCTGATGAAACTGCGGCCTTACATTCGCAAGTTCCAGTCGCAACCGGTGACCGATCTGGTCAATGGCAATCTGTGCCTGTCCCTCGGTTACAGCGGCGATATGACCCAGGCGCAACGCACCTCGGACAGCGCCGGCAAGCACACCAAATTCCAGTACCGAGTGCCGCGTGAAGGCACGACGATCTGGATGGACACCATGGCCATTCCCGTCGACGCCCGACACCCGGAATACGCCTACGCGTTCATCAACTTCGTCATGCGCCCGCAGAACATGGCCGCGATCAGCAACGCCACCGGCTACCCGACCTCCAGCGCCAAGGCGCGGGCGGGGGTCGATGCGGTGATGCGCGACAACCCGGACATCTACCTCGACGAAGCGACCTATGCGCGGTTGATTACCGGCAAGGACATTTCCCAGGCCGACATGCGTGCGCGTATGCGCACCTGGACCAAATTCAAAACCGCCACCCGCCAATGATTCACGGCCGGCGAGCAAGCGCCGGCCTTCACCGATATTCAGGAAACGTGCACATGACGACTCGTCGCGATTTCATCAAACAGGCCTCGGTGGTTGCCGGTGTCAGTGCAGTAGTGATGGGCCTCGGCCTGTCGCCACGCACCGTACTCGCGGCTGCGCAGGGCCGCTGGTTCATGCCCGACGAGGGTGACAAACACGAGCGCGCCTACATCGCCTTCGGCGCGCAAGATGCCATCTGGGAAGACTTCACCGAAGACGTCCAGGAAGCCCTCGGCCGCGTCGCCCGCGCCATCGCCCGGTTTGAACCGGTCACCGTGTTCTGCCGCAAGAACGAGCGCAGCCTCGCCGAAGAATTCTGCGGCACACGCAACATCACTTATGTCACCGCTGCACTCGATGACATCTGGATGCGCGACATCAGCGCCAATTTCGTCATCGACGACAAGGGCGGGCTCGGTGCCGTGGATTTCAACTTCAGCGGCTGGGGCAACAAACAGCAGCACAGCAAAGACGCGAAAGTCGCCCGACTTGTGGCCGACGATGCGCAAGCGACCTATCAGCGCAGCGAACTGGTGGGCGAGGGCGGCGGCATCGAAGTCGATGGCCACGGCACCGGGATCATGACCGAGAGCAGCTGGCTCAACAGCAACCGCAACCCGGACTGGAGCAAGGCTGACGTCGAGGCTGAATTGAAGGAACGTCTGGGCCTGCGCAAAATCATCTGGCTGCCGGGGATCAAGAATAAAGACATCACCGATGCCCACGTCGATTTCTATGCGCGCTTTATAAAGCCCGGCGTGGTGCTCGCCAACCTCGACAGCGACCCTGAGTCCTACGATCACAAGGTCACGCTGGCGCACCTGGAAATTCTCAAGAACGCCACCGATGCCGACGGGCGTAAATTGCAGATCCACACGATTTCGCCGCCACTGAAGCCGCGCAAGAGCAAGTTCAACAAGGACAACGCTGACTTTGCCGCCGGGTACATCAATTACTTCGTGATCAATGGCGCGATCATCGCTCCGGAATTCGGCGACAAAGCGGCGGACAAAAAGGCGTTTGACCTGTTGTCCGAGCTGTATCCGCAGCGTGAAATTGTCCAACTCAACATCGATGCAATCGCGGCTGGAGGCGGCGGAATTCACTGCGTGACCAGCCATCAACCGCAGGCGTGATTGACTCTTTGTTCGATCAGGCCAACTATCGGCGGATAACAACATGACCGATGGACCCGACCTTGATCGAACGACGCCAATTCAGCGGAGGCATGAAGGGGAAAAACCTCCGCTATCTGAATGAGCAATCCGCTGACGCCCGCATGACCCGCACCGGTTTTCTGCTGCTCGAACACTTTTCGCTGCCGGCCTTTACCCAGGCGCTGGACACGATCATCACCGCCAATCTGTTGCGTGCAGAGCTGTTTGCTTCTCGTACGTTTGGCTTGGGCGAAGGTGAGGTGATCAGTGATCTGGGCTTGGTCATTCGCCCGGATGCGCGGATTGATCTTGCGGCATTGGATGATCTGGATTTGCTGGTGGTGTGCGGTGGTTATCGCACTGAGCTGAAGGCATCTGATGAGTTGTCCAGCCTGTTGCGGGCGGCGGCGGAGCGGGGCGTTTCCCTCGCCGGTTTGTGGAACGGCGCGTGGTTTCTCGGACGCGCCGGATTGCTTGACGGTTACCGCTGCGCGATTCACCCGGAACATCGCCCGGCCCTGACTGAAATTGCCAAGTCCACTCAGGTCAGCAGCGAGCCTTACGTGATCGATCGCGACCGGCTCACGGCCTCGAGTCCGTCCGGGGCGTTCCACATGGCGCTCGACTGGATCAAGAGCTTGCACGGCAAGGCGTTGGTCGAAGGTATCGAAGACATTCTGGCGTTTGAAGAGTCGCGGTATCGGCGGATCAAACCGGATGAAAACATCTGCGTCAGTGCGCCGTTGCGTGAAGTGGTGAAGTTGATGGATGCCAACCTTGAGGAGCCGCTGGAGCTGGAGCAACTGGCGGTTTACGCCGGCCGATCCCGCCGGCAGTTGGAGCGTCTGTTCAAGGAGCAACTCGGCACTACACCGCAGCGCTATTACCTGGAGCTGCGCATCACCGAAGCGCGGCGGTTGTTGCAGCACACTGAGCTGTCACAGGTGGAAGTCCTTGTCGCTTGCGGCTTCGTTTCACCAAGCCATTTCAGCAAATGCTATAGCTCGTATTTCGGCTACCGACCCTCCAAAGAAAAACGACTAGTCAAATAACACCAGCCGTTTTTTCTAACCTGAGTTCCACCCGATATCACACGTCGGCGTACCTCCCCCATACACCACGGTCAGTCCCCTCTCCCTCTGGGAGAGGGCTAGGGTGAGGGGCTCTCCATTACGCACCACAGAATTCAGGCTCAACCAAATAGTGGCCTCACACCAATGTGCGCAACTTCTTGCGCACTCGAATGTGGATAACCATGTGGACACATCTCTACAGGCCGCGTAATCCGTTCTGTACAGACGAGTGCGCAACTTCTTGCACACCACTGCGCAAGAAGTTGCGCACTTTTCTTTGTTTATCTTGGTTTAAACGACGTAGGAATGCGCTGGGTCCAGCTCAAAACATTGATCCGAAAGGGGTTCGAAATATCTGGCATGAAGTTTGATAGCTCATCGCCACTCTGACCGGCAATGGTGCCTGTCGAGTAAGTCCTTTTGAGCAAGGAGAGCACCCCCATGGCAACACCAGCGTACATGTCGGTTACCGGCGAAAAACAAGGCCTGATCACTGCCGGCGCCTTCACCGCCGACTCCGTTGGCAACACCTACCAGGAAGGTCATGAAGACCAGGTCATGGTTCAGGCATTCACCCACGACGTGATCATCCCGCGTGACCCGCAATCCGGTCAGCCAACCGGTCAACGCGTACACAAGCCTGTTGTGATCACCAAGGTCTACGACAAGGCTTCGCCTCTGCTGCAAGCCGCTCTGACCTCGGGCGAGCGCATGAGCGAAATCGTTATCCAGTGGTACCGCACTTCGGCTCAAGGCACCCAAGAGCACTACTACACCACCAAACTGGAAGTCGCGAT